>NZ_CP083371.1:0-302083 GCF_017488845.2 Ensifer canadensis
GTGAACGGACGCAGACAGGTCATTCTGGCCATTGACGAAGGAACGTCCGGAACCCGGGCCGCGCTTGTCGCGGCCGACGGTTCGGTCTCCGCCGTCAACTACACTACGCTTGCCGTATCTTCGCCGCGTCACAACGTAGTGGAGCAGGACGCTGATGTTCTTTTGCAAAAGACCATCGACGTCTGCGGCAAAACGATTGCCGCGGCTCGAGATACGGGCCTAGAAATTGCAGCAATAGCAATCGCCACGCAACGCGCAACCGGTGTTTTGTGGGATACCGAGTCCGGCCGGGCGCTGGTTCCAGCCATGGTCTGGCAGGATTCCCGCTATGCCGACGAGCTGAAGCCGCTTGGAGCTGTCTGGGATGCGAAACTCGTGGCGCTCGCAGGGCGCCCGGTTGGTGGACGAGCGATCTATCTATGGGCTGCGCGCCATATGCAAAAGACGCCCGCCGTGCGTGAGGCATGGAAGGCAAGAAGGCTTGCCTTCGGCACTGTCGACAGCTGGCTGCTTTGGAACCTGTCTGAAGAACGGAAAGCCGTCACAACACCGACCAACGCCACATCCGCCGGCGCCTATGTCCTCGGTGAGCATCGCTATTTCACCGACTGGATAGAGGCGCAGGGCTTTCCGGTGGAACTGTTGCCTGAACTGAAGCAGGACGCCGATGATTTCGGCTACACGAGAAAGGAAGTCCTGGGTATTCGCGTGCCGATCAAGGCGTCGTGCGGCGACCAGTTGGGCGGACTTGTCGGTCTTGGCTGCCACGATGCCGGTCTGGCCATGTGCGTGCACGGTACGGGCAGTTTCGTCGATCTTGTGATCGGAAAGCAGACGCCCAAAAATCCCGGTCTCTATGAGGCGACGTTCACCATGACGGCCTGGCGGAGCGACAATCTCTCGCATTTCGCGGTCGAGACCTATGCCGCCACGACCGGATCGGCGCTCAACTGGCTTTGCAATGAAATGCGCTGGTTCGAGAATGCCAAAGAGGTTAGCGAACTGGCTTCGACGGTTTCGTCTTCCGATGGTCTCTTCTTTATGCCGACGCTGACGGGATTGCGCCAGCCGAACATCGTGCCGGATGGCAGAGCATCGCTGACCGGGCTTTCTTTGGCCCACAGCCGGGCGCATCTCGCGCATGCCATTCTGGAGGGCATTGCACATTCGGTTGTTTCCTGTGCTGAGGCGAGCTCGGAGGTAGCAGGCGTTCCGGTTCGGGAAGTAGTGGCTGGCGGAGGGCTTTCCTCGAGTGATGCGCTGCTGCAGCTACAGGCTGATCTGAGCGGGGTTCCGGTGCGGCGCATGGCGGATCAGGATCGTGCCAGCCTACGTGGCACCGCGTTTCTGGCTGGCAGCGAGGGATTGCTCTGGAGCGACCTTGCGGAGGCTCGCGCCACGCTACCCGAAGGCAATCTTTTCATCCCCAAGGCCAGCGAAGCGGAAAGACAGGACCGTCGAGCCCGATGGCATTCCCTTACGGATGAGGAAGTCGCACGCGTTCAATCCGGTCACTACCGCTAGTTTTTTTAACGCGCATTTTTCCGAGGAACGATCACACTTTTCGGAATGCGCTCCAACAGGAGTTGAAATGCTGAATCTGCGCTCCCGGCGCGCGGACAAGGAACGCGCCCGGATGATCCGCACCGAACCACTAAGGTTGAACCGGTCGGAACAGGAAGACCGTCTTGCCGCTGAAACCTACGATATTCTGATCGTAGGCGGCGGCGTGACCGGTGCCTACTGTGCCTTCGATGCAAGTCTGCGCGGCTTTCGTGTCGCGCTGATCGAGAAAGATGATTTTGCATCAGGTACATCGTCAAAATCATCCAAGATGGTGCATGGCGGCTTGCGCTATATCGAACAGGGTAATCTTGGGCTCGTGCGCCATTCTCTGCTTGAACGCCAGCGCCTCAGGCGTAATGCAGGCCATCTGGTTCAGCGCTTGCCTTTTCTGTTCCCTATTCTTGAACGGGATGGCGTGTTCGATGCGCGCTTCGCCAAGGCGTTTGAAGGGTTACTCTGGACATATGACCTGGCTGGAGGCTGGCGCGAAGGCATTCTGCACCAGAAGCTGACCGCCGCCGAAGTGCTGGCGCATTGCCCGACTTTCAAGGACGAATATCTGCGCGGTGGGCTCATGTACTTCGATGCCCGCGTTGATGATGCACGCTTGACGCTGGCGCTTGCCCGCTCTGCCGGCTTCCATGGAGCTACGGTTCTCAACCACTCGAAGGTCGCCGAGATTACCCGCAGTTCGGGGCGGGTCGACGGTGCAATCGTTCACACCGTTGAGGGCAAGGAAATTAGGGTGCACGCCAAGACCGTCATCATGGCGACGGGGGTGTGGCTACGAGACTGGATGGGGCTTGGCAAGGACGGCGAAAAGCCGTTGCATGTGCGCCCAGCCAAAGGCGTTCACGTGGCGATCCCTTGGTTGAAGATTCGCAATGACTGCACTGTAACGGTGCCGGTGCCGGGTCGCAGCCGCCGTGCGACAATCACGCGCTGGGGCAATGTCTCCTATCTCGGAACGACCGACGAGGATTACCAGGGAGATCTTGACGACGTGCATTGCACGCGTCGCGAACTCGATTTCCTGATCGAAGGCGCCTGCAGCGCGCTCAATATTGACCTGACGCCGGAAGATGTCGTCGGCAGCATTGCCGGGTGCCGCCCGCTGGTGGCCGCTTCATCAGGTGGCAGCACCATGGACGTCAAACGCGACCATTCCGTGCATGTTGCGCCTGACGGCCTCGTCACGATCGTGGGCGGCAAGCTGACGACCTCTCGCCATATGGCCGAACAGACGGTGGACGCCGCCGCGAGAGTTCTCGGCGACCGCCGCCGCTGTACCACGAAGAAGGCATTTCTGTTGGGCGCTGCCGGCTATGACGCGCAAGCAATCGTGGCGTCTGGCGGTATGGAGGCGCATCTGGGCGAGCGTTACGGCACGGAAGCGCGCTTTGTGAGCGATCTGATCGCGGCGCGCCCGGAACTGGCCAAGCCGGTTGTGAATGGCTTGCCCTATACCGGCGGCGAAGTCGTCTGCTCGTGACTGACAGGGGGCTGCGCCGCCTTGGCCTCATCGATCCCGCGCTGGCATCGTTCGCGAAAGCCGGAATTGAGGTCGCTATTTTCGATGACATCGCTGTCGACCCACCAGAATGCAACGTCCAGGATCTCGCGGCCTTCATCACGGCGTGGGGCGCAACCGGCGTGATTGCTATCGGAGGGGGCTCGCCGATGGACGTGGCCAAGGTGGCGTCACTGGTCGCCAAGACCGGCCAGTCGCTCAACGAGGTATTCGGGGTAAACGTTGCGAAGGGACCGCGCATGCCGCTGGTTCTTGTGCCGACCACAGCCGGCACCGGTTCCGAAGTTACGCCGATCGCGATCATAACGACCAACGGAGCTGAAAAGAAGGGAGTTGTCTCCCCACTCCTGCTTCCGGACATTGCGATTCTCGACGCCGAACTGACACTTGGCCTGCCGCCGACGGTGACCGCGGCGACTGGCATCGACGCTATGGTACATGCCATCGAATCCTATGCGTCTGCTTCCCCCACGAACAATCCGATCTCCAGCGGCCTGTCCAAACAGGCACTGCAATTGCTTGGTGCCCACATTCGCGAAGCTGTATTCAATGGTCATAATACTGTGGCACGCGGCGCGATGCTTCTCGGTTCGCTGCTTGCAGGACAAGCCTTTGCTAACTCGCCGGTCGCTGCCGTGCATGCGCTAGCCTATCCAATCGGCGGGCATTTTCACGTACCTCACGGGCTCTCCAACGCATTGGTACTAACGCATGTGCTTCGTTTCAATCTTCCGCGGGCGGCAAATGCGTACGCTGAAATTGCGGCTTACGCTTTCCCTGATTTGGCGCAACTGCCCTTCGAAACGCGGGCGACTGCCTTCATCGATGCGCTCGATCAGCTTGGCAGAGAGCTGAACATTCCACGGACACTGCGGGAGGTGGGCATTCCAAGACATGCCTTACCTATGCTTGCGCGCGAGGCGATGAAGCAGACCCGTTTGCTCGTGAACAACCCTCGAGATGTTACCGAAGCTAACGCGCTAGCGATCTATGAGGCTGCTTTTTAGCAGTTACTTCGAAGCCTAGAAATTCGATTTTCTCGAGAAGCGAAGTGATCGAAAAAATGCGCAGTCGCAAAGCTCCTGACGCGAGCTTCCGAAGTTCTCCTTGATCGCCGCCCTGAGATTTTGGACCAGATGAATACGGTCAGCCACCTGGCGTGCTACAGGTTTTCGGCGTCAACGATATCGAGACGGCCGAGCTGATCGCGCGCAGGGTCGGCAAGACGGATGTCAATTACATCACCCGGCCATGGAGCGAAGGCAAGAACTCGTCGTCCGAACACATCTCGCCTAGTGACCTCATCAACGCGGATGAGATCATGCGCGTACCGGAAGGCAGGATGATCCTGCTGAGACAGGGGCAGCGGCCGGCCTGGGCCAAGAAGCTTCGATATTACGACGACCCGGAAATCACAGGCCCGTATGATCCGTCATGAATGACGGGACAGACCGGCGTCGCCAACTTTTGTTCCTTGTAGGTCCGAGATATCATCGGCCGTGACATCGCCGGAATGCTGTCCTCGAGAGGCCAGCAAAAAAGAACGCACCAGGCGCCGGCAGCCTCGCGGCCAGAGCCAGTTCGCGCGTGGCTTGACCGGTTAAGAGCCTCGTTTCGGAGGATCAGCATCGCGGCGGCCAACGGCCGGGATCCGGCAAGCCTAGGCCCGGCAAGTCACTCCGCTTGATCGTTGGGGCGTGGCCAACGATTTGAACAAGGGCTTGTCCGGCCCTCATTGCAATGGAGCGCGCGCAACGTTCGCGTGCTCTGAGGACTTGTCCGAAGATCGGTCCGCAGCCCAGCTGCGGGCCGCTTTTGATATGCATGATTTCGTCGCCATCCCTCACTCGGGGGATGGAGCGCTCCGCATCCGCAATGGCCTGCAACTGCAACTGCGACTGCGTGAATGTCTTCATGTCAGTCCTTTCTCGCTTCCAGTTTGAGAAGCTCACCTACCATTTTCGAAACACTCATGAGCGCGCGAACTCCAGCAAGGGTCCGATATCGTGGTTATCGGCCGCCCGAAGTGCAGCAACATAACGGGCTCGGGTCTTGCCCGCATCGACCAGATTTGCCCGGCCCCAGCTAAATGGCGGTCGTCCAAGCTGGCGCCCGAGCAGATCGCCCGCCAGGCGAGAAAATCGGCCGTTTCCGTTTGGGAAGGGATGGATTGCCACCAGCCTGTGGCTGAACCGGACAGCGATCTCGTCGGGTGGAAAGGTCTCGTGTTCGACCCAATAGCGCACGTCGTCAGCCACCTGCCTGACATCCATTGCAATGCGATAGGCATCGACGCCGATGTTTCTAGGTGTTGTCCGGTACTGGCCAGCCCAATGCCAAACGTCCCCAAACATGCGGCGGTGCAACTCACTGAGGAATTCCTGGTCGAGCAGGTCCCTTTTTCGCGACGTCGCCCATCGCAAGCCTTCGCCGATGTTAACTTGCTCGGCCTCGTTCAATTCGTGCCGCAAGGTGATGTAGGAGGGAATGAGCTGCTCCCGTTCCTCAACGGTTAGCGGCGTATTTGCTTCATCGTCGTCCTGGAAAAGAGGGTCCTCCTCCACAGAGTCAATCCTCTTCCCACAGGCGTCGCCCAGCGTCTGCAAGCAAAGCGTCGATAAGCCGGCGACGTTCGTCCTCCAGGTCCGACTTGATCAACGCCTGGTTTTCCAGACGCATCGTATGATCGAGTCGCGTCATCTCCTCACCGACCTTTTCGGCCGCGCGCTCGCGAAGGATATCGTCAAGCGGCTTGATCGGCACGAAAGCGTAGACAAAGGTGCAATTCATTGCCGCGGCCGCTTCCCGTAGCGTCCTGATCGTTGTCGCTCCCGAAACTTCAGCCTTCTCGATCGCCGGTATGCGGGACGGAGCGGCACCCATGCGCATGGCGAGCTGGCGCGTAGTCATGCCGAGGGCCTCGCGGATGGCCTTCATCCAACCACGTGGCGGCGAAATGAGCTCTAGGTCTCGCACCGGCGCCAGACGTCGTTCCAACTGTTTTCGAGCGAGGGCCGCTTGTTTTTTGTTCATCTATTTATGTCCATTTTCGAACAAAATAGCATATAAAAATGAGCAAAGATATCCGTATTGAGCATTTAAAAGTATTCAGCTTGAATTAGAGCGATCACAAATATATGCGCAATAGCTCAGCAGCTAGGTCCTGATAGCCGCGAGTTTCCAGCGATGGACAATCGGCCGAGCTGTCGTTGGAGAAGCACCGCCGCCAGAGAGGCGAACGATGAGACCCTTGCGCCGAGCCGCTGAAACCGGCATGTCGCGAATTGAGGAGAGGCAGCATGGTACAATTCTAGGACTGGTGCGATTACAACGACACGCCTGTCGGAAATCACTACATCCGGGTCATGAGAGGTCGCGGAGCCGATGAGCAGGTCACCAGTTCAGGTGCGTTCAAAGCCAAGCACGAAATCGACAACCTTCGACGATGACATTTCGCAGGGCCTCAGGATGGTGCGCGCGTCAGAGAGCACATAGAGGTTGAAACTGACGACATCCGCTCCGCCCAGCTCTTCGCCATACCGCCACACTCGCCTCCAATCGGCCGAGCGCCTGACGGTTGCACTCCATCGGCGGCCCTGGAAAATTCCGTGCACGTAGCCCTCGGGAAGCTCCGCAAGCGCCTTCTCGAACTTAACCAGAAACGCAGACGACAGCTCGGACGCCGACTGCGTCATGGCGCCAGGCACTCGTCACAAATGCCACAACCGTCGGCGTCCATCTACGATGCCGAGGGCCACAGGTCAATTCACCAAGCCGATATCTCCACCCTCAGGGGCGCAGTCCAGATTG
Organism: Ensifer canadensis; assembly: GCF_017488845.2. Taxonomy (NCBI): domain Bacteria; kingdom Pseudomonadati; phylum Pseudomonadota; class Alphaproteobacteria; order Hyphomicrobiales; family Rhizobiaceae; genus Ensifer; species Ensifer canadensis. The sequence continues at coordinate 6,908 of NZ_CP083371.1, forward strand.
TCGATCGTTATCGACGATATTGGTCAGGTCAGCCGATATCGAGTTGTCCAGCCGAAAGTGCTGCCAACAGCCTTGTCAATGCCCGCATGAACAAGCGACACTTCATGGGTCGGATTTGATCGTATGAAGATCGATCCATGCCCTTAGCGAGATGGGTCGGCTAGAAAAGAACGTCGCGAACCAAGTCCGAGGCCGAAGGAATCTTCCTCGCGCCCTCAAAAAAAACGGTCGGGCAAAGGCTCGCCACTTCTGTTTGTTCGAACTGCTCCCTCAGCCTCCAAAGACGATCAGCAAGTCCTTGGCATCGATCTGGTCGCCGGCGCGCACCAGAACTTCGGCAATCGTGCCGTCCTTCTCCGCATGCAAGGCCGTTTCCATCTTCATCGCTTCGATCGACAGCAGCACGTCGCCCGCCTTGACCGCCTGGCCCGCGTGCACCGCGACCGTCGAGATCACGCCCGGCATCGGCGCGCCGAGCTGCGTAGCGTTGCCGGCCTCCGCCTTGCGGCGTATGGGACGCTGTCCGGGTGATGGTACGGCTGTTGCAGCAGGCCGATGGACTGGGTAGCACCATCCCATGGCACGATCATTGCCGCGCGGCGAAGAAGCGGGCTCGAGCGATCGAATATACCCGCGGCCGCCCGAAACGGGTGAACCACTACCGCGAACTGCTCAAGATCACGCGCACGACCTTGAGTTATCTGCAGCAGGCGAGTGAACAGTTGCCCCTGACGGCGGGCCCGGCCGGCGAACTGTGGCAGACCCAAATCCGCCACGATAAGCCACTGATCGAGCGGATCATCGCCCAGACCGAACGGCGGGTCCTGGCCGGCGAGCCGGTACCGGCTGGCGAGAAGCTGGTGAGCCTGTTCGAGCCGCATGCCGACATCATCGTCAAAGGCAGCCGCGACGTCGACTACGGCCACAAACTCAATCTGACCACCGGCAGAAGCGGACTGGTCCTCGACCTCATCGTCGAAACCGGCAACCCGGCCGACAGCGAGCGCTTGCTGCCGATGCTGGAACGCCACATCGCCTTTTATGGCCAGGCGCCGCGTCAGGCGGCGGCCGACGGCGGCTATGCCAGCCGCGATAATTTGAGCGGAGCCAAAGCCCGTGGCATCCGCGACATGGCCTTTCACAAGAAGTGCGGCCTCAAGATCGAAGACATGGTCAAGAGCCGTTGGGTCTATCGCAAGCTCAGAAACTTCCGCGCCGGCATCGAGGCCGGCATCTCATGTCTGAAGCGCGCTTATGGCTTGGGGCGCTGCACCTGGCGCGGGCTCGACCACTTTAAGGCTTATGTCTGGTCCTCGGTGGTCGCTTACAATCTCGCCCTCCTTGCCCGCCTCAGGCCGACTTTACGCTCCTGATCCGGCAGCGTTCAGAGCAAGCCCGGCGAGCGTCGGCCGATGCCCCATGACCCCATTGCCGCCAGATCGCTCTTCGGGCCATAACCTGCGCGGCGTTCTGCCATCACGCGTCCTAAGAAACGATGGCAGCCGGCAAACAACCTTTCAAAACCGCAGAAAACGGGCGTTTATGGACGGGCACTAGCTAGTCGCTCATGGCCATAACGTGCTCGACCGATCTTGCTGTTTTGGTCTAGATCGCCGAAAGGTCCTAACGACCGCAGGGCAGCCGGGCACGTGCCAGCCAGGTGTTGTTCATCGCGCCTCCGGGGATTGACAGCGACTGCATAGGTAATGTTATTACGTCATCATCGGAACCGTAACGTAAATCGGCGGCGACCAAGTCGGCGTCGGAAGGACTGAAATTTCGCTCGGATGCGCCCTCCCCCTCCCACCCTTCGACGGAAGCAGTCGATGAGGTCAGCAAGCTTTCAGCGAAGGTCACGACCCTTCGCGCCGAACGTCGCCCTTCGGGAAGACAATGCGACGCTGCGGCTGGAAAACACCCTGCTAAGGTCGACAACCAGCTTTTGCACGACGAGATCGTGCCGCTGAAGAACCGACCGCCCCGACCGCCGTTTCGACCGTCAATCCCTTGCTACGTCCTTCGATAACTTAAACTTAAGGAAAAATCGCTTGATCAGACGGATACTTTGACTTCCAAACGATTACTCTGTTTGCAAAGGAAGCAGAGCTCGCTATGCACGGGCGCGGTCAGCCCCGCGAAAATGATTGCCCCGTCGTAGGGCATCACAATGGCGCTGCCGTCGGCACGCTTTCCGATGATCGCGCCTTCAGTGACCGGTTCGCCAGCCGTAAACTGCTTTACCAGATGATCCTCTTCATGATCGGCGAGAACGGCATCGCAAATTTCCAGCACATACGGTGTTGCGGTTTCCGGCCCCTGATCAGCAATCAGCCCGAGAGATGCCATGCCATTGACGATGCAATCATAACCGACCTGCGGCCCCTTCGGATCCAGATGCTGGCCGCATTCAACGGTAACGCCGTAGCCACCGGCAAAGCGCATGTATTCCGTGGTGCCGATACCATGCAGCGATGAAAGGCCTTCGGCTACACCTGCATCGCGTTTCTGTTTCAGTGCTTTTTCGTGTGCAGGCAGCCAGCCATGCACGACCAGTGGAAGGGCAAGTGCCCGGGCCAGTTTTGCTTCTGCTACTTCATGGGCGAAGGGTTCAAGCGAGCCTTGATTATCCTTCGGCCCGATCAAGGCGAAAGCTTCCCCTTGCGAGCTGAATGAATGCAGATCGATCAGCACATCATGGGCACGCAGCAACGGGCACAGGATATTGGCCACCCGATCTTCGTTGTCCTGCGGGATGGCGCTCTCCGAAAGATCGCGATTGAAATTGCGGTCTCCCATGCGTTCATTTTTACGAAAAGCGAGCCCGTTTACCACCGGCACGAATGTAACCTGACCGCGCTCGAGCTCTCTTTGGCCGATGCGGAATTCATTGATCAAACGGTTGATCGCATAGGGACCGGCAGGCTCATTGCCATGAACAGAACCCGTGACGATCAGACGAGGACCGGGCTCCATGCCGTGGAAAGTGACACTCTCAATGGATTTGGGGGGGGCAATAACAAGAGGAGCAAGCGATGTGGCCGGATCATCAATCGAAGTAATATCAACGACCATGCCGGGACGAACGCGCCGTGCGAGTTCCATCAGATGATCATGTGCGACCACCACACAACCGGCCGTGCCGCTATAATCCGGCCGTGCCGTGTGGATAAAAATTGCAGACCCCCCGCGGGCTTCGCGCAACGCGTCATTCCAGCCGACAGGAATGATCAGATCAAACAATCTCTCGCCGCGTCGTGAAGCCTGTGTTTCGTCCGTTTCAAACACCAGCTGATTATAGAAGGGACTGTCGGCATCTTCTACCCAGCGATAATTTTCAGGCTTGGGCAAGAACGGGAAATCGAAACTGCGTGGTTCGTCACCGAAAACGGTTGGATCATAAAAACCATAACGCAGGGGGTGGCGCCCCCGCGGGGTTTTACCATCGCCTTCGCGTTTCATTTGCGGATCCACCAGTCCGTTGCGGCCGATGGCGCATTTTACGGTCCAGTCATCAATGGCTAGAAAACCGATATGCGGGTTTTGCGGATCCTGTCCTGTGCGCACGACAATTGTGGGCTGCTCGAGGGTTCCGACCATAAACGGGTTTTGATGCATGGATTTATTTAGCCTGCTCTAACAAATGACAACGGGCGCGGTGGAACCGATCACCGGGCGAAATGGTAAATGGGGGGATATCGCCCACGCGGCACTTATCAAATGCGGAGGGACAACGCGGATTGAAAGCACAGCCCGGCGGGGGATTGAGCGGCGACGGTGCTTCACCCTGCATCCGGCACTGGCGCGCTGTGGGCGCCAACGGATCAGGAATGGAAGCGATCAAAGCCTGCGTATAGGGATGCAGCGGATGGGTGAAAATATCACTCCATGCCCCCTCTTCGACGATGCGTCCCAGGTACATTACGGCAATACGATCGCTCATATGTTCGACGACACCAAGATCGTGCGAAATCATCAAAAGCGCGATACCGAGTTCGTCCTTCAATTCCAGCAGCAAGTTGATGATCTGCGCGCGGATCGACACATCCAGGGCCGAAACAGGCTCGTCGCAGACAAGCAGCTTCGGTTTAACAATCAACGCCCGCGCGATACAAATACGCTGTCTCTGGCCACCGGAAAATTCGTGCGGTCTGCGATCTGCCGCTTCAGGTTTCATGCCGACCTTGGCCAACATGTCGATCACACGCGCTTCCACCTCGGCGCTGTCTTTCACGCCATGGAGGCGCAAAGGTGCGGCAAGGGCCTCTCGCACAGAACGCCGCGGATTGAGTGAGGCAAAGGGATCCTGGAATACCATCTGCACATTACGCGCCTGGGCGAGCGGGTCGCTTTTAACTGCTGTCGGCACATCCTGCCCCGCCACATGCACGGAACCGGACGTGATGGGGACAAGCCCCATGATGGCGCCGGCAAGCGTGGATTTGCCACAGCCGCTCTCACCAACCAGGCCGAGGCATTCGCCTGCCTTGATAGAGAGATCAATTCCATTCACAGCCTTCAGTGTCTTTTTCCGGAAGCCTTCGCGAACAGAATAATGGATTCGCAGATCGCGAATGGTGAGCACTTCGGCAGTGTTGCCGTTGTTGTCGCGAGCTGTCGGTGTCAAGACGATGATCTGTTCAGTCATGATGGAAACACCTAATCGAACCCAGCTCTTCAAGGGGGGCCGCAGGCGGCATCATCGCCCGACATTCATCGGTGACACGCGGACAGCGCGAAGCAAAGCCGCACCCGATATCCCGTTCCGTCAGGCCAGGAACGACCCCCTTGATCTCGACCAATCGGGACCGCCCCTCCTGCAGCCGACGGCCAAGGCGCGGCAACGAACCGACGAGCCCATGCGTATAAGGGTGGCGCGGATCGGTGAAAATCTCACTGGCGCGACGCTGTTCCACGATGTGGCCGGCATACATGACCGCCACCCGATGGCACATGCGTGCGACCAGCCCCAGATCATGCGAAATCATCAGGACCGCCGTTCCCCGGGCTGTGCACAGATCGAGTATGAGTTCGACAATCTCGGCCTGAATAGTCACGTCCAGTGCAGTTGTCGGCTCATCAGCAATCAGCAAGGCCGGATCGCAGGCCAGCGCAATCGCAATCATCACACGCTGGCGCATGCCACCGGAAAGCTGGTGCGGATAGTCCTTGATACGCCGTTCCGGGCTTGGAACCTGCACCTGTTCCAGCGCCTCAATGGCTTTTAGCCGGGCCTGGCGAACGCTCATGCCTTTATGCAGCACGAACATTTCGCCGATCTGGTCGCCGATAGTCATCAGAGGATTAAGCGACGTCATCGGCTCTTGAAAAATCATGGCCACGCGGTCGCCGCGCAGACGTCGCAGGTCCCTGTTGGACAAGCGATTGATATCCTGCCCCTCCAGGAGTACCCGTCCCTGCGTGACGTGCAATGGCTCGCGCAGCAAACCCGCAATCGTCAAGGCACACAGGCTCTTGCCGCAACCCGATTCTCCGACAAGCCCGAACACTTCACCGGCTCGAATAGAAAAATCGATTTGGTTCACAGCGGGAAAGTCCTGTCCCTTGGCACGCAGTGCTATCGAAAGATTTTCGACTTGTAGAATGGAACTGTCAGTCATCACCGTTTGGCCCTCCCGTGCGGATCGAGCAGGTCGCGCAAGCCGTCACCCAGCATGTTGAAGCCGAGAACGGTGATGAAGAGGGCGAGACCCGGGAAGATCGCGACCCACGGCGCGACCATGAGCTGCTCACGGGCACGCGCGAGCATGCCTCCCCAACTCGGTGCGGGCGGAACAACACCCAAACCCAGAAACGACAGGGATGCTTCGGCCATGATGGCCGATCCGATGCCCATGGTCGCCACCACAATGAGTGGGCCGCCGATGTTCGGCAGGATTTCGCGCAGCATGATGTAGAATTTGCCGAAGCCGAGGGTGCGGGCTGCCTGTACGTAGTTCTGTGATTTTTGGGTCAGAACCTGCGCCCGCGAAATGCGACAGCTATAGGCCCAATCCGTCAAACCAAGGGCAATCAGCAGGCTGGGCAGACCGGGGCCAAGAACCGCCATGAGAGCCAAGGCAAACACAATGGTTGGAATGGATAGCATCAAATTTGTCAGGCCCTGGACAAACTCGTCCCACCAGCCGCCGACATAGCCCGCGGAAAGACCCAGCAGAACGCCTATGCAGGTATTCATCGTCTGGACCGCAAGACCGATCATGATCGAAATACGCGCACCATAGGCAATGCGCGAGAAAATATCCCTGCCCTGCTCATCGGTGCCAAACCAGAACTGTGCGCTTGGTGCCTCGTCGGCATAGAGAAGTTTGGAGTCGGAAACCGGATCGTAGTGGGCAATCCATGGCGCAAACAGTGCAACCAGAATAATGGTCACGAAGATTGTGAGCCCGATGACAAGATTGGAGCGAAACATCAGTGCTGCCTGTCCTGTTCAAAATGTTCGTTTGCTTGCAAGAAACGCTTTTCCATAGGCGTTCAGCGATATCGAATGCGCGGGTCGATCACGAGATAGGCGATATCGACAAGCGTGTTGATGATCAGGAAGAAGAGCACGATCATGAGAATGCAGCCTTGAACCGTCGGTATGTCGCGCATCGAAACAGATTGCGTCAAAAGCGAACCGATACCCGGCCAGGCAAACAGGTTCTCAATGACGACCGACCCACCCAGCATCGAGCCGAATTGCAGGCCGATTGTTGTCAGCACCAGTACAAAGGCATTGCGTGCCATATGCTTGGTAACGATGCGGAATTCCGAATTTCCTTTTGACCTGGCGGTACGGACGAAATCAGCATTCATGGTCTCCAGCACAGCCGCCCGGGTCGTGCGCGCCAAAAGGGCCATAGGGGCGATTCCCAGGGTCAAAGCAGGCAGCACCAGGTTTCTGAAATTGCCGCTGCCATAGCCAAAAGTAGGCAGCCAGCCAAGCTTCAGCGATATGAAATACATGGCCAGCAAACCGAACCAGAAACTGGGCAGCGAGAGGCCGGACACAGCTGTGATCATCGCGGTTGTATCGAGCCAAGTGCCCTGCCGCACAGCTGCCAGGAAGCCCAGCGGCAGACCGACGATCATGGCAAAGGCAATTGCTGCAACAGCAAGTTTGAACGAAGCGACGATACGACTGGAAAGCATAGCGGTGACAGAACGCTGTGTGGAAAAGGAGGTGCCGAGATCACCCGTTGCGAGCCCGCCAATGTATTTTCCGAACCGCTCCAACAACGGATCTTTCAGGCCTAGTTCTTTTTCGATCCGTTCGGCAACGCTAGGGTCAATGTCGCGTTTGTCACTGGAAAGCGAAGACACAAATGTGCCGGGCATAACGCTGAATAGGAAGAAGATCAGCGTTATTGCAGCAAAAACCGTGACCAGAGATTGCAGCAGTCGCCTGCCAATCACCATCAACATAAGAGTATCCATAAATCGCGTTGGCTCGAAAGCTGACAAAAGCGGCCCGTGTTGCGGCTGCTCGGGAAATCTGCCCCGTCGGGAATGTTGAGCGCGGGATTTTCCAGCTTGTTTGAACGATATTCCGGCAGTTCGACACAGGGCCTAACTGCCGGACCGACCCAGTTAACGGCCAGGCGCGTTATCGTCGAGCCAAAGCGAATCCACTTCAATAATCGCAGCTTCGGTCACATTGGCATCAACTCCGTGAATCCACGGCTGGGTCGCGACGACTGCTTTATTGTAGTTGTTGAACCAGACAGGCGCCTTCTCAAAAATATAGGCATCCGCCTTCTTCAAAAGTTCGATTCGCTTGGCCGGATCGGATTCAGCCGAGGCTGCATCCAGAACTGCGTCATAAGCGGGATCCTTGAAGGCACTGCGGTTGCAACCTGAACGGCTTACGCGGCTGTCAAAGCAGCGCAAGGCGGTGAGTGGATCAGGTCCAGTGCCCGCGGAACGAAACCACGCCATGGCCGATCCCTGATTCATTTCATCAACCAGCGTGTTGGAATCCACTACCTTGGCCTTGGCAGTGATGCCGACCTCCTTGAGAAACGGCATCATGGCTTCCAAAACACCAAGGCTCGCCGTCCCCTCCGTTACTGATATTGTAACTTCAAAGCCATCAGGATAACCGGCTGCTGCCAGCAGTTCCTTTGCTTTCGCAGGATCATACGGATATGGCGCGCGATCCTTGTCAAAGGCCGGGGATGTTGCCGGTAGCCAGCCCGTTGCTTTATAGGCTTTGTCTTTGAGAAGTTTGCGGATGATGATGTCGCGGTCTACAGCGTAGTTGATCGCCTGACGTACGCGCGCATCGTCAAATGGCTTCTTTTCCGTGTTGAAGCCCATATGGCGCGTAAATACTTCGGAAATTTCAAGCAGACCCTTGGAAAGATCCGGATCAGCCTTGTAGAGCACATAGGCGTTCTCAGACAGAACCGTAGCATCCAGTTCGCCAGCGCGAAATGCCATATCCAGGGCGCTATTGTCGCCGGATATGGTAAAATCCACAGCATCAGCATAGGGCTTGCCCTGCTTATAATACTTGTCGAATTTCTTGCCGGAAATTTTTGAACCTTCGACATGATCTTCAAAGGCAAATGGTCCGAGCCCAACCGGATGGGTCAGGAAATTTCCGCTCTCGACTTCTTCTTTCGGCAGAATAGCTGTGATCGCTTCGAAGAATTGCGTACCGGGATCAACAAGGTCCTTGAATGTCAGCGAGAAAGTGCGGTCATCAAGCTTTTTCACACCGCTGATTTCTTTAGCTTCGCCCTTGGAATACTCCTGCGCCCCGACGAGCGTGCCGACCTGTACCGCACCTGGATAACCCTTATCCGGGTCCATGACGCGCGTGTAGGACCAGACCACATCATCTGTCGTCAGCTTGCGTCCATTGTGGAAATAGATGTTGTCAAAAAGCTTGTACGTGAACGTTTTGCCGTCTTCACTGGTTTGAACCAGTTCGGCCAGGTCAAGAGCTGGCGCATTCTTGGCAGAATCCCACGTATAAAGGGAACGATGAAACGCCTTGGAGACGACCATGTCCTGCGAGGTGTACGTCGCATGCGGGTCGAGACTTTTGAGGGCCGCGCCATAGGGTGCTGCCAGGTGCAGCGTACCGCCAGGCGTGGGTTCAGCTGCCCAGGCCATGCTTGTAGGAACAGCCCCTGACAGGGCGGCGGCAAGGAATGCAGCTTTCACAATCGAGCGATAGTTCATGTTTTCCCCTTTTCGTTGATCGGCTTCTGATCGCCGGCTTATGCTTGGAAGGCATGTCGATAGAAGAGCTGAGCGAAATTGGGCAGGAAGCTCTTATCGGTCGCTGACCATTCCCCGTCGCACATCACACAGAGAACAAAGCTTTTGCCGTCCGGCGTTTCCCCATAAACCAGATCATGCCTGGTCCACGATGTGTGCCCGGCTTTCGACCAGGTCATTACGTCCCGTGGCAAGCCTTCGACCAGAAAACCCAGGACCTGGTCGCCGGCTGGATCAGCATCATTCGAATGACGTTGGAACTCACGGTTCATCAGACCCATCATCCAGTCGGAACGTGCACGCGCACCACGGGCGATATCGTGCATCAAAGCGGCTGCGGATAAGGGCGTGAGAAGATTTCCGTTTTTGCCATTGCGAATTTGCTTGGCGCGGCCGTAGGGGCTGTCCTCATAAGTGCCATGCAACACATTTATGCCCGCAAATTCCGAACGGTTCTGTGACTGAAACCATTGCTGAACACGGTGGCGGGCCGCACACCATTCCTCCAGCGCTTCGCCTTGCAAGGGCGCGCCATCATCGGCGCCAGTCAATCTCCCCACGAGATAGACCGTCGCCTCATTGGAGGAAATGGCCATCATTTGCTCGGCGGCGCGGTCGTCTTCCTCATGTTCGGCCAAGTGCCCCTGTTCTCGGAAAGAAGCCAAGGCATCCAGAAAGAACAGCTTCACGACACTTGCCGGATAAACCGGCTTCGTTGCCTGATGTCCGAACCATGGTAGATTCAGGAATTCGCCGGGATCGGCCATACGCAGGGGCGCATCATAAAGACAGGCAGCAATCCCAACGCGGCTCTCGTCAAGCGCGCCATTTGTCATGGATAAGGCTTGTGCAAGCGCGTGCGCTGCCGGATGTGCCTGTGACACTAGGATCTTGACGTTCATTTTTGTTCCCTTGTTTTGCGCAAGTTAGCCAAGGAAATTTGCTCTTTGATATAGAAATGTCGTTTGAACTTCATGCAAATGCGATATGAAGTGCCGTAGAAACTCCTCAACCTTGGAAGTTGAAGGCGGGATTGAGCAACAATCATATCAATTTGCGTCAGGTGGAGATTTTTCGCGCCACTATGAAATTCGGCACCGTCACAGCGGCGGCCGCCGCCCTTGGTTCTTCGCAACCAACCATTACGCGCGAGTTGTCGAGACTGGAGAAGCACATAGGCTTCCCCCTGTTCGAGCGACGTCTGCAGAGATTGGTGCCCACAGCCAAAGCACTCAAGCTTTTCGAGGAAGTGCAGGCGTCATTCATCGGCCTGGACCGTATCAACGGATTTATCGTTCGCTTGCGTGATGCATCGGAAGAAGTGCTGACAGTCGCTTCTCTGCCCGCTTTTGCACAAACCATCCTACCCGAGGCGATTGCGCGCCTGAATGCCGCCCAACCAGGACTGACATTGCAGATCAGCACTGTTGATCCCCGTAACCAGTCAAGCGTTTCCGGCTATAATTTTGATATTGGTCTGATCGAGGACATCTATACACAAAGAGATGCCGAATCGCGCGTCCTATGGGTATTCAAGCTTGTTGCCATCATGCCGTCGGATCATCCTCTGGCACAACGTGACCATCTTGAGCCTCACGATTTCGAGGATATCAACTTTATCAGCTTGGGTTCGCAAGACCCTTATCGCCTGAGTGTGGAACGCGTTTTCGATATGGCCGAGACAAAAAGGCGAATGTTTTTGTCATCTCAATCCGCCAATAGCGTGTGTGAACTGGTGCTAAAGGGACTGGGTGTTTCAATTATAAATCCACTCACCGCTTTAAGTTATGAGAAACACGGCCTGGTTTTGAAGCGCTTTTTGCCTGCGCAGGATTTTGTCCTGTCCGTGTTGCGTCCGATCAATCGCCCTGTCATTGCCAGTTCAGATGCGTTGTTGTCGCATTTATCCCGGATATGTGCGGAAGCGCATCAGACATTGGTCCAAAAGAACCTTGAATAGATGGAGGGTGTTGCCGCCGTGCACGCGACTATTGTCGATCATTTCCTTCTCCGGCGACCCCACCTCGAAAACCCTCGCATTTCAACGCGATCCTTTGATCTTGGAGTTCGCTGCGACGACGATATCAACGCCACCCGGTTGTATGGAGGTGATTAGCTAGGGCTCGCATTGTTCTCGCGTTTACTCCAGGCACTGGGAAAAGAGACCATATAGGCACAAACCGGCCGCCCCTTACCAGCTGATGCGGGACGCTGAGAAAGGGTATCGCCGCCACCGTGCCGACGTATGCGCCTCAGTCAAGACTCTTCACGCCGCAAATATCCAACACCCCGAATGACGGCGTCTGTAAGAGCTAACTCATATTTCTGCTTTCGGCCCTTAGCGGTCGTGATCGCTTGCCGCGAATCACGCAGCTCGTTAGGTAATAACTGCAGGCTCGACCCAAGCCTCCCCCCTCCTTTCGGGAAAGCATCGCACATGTAGGGTTGAGGCTAAATCATCGGGCCATCTGTTCGAGCATCGCATTAGGAGGGGTTGCGTTTCGGCTCGCAATGGAGGTCTTTGATGAAGCTTTCTGCACCGATATTTCAACTTAAACGTCGGGCCAAGTTGATGGCACGCAGTAACAACGTTCCCCTGAACGAAGCATTAGACCAGATTGCGCGAGAAGAGGGGTTTGCAAGGTGGAGCCTGCTGTCGTCTCGGATGTCTTCCGGGACGCTTTCCGGAACGATACTGTCGCGCCTGGATAACGGCGACCTGCTGCTACTCGCGGGTCGTCCTGGGCATGGCAAGACCACGCTCGGTCTTCAGCTTCTGATTGACGCAGCCCGAGATGATCGCAGGGCGTCGTTGTTCACATTAGAATTCACAGAGCAACAGGCCAGGAAGCACCTCAGAACACTAGAAGGGGATGGTGGCAGTGTTGCCGATGGAGTGCAGGTTGTTACCGCTGATGAAATCAGTGCGGACTACATCATCCAGTACATGTCGGGATCGGAGCCGGGAACAGTTGCTGTAATCGACTATCTTCAGTTACTCGATCAGCAGCGGAGCAAGCCTGTTCTTTCCGAACAGGTACAGACCCTCGGAGATTTCGCGCGACGATCCGGTGTTGTTCTGGCGTTCATTTCGCAGATCGACAGGTCGTTTGACACCGAAAGCAAACGCCTTCCCGACATTCGCGATATTCGTCTTCCAAACTTTGTCGATCTCGGCCTTTTCAACAAGGCATGCTTCCTTCACAACGGCGAAGCGCAGCTACAAGACGTCGCCTGATTGCTTGCCGTGACCTTATCTGGTCGCGGCAAGTCTCCTCTAAAGTCCGCTCCTGACGCGATTCGGCCGAGGCGGTCGTCGCTGTTCGGCCCAGAGCGGCATCGAACTCGCTAGCGGGTAGTCGACGTTCACTCAAGCGACCGCCGTCGTCTTCGGTTGAACTGTCTTCCGCAAACTCTCAAGCTGCGCGGCGTACGAACGTAAGGCATTTATAGGGAACAGGGCCATCAACTTGCTCTGATTCGGAAATCGCAAATTTATCGTCAGGTATGAGGGGAAAATGGCGGTCGCCGCCGAATGGCGCTTTGAGCACAGTCAGATGAATACGATCCGCAAGCGGAAGAAAAAGCTCGTAAACCTGTTGGCCTCCCCCGATGGTGATCTCCGAACCCGGCAAGGCTGAGGCAAGCGAAAGAGCCTCCTCGACGGACACAGCAGAATGTACGTTGGGTGTATCATCTGCAGCCGTGCGGGAGAGCACGATGCAATGCCTTCCTGGAAGCGGCCGGGGAAGCGACGCATAGGTCATACGCCCCATGATCAAAGCCTTGCCCATTGTCAGTTCCTTGAAGCGCTTTTGTTCTCCGGGAATATGCCACGGAATCTCGTTGCCGCGCCCAATTGCACGGGCGGCATCCATTGCTGCGACAAGAACGATTGGCTTCATGGCTGTCCCTTCCTACGTCCCGTGCCCGTTGGGTCAAGACCGTTTTAGATTCCGTACTTGGCTGCAACGGTCATGACGGCTATTGGCGCGAAACTGCCGGGCATCGTTGTTCCGCTGACCCATCATGAGGTCGTCATGCCACATCCCATTCACGAAAGCAGTTTCCCGCTCTCGTCCTTCGACCACGAAACCGCATTTCTCACCCGTTGGCGAGGCCTCGTCGGTTCCTTTGACCGCCCTTCGCTAAAATCCGCCCTGCGACTGGCCGTTCGCGCCAGTGCACGGCCGCGGCAACGCAAGAGCAAAAAGGCGGTCACGGGCGATATCCTGGCGAAGCTTCTGCTCGCGTGTGCCGGCGAGCGTCTGGTCGATCTACGCGATCGTGCACTGCTTCTGGCCGCGTTCGCCTCCGGCGGACGGCGCCGATCAGAAGTGGCGGCGATGCGCGTTGAGGATCTCAACGATGAGGACCCGGTCCGGACAGATCCAAACGACGAGAAATCCCCTCCCCTCCCCTGCCTGTCGATCCGGCTCGGCCGCACGAAGACGACGACGAGTGACGACGACGAACATGTGCTGCTGATCGGCCGGCCAGTGGTTGCGCTGAAACGTTGGCTGGAGGAAGCCAATATCGAAGAGGGGCCGGTGTTCCGACGCATTGACCAATGGGGGAATATCGACCAGCGGGCGCTGACGCCGCAGTCGGTCAACCTGATCCTGAAGGGCCGCTGCAAACATGCCGGGCTCGACCCGACATTGTTTTCGGCGCATGGGTTGCGGTCAGGCTATCTGACCGAGGCAGCAAATCGGGGCATCCCGCTCCCTGAAGCCATGCAGCAGTCGCTGCACAAGTCGGTGACGCAGGCCGCTCGCTATTACAATGACGTGGAACGCAAACAGGGGCGCGCCGCCCGGCTGATCACCTGAAAGCGCCGGTCATACCGGCGGAGGCGTGTGGTCCTGGACGTCCGGTATAGCGCGACGATCAGGATGAGACGAATCTCACCTTGATTGCCGCCGCGCAACGTCCGGCTAATTCCGGGTCTTGGTTGCTTACCTTTGCTGTAAGCACAGTAGAGCCGACGTATCATGGCTGCAAGAACAAGCCGCAGTCGTAAAGGGCTCGTGCTTATTGCGCCGATGCGCCTAATCCCAGGACAGCTGATCCTTCGGAAGCCGACCACTTGGGTCATGTACTTGCACTTTATGAGGCAGGCTGGGGCCCCAGTTCCAAAGCACCAGGTTTCGATCTCCCTCTTCGGAGCCAGGCGCAAAACTGGGTACTATGATGCCTGCCGTACCCCTCGCCTTCAGTCGATCGTATATCGACCAGGATGGGGGCCTCCTTCCTTCGGAAAGCGCGGTGGCCCAACTGCAGGCCATTTCCTCCACCGAAACACTATTCGCGGCCCGACCAACGTCAGAAGTAAGGTCCGCGATGTCATCACAGTCGACATCGTAGGAACAAAGTACGCAGGGGTCGATACGATGAGCAAATCCTTGATTGGCTTCCTTAATCGCCGTCATGACACTGAGGCCGAGATAGAGAGCCCGCACGCCTTTTGGGTTGAACCGCGCGCCCCTTATAGCCGCGCCATCTCCTGAAACCGGTTTGAAAGCCCAGCGTGGATCGTGCGCACGGTAACAATTGCCCACAAACCTCAAGCGAAGCCCCCTAGGGCCATATGATCGAGGTAATCTCGCACCGCCGCGGCCTTGCCGTCTTTTACGAGAGCCTCGGGCGTACGCCCGCCAAAAGCTGGTAGAGGTTGAGCCCGGTACCAAGCCATTGCTTGCTCCTTACCACCGGCCCAATCTGAGACGCGACTGATAATCTCCAGCATTTCCCGAAGGCGACTCTGCGTTTTCGCGCCCAGGCTACGCTCGCTTCTATACAGCGTTTCGCGGGCTAGGCCCGCCGTCTCGGCCAACTGGCTCTTAGACATGCCGAAGCCGGTTGCGACCCGTTCCACAGCGATCTTTCCCGAGCGATCCATATAGGACAGGACCAGGGGACCGCTTTGCTCTAGAGATTTCAGAACCTGAGGCATGATCATTCCGCCATATCGAGTAACTCATTTATTGTGCAAAATATATGACTCTATTGGCGACAACGCAAGCGACTACGACAGATTCGCCGGGGTAGCGAGAAGCTTCAGGTTGCTGCCCTCCAAAGAGCCGTTCGCTAGGCGCTTCGAGCAATCACCGGGTTCGCCCGCAATAGAGCCATCAGCACCGGTCCGAGCGAAAACTCCCCTCGCCGCGCCTTGTCCGTCAGATTGCGAAGATAACCGCCGGCCGAGTTGATGTGCCCTGCCCTCTCGAGAATGCAGGCCATCGTCGCGGCCGCAAGAGCGGCTGCGGCGCCTCGCAAATGCCGGAAATCGCGAAGTGCTTCTCGAGGAACTGGCGGCGAGCCGTAAACGCTGGGCGAAGCTCCCGGTGCTGGATAAGCGCTCTGCCGATGAGATTTTGGGGTATGACGAAAACGGCCTTCCCAACTGATGGTCGACACATCAGCAATTGTTGCGATCGCGTTCAACGAACCGGACGCAGAAACCTACGAGCAAAAAGTAGTCGACGCTCCGCGGCGTTTCATTTCAGCTGCGACAATTCTTGAACTGTCCATCGTGATCGAGGCTCGCCTCGGCGAGGCGGGCGCTGCCGAGCTCGATCTATGGCCCTACAAAGCGAGTGTCGAAGTCGTCGCTGTCGACGCGGAACAGATTGCTATTGCAAGACGTGCCTGGCGCAACTTTGGCAAGGGCCGGCACCCGGCGAGCCTGAATTTTGGGGACTGTTTTTCCTATGCGCTGGCCAAGTCGCGCAACGAGCCATTGCTCTTCAATGGTGACGATTTCTCGCGCACAGACATAGAGGCAGCATGACAAACGACGAGCGGGGTCGTCGCACACAAACGGTGAGCGGAGCCCCTAGCCCGGGGTCGATCGCGCCGACCGTTCAAAAATCGAGGGCGGCGTTGTCGACCACTTCCTTCATCACGAAGAACGTCCTTGTCTGGCGGACGCCCGGCAGCGCGATCAGCTGCGTCCCGTGGATCCGATTGAAATCGGCCATGTCACCCACGCGAATTTTCAAGAAGTAGTCGAAGTCGCCGGCAACGAGATGACAGTCGAGGATGAACTTCAGCTTCTCGACCGCCTTTTCAAATTCGCGAAAACTCTCCGGCGTCGAGCGATCGAGCACCACGCCGACCATGACCAGCGCGCCGCGATCGACCTTCTGCGGCGCCACAAGCGCACGCACATTGCTGATGTAACCTTCCTCGAACAGCCTCTGCGTCCGGCGGTGGCATGTCGCAGCACTGACATCGACCATTTGCGCCAGCTCCGCATTGGTCAGCCGGCCGTTCTTCTGCAGCAGGCGCAGCATCTTGAGGTCGATACGATCGAGTTCACCTTGCATGGAAGAATCTTCCTTGTTTGTCGTGATATGCGGATGCAATCTGTGATCTTATGCAATTTGCCGGGGCAAATGCAAAATCTTTGCATGATATTAGAGAGCACCTTCCACGTGATGGGTGGTAGCGTTTCCTGACTTTCAAAACAGAAGGAAGGGAACAACATGCTGGAAAAATTCGAACGTTACCCGCTCACCTTCGGGCCGACGCAAATCGAGAAACTCGACCGGCTCTCGGGCCATCTGGGCGGTCAGGTCGAGATCTACGCCAAGAGAGACGACTGCAATTCCGGCCTCGCCTTCGGCGGCAACAAGCTGCGCAAGCTGGAATATATCATTCCGGATGCGCTCAGCTCCGGAGCCGATACGCTGGTGTCGATCGGAGGCGTTCAATCGAACCACACGCGCATGATCGCCGCCGTTGCCGCCAAGATCGGGTTCAAATGCCGGTTGGTGCAGGAGAGCTGGGTGCCGCACGAGGACGCCGTCTACGACCGCGTCGGCAACATCATGCTCAGCCGTATCATGGGCGCCGAGGTCCAGATGGTCGATGAAGGTTTCGACATCGGCATCCGCCAAAGCTGGGAGGCTGCGATCGAGGACGTGAAAGCGCGTGGCGGCAAACCCTACGCCATCCCCGCCGGCGCCTCCGTGCACAAGTTCGGTGGGCTGGGCTATGTCGGCTTTGCCGAGGAGGTGCGTGCGCAGGAGGAAGAGCTTGGCTTCAAGTTCGACTACATCGTCGTCTGCACCGTCACCGGCTCGACCCATGCCGGCATGCTGGTGGGCTTTGCCAAGGACGGCCGCCAGCGGCAGGTCATCGGCATCGACGCCTCGTTCACCCCGGCGCAGACAAAAGCACAGGTTCTCGACATTGCCCGCAGGACCGCCGAGTTGGTCGAGCTCGGCACCGATCTCACCGAAGAGGACGTGGTGCTGCTCGAGGATTATGCCTATCCGGTCTACGGCGTGCCCTCCGACGAGACTAAGGCGGCGATCCGGCTTTGCGCCCGCCTCGAGGGCATGATCACCGACCCCGTCTATGAAGGCAAATCGATGCAGGGCATGATCGATCTCGTTCGCAAGGGCTATTTTCCCGAGGGATCAAAGGTTCTTTATGCCCACCTCGGCGGCGCCCCAGCGCTCAACGGCTACGGCTACACCTTCCGCAACGGCTGATATCTCCGCCGGCCGCCGGGTATCTCGACCCACCGCTTCGAGCGCTACGGCCGGGCAGGACTGTCCGGCCGTGGACAAGAGGACATCAATTCAGGCGAGAGCGCGATCGACCGCCGCAAGCGCATGGAGTTCGGTGGTGTCGAAAACCGGAACGGGGCTGTCGGCTTGGGAGATCAACAGCATGATCTCGGTGCAGCCCATGATGATCGCCTGGGCGCCGCGTTCCACCAGTCGCTGAATGACCTGACGGTAGGCGTCGCGCGACGCGTCCTCGACACGGCCGACAACGAGCTCCTTGTAGATAATGTCGTGGACGGTTTTCCGGTCCTCTTCGCCGGGCACCAGAACGTCCTGCCCATGCCGTTCGATCAGCCGCCCCTTGTAGAAATCCTGCTCCATGGTGAAGGCCGTGCCGAGCAATCCGACGCGGCTGAGGCCGAGCGCCTTGATCTTCTCCGCCGTCGGGTCGGCAATATGCAAGAGCGGAATGGAGACGGCTGCGGATATGGCATCGGCCATCCGGTGCATGGTGTTGGTGCAGATCACCAGGAAATCCGCGCCGCCGGCTTCAAGGCGGCGGGCCGCATCGGTCATTTCGCCCGTCAGGGCCGACCAGTCGCCAATATGCTGCAACCGCTCGATCTCCCCGAAATCCATCGACCACATCAGGCTCTTGGCCGAGTGCACGCCGCCCAGGCGCGCCCGGACTTCCTGATTGACGATACGATAGTATTGGGCAGAGCTTTCCCAACTCATGCCGCCGATAAGTCCCATGACCTTCAATGCACTTGTCCTTCCCGATTGCGAGCAAACCTCAAGCTCGGCGATCCTAATTTCTGCCACATCCGCCGCCGCACAAGCAACACACGCTAATGGATCTCGTGCCAGAGCTCCGCCCCGCAGCGTGGACAAGGCGGCACCATTTCGCCCGGAGAAAGCTTGAGGACTTCTGCGCACTGCACGCAGGCAAGACGGCGTTTCTCCCGAACGGCGGATCCGGACCGGAACTGCGTCGGCTTGCTGACGTCCCAGGGCGGCTCGATCAACAGCCCCTGCCTGGTCGACGGCTCATCGAAGGTGAAGACCGACAGCAGCCCGTTGGTTTCAAAATAAGCGGCCCGCACCTGCCCGAGATGCCGCACCTGCTTCAGGCGGAGCTGCTCGAACAGCTCGTCGTGGCCGACGTTCAACCGCTTCAGCGCCTCCCAGAGGATGGCGCCATCGCGCACCACCTCGACACTGACGCCCTCGATCACGTCCTCGAGCTTTCGGTTGCGAGCAACGATGTAGCTCAACGACTTGTCCAGCAGCACGACCACGGTGATGACGACCATGCAATGGACGAGCGGGACGTCGGGATAGAACATCGCATCGCCAACCGCAGAGCCAAGCGCGATCACCAGCAGGAACTCCACCAGCGAGAGCTGGCCGATCGACCGGCTGCCGATCCATCGGATCAGGAATAGCGTGTAGGCGTAGATGATCAGCGTCCTCAGCGCGATCTCAAGCAGGAAAAGCGGCGGCTCGTCGCCGATCATCATCCTGCCGAGATCGAAAGCCACGAACGGCTCATTCATGGAAACACTCCTCCACAAGGCGCCGGGAGGCGCTAACTGTTGCTCGTTTCTATCTGTAGCGATGGATGAGAAAGGCGAGAGCAAAGTGCGGTCCGGGCGCGTGCGGCGTCATCGCCGTTCCGAACTTTTTGCCCCAACGATTGAACCAAAGCCGACACGAGGCGTTTGCCTATCAGTGCAACCACAACGTCAGGAGACCCGCAGATGGATTGGAATCGTGTTGAAGGCAACTGGAAGCAGTTCAAGGGGAAGGTCAAGGAACAGTGGGGCGAGCTCACCGACGACGACCTCGATCAGATCGCCGGCAAGCGGGATCAGCTCGAAGGCAAGATCCAGGAACGCTACGGCATCGAAAAGGACCGCGCTCGCCGCGATATCGACGAATGGTATGGACGTCAGCTCTGACCGTTCAACGATTTCAGAAACCCCGCTCCGGCGGGGTTTTTTTCTGAGAGCACGACGGAAATGGAACTTTGTCAGGCCAGCCGGGTTGTTGGCGTGGCCGCAACAGTGGCCGCATCATGACCCCAGGGAGAAATCCGACAACGATGGGAAGACCCGTGCAAGAGAACCGGCCCGTGGCTCAGAGAGACGTGGTATACGGCTGGAGCAAGATCTATGATCTGACCGAATTCATCCGCGCCTATGATCTGCCGCCGCTCGAAGCCCGGCCCTTGTTTGAGAAATATGGCCCGTCGCGGCAGGCCCTGGATGCCGCCATGAAAGCACGCAAACGTTGTACATGAGAGCATCTTTCGAAGACCGGAGAACCCCTGCAAGGAGAAAGAATGCGGCTCTTCCAGTGTAGCGCCTGCGGTCAGACGATCCATTTTGAAAACCGCAGCTGCATGCGCTGTGGATCGACCCTCGGGTTCGATCCAGGCGATGTGGCGATGCACGCGCTGGTGCCACTCGACGACGGACTGTGGCAGGTCCACGGCGGCGGATCGCGGACCTCTCGCTTCTGCGACAATGCCGTCATCGATGTCTGCCATTGGCTGGTGCCGGCCGATCAGCCCGATCGCTACTGCGTCGCCTGTCGTCACAACACCATCGTGCCGACAATCGACGGCGTCGGCCTTGAGCGCTGGCGCAGAATAGGCCTGGCACAGCGTCATCTGTTCTATTCGTTGTTGCGCTGGCGGCTGCCGCATCCCACCCGCGAGCAGGATCCGCAGAACGGGCTGGCGTTCGAATTCCTCGCCGACACCGTCGATACCTACGGCAACACCGTACCTGCCCGAACGGGCCACAAGAATGGAATGATCAGTCTGCGCGCCTCCGAGGCGGAGGACGTCGTTCGCGAAAGCGTGCGAGTATCGATGAACGAGCCTTACCGCTCGCTGCTCGGGCACTTTCGCCACGAGATCGGTCACTTCTACTGGCAGAAACTCGTCGCTGACGAGGCGACAAGGATCGAGGCGCGCGCACTGTTCGGCGATGAGACACAGGACTATGCGGCAGCACTGCAACGCCACTACTATCAAGGCCCTCCCGACGACTGGCAGGAACGGTTCATCAGCCCCTATGCGAGCGCCCATCCGTCAGAGGATTTCGCCGAGTGCTGGGCCCATCTCTTCCACATCGTCGACGCCTTGGAGACCGGGCGCGCCTTCGGCATGGTCCTCGATCCGATCGGGCATGATACGCTCGAGGCCGAAATCCCCTTCGATCCCTATCGGGAGCCGAGCGCAGGCGTGCTTGTCGAGGCGTGGGTGCCGCTCAGCGTTGCGCTCAACGCCATCCAGCGGTCGATGGGCCAGCCCGACAGCTATCCCTTCGTCCTGTCGCAGCCGGTTATCCAGAAGCTGGATTTCATCAATCGGCTGATCCTCGGCGCCGCCACTTCGAGCCGGTAAAGGCCTCCGGATTTGAGGCTGGGGCGTGATCACCGAGCCGGGTTGGACAGAATGCAAACGGAACAAAATCCCATCGCGCCGCGTTGCCCTGCGTTAGCAAGCGCTTGCGGAGGGAATTATGAGCGGCGCAGAAGCATTGGCGGCAGCGCTGGCGGGAGCAGCGGGATCGCAGACGATCGAATCGAGAGCTGTCCTCGACAGCCTTCCGATCGCGATCTACACCACGGATGCGGCCGGGGTCGTCACCTATTTCAATCGCGCTGCGGCGGAGTTGGCGGGACGCGAACCACGCCTCAATGCGGACCGCTGGTGCGTCTGTTGGCGCCTGCATCGACCTGACGGCACGGTGCTGCCGACCGATCAATGCCCGATGGCCGAGGCGCTCCTCAGCAAACGCGCCGTTCGTGGCAAGGAATTGACCGTCGCGCGTCCCGATGGGACAATGGTGGCGGTGCTTCCTTACCCGACACCGATCTTCGATGCCGAAGGCGAGATGATCGGCGCCGTCAATGTCCTCATCGACATCGGCAAGCACAAGGCGGCGGAAGAGGAACTGCGCGCCAAGACCGACCGCATTCAGGCGCTCGATCGCATCTCCAGGCTTTTAGCCAGCGACCTCGATATCGAGCATATTGTCCAGACCGTGACCGACAGCGCCACGGAACTCAGCGGCGCGAAATTCGGTGCGTTCTTCTACAATGTCGTCGACGAGACCGGTGAGCATTTTCAACTTTTCACCCTGTCCGGCGCACCGCGGGAAGCGTTCGAAAAATTCGGCCCGCCGCGCAAGACGGCAGTGTTCGCGCCGACCTTCAACGGCGAAAGGGTCGTGCGCAGCGACGATATCCGCAAAGACCCGCGCTACGGGTTGAGCGAGCCGCATCTCGGCATGCCGTCGGGGCATCTGCCCGTTGTCAGCTACCTCGCCGTTCCGGTGATCGCCCGCTCCGGGGCCGTGCTCGGGGGATTGTTCTTCGGCCATGACGCACCGGGTGTCTTCACCCGCGGCTCCGAGGACATCGTCGTTGCCATCGCCGCCCAAGCGGCCATCGCCATCGACAACGCCCGACTGCTTGCCGACAGCAAAAAACAAAGCGAAAGCCGCCGGATTGCCGAGCTTTCCGCCCGCCATCTCGCATCGATCGTCGAATCCTCTGATGATGCCATTGTCAGCAAGGACCTGAACGGCGTCGTCACCAGCTGGAACAGGGGCGCCGAGGCACTGTTCGGATACAGCGTGCAGGAGATGGTGGGAACCCCGATCATGCGCCTCATTCCGAAGGGCCATGAAGACGAGGAAATGCAAATCCTAGACCGGATCCGCAAAGGCGAACGCGTCGATCACTATGAAACGAGACGGCAACGCAAGGATGGCACCCTCATCGACATATCGCTGACGATATCGCCGATCCTCGATAACGAGGGGCGTGTCGTCGGCGCTTCGAAGATTGCCCGCGATATCAGCGAACGCAAGGCAGCCGAGCTGGTGCTTTCCGAGCGCCTGCGCGAGCAGGCCTCGCTCTATCAGTTTACCGAGCGAGTGCACCGTGCGCGGTCGATCGCTGCCGTCTATGAGGCTGCGCTCGACGCCATTCAATCGGCGCTGCGCTGCAGCCGGGCATCGATCCTGCTCATCGACGAGACCGGCACCATGCGTTTTGTCGCCTCCCGCGGACTTTCGGAACGCTATCGCCTCGCCGTCGACGGCCACACGCCATGGAGCGCGGAGGCGCAGGATCCCAACCCGATCTTCATCGAAGATATTGGCCTGGCCGACATCTCGGATGAGTTGCGCGCAGCCGTTCGAACCGAAGGCATCGGCGCTCTCGGCTTCATTCCGCTGGTCTCGGCGGGCCGACTGATCGGCAAGTTCATGACCTACTACGACACGACGCATCACTTCGCCGCTTCCGAGGTCGACCTCGCTCAGACCATCGCGCGCCAGCTGAGCTTCAGCGTGCAGCGCATCCGGACCGAAGAGGCGAGACGGCGGGCCGAAGATCTGCTGCGGCACAACGAGGCAAAGGAACGCGCCAGGGCGACGGAGGTGCTCGCGCTCATGGAAGCGGTCCCGGCGCCGATCTGGATTGCCAGGACCCCGGATTGTCGGGTCATCAGCGGCAACAGAAGCTCGTTCGAGCTGCTGCGGCTGCCGCCTGAGAGCAATCCCTCCCTCTCGGCACCGCCCGGCGAACGGCCCGCGCACTTCAAGGTCTATTCGCAAGACAGGTTGCTTTCGCCGGACGAATTGCCGGTCCAGCGGGCGGCGCGCGGCGAGGAGGTGCGCAGCTTCGAACAGGAGATCCGCTTTGACGACGGCACGTCCCGGCATCTGCTAGGCAATGCCACGCCGCTGATCGACGCCTGGGGCATACCGCAAGGCGCAGTTGCCGCTTTCGTCGATATCACCGAGCGCAAGGAGACCGAACAGGCGATGCGCGATGGCGAGCGGCGGCTGCAGATGGCGCTCGAAGCCGGCCGGATGGGGGCTTGGGAATGGAACTTCGACACCGGTAAGGTGATCTGGTCGCCGGGCCTCGAAGCACTTCACGGGCTAGAGCCGGGCAGTTTCGGCGGCACGCTCGACGACTTCAAGGCGGACATCCACCCTGATGATCTCGCCATGGTCGAGCTTGAGATCCAATCCGCCATCGAAAGGCGCGAGGACTACCACACATCCTATCGCATCCGCCGCCCCGATGGATCCATTCGCTGGCTGGAGGCGTTCGGCCGTTTTCTGCAAGGCGCAGGACCCTCCTCGCTGCGCCTCGCCGGCGTCTGCATGGACATTACCGAACGCAAGGACGCCGAGGCGCAGCGCAATCTGCTGGTTGCCGAACTCAGCCACCGTGTCAAGAACACGCTCGCGACCGTCACCTCGATCGCCCGCCAGTCCTTCGCCATGACCCCCGACCGCAAGGAGGCCGAGCAGTCGTTTCATGCGCGCATCCGGGCTCTCGCCCAGACGCATACCCGGCTCGCGGAAGCAACCTGGGCCGGCGTTTCGCTGGAAACGATCCTTTGCGATGAGCTTGCGCCCTACAAGAACGAAAACGCCGGCAACGTCTCCTTCGGCGGACCGTCAATCATGCTCTCGCCACGGCACGCTCTGGCCCTTGGCATGGCGGCCCACGAGCTTGCAACCAACGCCGCCAAGCATGGCGCGCTTTCGGTGGAAAGCGGGCATGTCGACGTCAGCTGGAGCCTGGATCGGGCCAACAAGGCGCTTCACATCGACTGGTGTGAAACCGGTGGTCCCGTAGTCGCCCCGCCTTCCAGAAACGGTTTTGGCCGGCTGCTGCTGGAACGCGTCGTCGGCTCCGACCTCGGCGCCGACGTCGAACTGGATTTTGCAAAGAGCGGTTTGAGGTACACGATCCACATGCCCTACGCCGCAGGTGCTGAACGATGAATGGCGGACAACGGAGCGTCTTTGTTGTCGAGGACGAGTATCTGCTGGCGATACAGATCCAGGACGACCTGCAGGCCGCGGGTTTCGATGTTATCGGCCCCTTCACCAGCCTGCGCAGTTCGATCGCCGCGGCAAAGCGGGAGACACCGCAGGCAGCGACGCTCGATGTCAATCTCAACGGTGAGTTCGTCTATCCCGTGGCAGACGAGTTGCTGGCCCGCGGCGTTCCGGTGCTGTTGCTGACCGGCTACGCCGCCTCCGACCTTCCCGAGCAGTATCGCAACCTTCCCCGCCTTTCCAAGCCGTTCAACAGCCGGGACCTCATCCGCACAGTTGAGGGCCTGCTGGCCGGCAAATGATGCCGACCCAACTCAGGTCGCACGCCTCTTCGCGCGCGCGGCGTATTGGAGGAACCGCAGCAGGCGATCCTCCTCGGCACGCAACAGGCTGCTTTGCCTTGGCAGCGCCTCAAGCCGCCGCAGGTTAATTTTGCTCTCGCTGTCGGCAAGGGCGATGATATCTGGGTGAACATAGCTCTTGCGGCAGACAGCCGGGGTGTTGTGCAACACGTCGGCTGCTGCCTCGCACATCCGCTTGACCGAGGGGCGCCGCCCCTCCGCCAGCGTCAGCCGCGCCTCGGCAAAAGCGGCGACGCTTCCCGCCCAGGTGCGAAATGTCTTGGCCGAGATCGGTGCACCGGAGATGTCGGCGAGATAGCGATTGAGCCGACCGGAATCGATCGGATGCAGATCACCGTTCGCGTCCCTGCTGACGAAAAGCTGGCGTCCGGGCAGGTCGGCAATATCTTCGAGCAACCGTTGCAGCCGCGGACTACGCAGCCGGCGAACGACACGCTTGCCGCCCTTGCCCATGAAGCGAAGCTCGATGCCCTCATCGCGCAGCTTGAGATGCCGTTTCAAAAGCGTCGTTGCGCCATAGGTGCCGTTTTCCTCGACATAGGTGGCGTTGCCGACGCGCAGGCTCGCCTGATCGAGCAGTGTCGAAAGGGCGGCGAGCACGGTGCGAGCATCGTCAAGCGGCCCATCCATATGGCGGCGAAGGGTCCGGCGAATTTTCGGCAGGGCAGTGGCGAAGTCGATCAACTGATCGAACTTGGCGTGATTGCGCATTTCCTGCCAGGCATCATGGTAGCGGTACTGCTTTCGCCCGCGCGCATCGAAGCCGGTCGCCTGCAGGTGGCCGTTCTGCTTGGAACAGATCCAGACACGCTCATAGGCGGGTGGCAGGCCGAGCGCTGCAATACGCGCTCGGGTGTCCGGATCCTTGAGGGTCGAGCCGTCCGGAAGGCGATAGCTGAAGCGCTTTCCCTTCCGGTAGCGCCTTATGCCCGGATCGGCGTCGGTCACGTAGATGAGGTCGGGTTCCATCGACGCGGGTGACAAGATTTACGCCACCGTCAGATCCGTCCCAGGAGCAGGAGGATCAAGAGAACGACGACCAGAACGCCGAGTATGCCCGATGGGCCATAGCCCCAGTTGGTCGAATGCGGCCAGCTCGGAAACGCACCGATCAGCAGCAGAATCAATACGATAAGCAGAATGGTTCCAAGCATGGCTCCACCTTCCCTAATGCGTTGTAACGTGTTGGGAAAATGCGGCGGAGGCGCATTGGTTCCGTCGCCCGTGCAGCAGCCAAGACGCAACGAGCCGCGACCGTCCCAGTGTGACCGCCATCGGCATGCTCCCTGCACCTCTCGTCCCGATGCGAATTGCGCAGCGTTTGGAACCGAACCGTTCTCTCGCGAATTGTAGCCAGACCACAGGTCCATCGACGAGGCAGGAACGGGACCCGAATATGCTTGATCGAACAGGTGATAAACGACAGGACTTCGATGAAGACAGCTGGTGGACCGTGCATCGCGGTGACAGTCCCGTCGTCGCTACGGCGATACACGACGGGCACGGCCTGCGCGCCGATCTGCGGTCGCTGATAGCCCTTGCCGATGAAGAGCGCCTGCGGGAAGAGGATCCCTACACCGCCTTTATCATTCAGGACTTGGTGAACCGGGTGATCGTGCATCGCTCGCGCTTCGAGGTCGATCTCAACCGTGCCCGCGACGGCGCGGTATATGTCGACCCCTTACAGGCCTGGGGGCTTACGGTCTGGCGAGACGCGCTTCCTCATGAACTTCACGAGGGCTCACTCGTCTTGCATGACGAATATTATCGCATGCTGCGATCGATGCTGCTGTCGATCGAGCGGCGGCATGGCAGCTTCGTCGTTCTGGATGTGCACAGCTACAATCATCGGCGCGGTGGGTCGACCGCCACACCCTCTGATCCCGAAGGTGCGCCCGAGATCAACATCGGCACCCATTCGATGAACCGCGACCGTTGGGCCGATGTGCTCGCGACACTGCTCGAAACCTTTCGCCGCTTCGAATTTCAGGGCAGGCGTTTCGACGTTCGCGAGAATGTCGCGTTTCAGGGGCGCGGCGAACAAACGCGTTTCATCCATGAGTACTTTCCGCAGACGGGCTGCGCGATCGCCATCGAGTTCAAGAAATTCTTCATGGACGAATGGACCGGCGAGCCGGATTTCGAGGTGCTGGAGGCATTGCGCGCGCTAGTGGCATCAACCGTGCCTGATCTCGTCAAGACGCTGGATGCGCGCCGATGAAGAGCGCAGCGACGCCAAGGGATCACAGCGCCCGGGATCATCAGGAAGCCGGGCACCGGGCACCAGATGATGTGTGGCTCGGCGAGGTGATCGCCTGCCTTGAGGCCGGCAAGGCGGTGCGGCGCGAATTTGCCGAGGGCGGGCGCCTGCACATCGACCGACCGCTGCCCTTTCTCTGCGTCTTTATCGCCGAGGCAAAGCAAGCCGTCGTGGCACGCGAGATCACCCAGTCCAACGCCTCCTACCTGATGGCACCCGACGCCGCGGCGGCTGCCGCTGTCATCGAGGCAGTCGGAAGCGCGCTTCGACAGCGTCTCGGCGCTTTCTTCGTGCTCGAATATGGCGAACTCGAACGGGACGAGGCGCCCGCCAAGGACGCGCCCTATCTGCCGCTTTTCACGATCGAAGTCACCGCTGGCGAGGACCCGGCTGCTGAGGCAGCCGCGAATGCCTTCCTCGGCTCCGTCAGCACGATCGAAGGCAAATTTCGCACCGCCCACATGGACCTGCTGTCGCCACCGCCGCAAGACGCCAACGGCAAAGCGCTGACGGCGTTCCCCCACATCAGTGTGCGATTTGCGCCGATCTATCGCGAGCCGGGCACGCGACGGATCTACCCGGAACTAAGAGAACGCCTGATTGCCAACATCTTCGATGCCGGTCTCAAGGCGCTGGCGGCAGCGACCCAATGCGCGACGGACACGCGCGTTTCGACGCACCGGGCCTTCGGCCGTAAAACCTTCGTCGAGACGGTGGCCCGCACCGACCGCGCCATAGACGAGATTGCCTCAAGTTTCGATTTCCTCCTGGCGGTAACGCCAATCAACGCCGATGCGGCCTGGGCGGAGTTTGTTTCGAGCCGATACGAAGTCGGCCCGCGGCTGCTCTATCGGCCGCTGACACTTGAAGTCGAGGCCGCAAAAAAGAAGCTTTTTTCGATCAGCTTCGAGCATCTCGAGGACCCGTTGCTCTACGCGCTCTATCGCCAGAAACAACAGGAGCTCGACCTGCAGCTTTCGATGATCTCGGCCCGCGAGAGCCGCACATTCGTCGAATTCGGCCGGGCGCTCTATGGTCCGGTGGAGGCTAAACTCCTCGACGTCGCCACCGATATCCTGGTGCAGACACAAAAGCGGACCGGCAAGCCCGGACAAAAACCGGCGGCTGACAATGTGGATTGCGACTACGTTCGCAACCGGGCGCAAACGATGGTTTCGGCCTATAAGCGGCAATATGCCGATTTCACCGCCTCGGTGGAGCTGCGCGACGACATTCCCGCCGGATTGCTGGTGTCGAGGAGCCAGCTGTTGATTTCGCGCAGCACGGCCATGAGCCGGCACCGCGTCGAGGCCCTGCTCAATCACGAAATCGGCGTGCACCTGCTGACCTATTTCAACGGCTCGGCGCAGGGGCTGCGGCTCTTCCGCTCGGGCCTCGCAGGCTACGAGGGCATGCAGGAAGGGCTTGCCGTGTTTGCCGAATATTTGAGCGGCGGCATGACGCTGGGGCGCCTGCGGCTGATTGCGGCGCGCGTGATTGCCTGCGCGGCGATGTTGAACGGTGCGCTTTTCCCGGAGACCTATCGGCTGCTCGTCGATCAGCATTGGTTTCAGCCTGATGACGCCTTCAACATCGTCCTGCGGATCTATCGCGGAGGCGGGTTGGCGAAGGACGCGATCTATCTGCGCGGGCTTCTTCAGCTGCTTGCCCATCTGGCCGCAGGCGGCAGTCTTGAACCCTTCTGGATGGGCAAGATCGCCGCCTCACATTTCGCAGCCATGCAAGAGTTGAGCTTGCGCGGCTTGCTGGGTGCGCCGGCGGTGCGCCCTATATTTCTGGATGACGCCCATGCACGTGCCCGGCTGGACCGGGCGCGTGGGGGAATAACCCCGCTCGACATGGTCGCAGAGTAGGAGATCCGATGCGCATAGCCTTCTTCGTCAACTCGATAGACTCCGAGACAGCGTCCTACACGACGACGGCGCTGGCGCTTGCCGCCCTCTCCCGCGGGCATGAAATCTGCTACGTCACCCCGGCGGATTTCATCCTGCGGCCCGACGACAAGCTGATGATCCGGGCGCGCAGCCTCAACGGTACGAAGCCGAAAAAGCCGGAAACGTTCATTTCGGCTTTGAAAGCCGACGATGCGAAGATGAGCGTCGTCGACATCAGCGAGATCGATGTGCTGTTTCTGCGCAACGACCCGTCCGAAGATGCGGAAGGCCGGCCGTGGGCCGCCAATGTCGGCGCCAACTTCGGGCGCCTCGCCTCGGAGCGCGGCGCGATCGTCGTCAACGATCCCTCCGGTCTGTCGCTTGCGCAGAACAAGCTTTACTTTCAGGATTTCCCCCGGGCCGTGCGCCCGACGACGCTGATTTCGAAGAACATCGAAGAGATCCGCGCGTTCATCGACGATCATCGCGACGGCGTCATCCTCAAGCCCTTGCAGGGCTCAGGCGGCAGGAATGTCTTCAAGATAAAGTCGAGCGAGGAAGCCAACCTCAACCAGATCTTCGAGGCTGTCAGCGAGATCGGCTATCTCATTGCCCAGAGCTACCTGCCAGAAGCCACGGCAGGCGATATCCGGCTTTTCCTGATGAACGGCCGCCCGCTCGTTCGCGACGACGTCTATGCCGCTTTTCGACGGGTTCCGGCCAAGGGCGAGGTGCGGTCCAACATCCACGCGAGCGGCACCGCCCAGGCGGCAACCATCACCCCGGCCATACTGGCGATTGCTGAAAAGCTGAGGCCCAAACTGATCGACGACGGCATGTTCCTGGTGGGCCTGGATATCGTCGGCGACAAGATCCTGGAGATCAATGTCTTCACACCCGGTGGTCTGCAATCCATTCGGGCCCTGCATGCGATCGATTTCGCCGAAGAGATCGTGATTGCCCTGGAAAACAAGGTAGCCATTCGCGAGGCCTATGGCGGCGCCCTGTCCAACCGCGCGTTGGCGACGCTCTGACATGGCCTTCACATCGCCTGGCCGACCAGGAGACGAGTTCCGCAGCAGCGGGACCTACAGCGCCGCGCGTCTTATTAGACGCGCAAAGGTCGCTGTAGCACTTTGAATTGCTGCATGTTTTTATCCCTAAATCGAAGGATTAAGGGGAACATGCAGTGGTATCACTCCTGGCGCGACGCCAAGAGCTTGTCGATGCGCATGCCGTCCATGTCGATGATTTCGAAGCGCCAGTCCTGGAAGTCAAAGGTTTCGCCGACATGCGGAAGATGGCCGAGGATCTGCAGCGCGAAGCCGGCAATGGTGTGAAAATCGCCCTCCGGCCGGTCGTGAATGCCGAGCCGCTCGAAAGCGTCGTGCGCCGACATCAGTCCTTCAATCAGCAGCGAACCATCCGCGCGGGTGACGATGTCAGGATCGCTCGCCTCCGTATCCGGCAGGTCGCCTGCAATCGCCTCCAACAGGTCGGTCTGGGTGATGATGCCTTCGAGGCTGCCATATTCGTCGACGATGATCGCCAGACGGACGGGCGCGGTCTTGAAGGTTTCGAGGACACGGAAGACGCGCGCCGATTCGTGCAGCACCAGCGGCTCTCGCATCGCCTTCATCGGATCGAGCGTCTGGCCGTCGAGCAATTGATCGAGCAGATCCTTCTTCAGCACCATGCCCAAGGGATAGTCGATGCCGCCTCGGCCGATGAGCAACTGCTCATGGTGACAATCCCTGACGGTGCGCAGGATTTCCTCCCGCGTGTCGTCTGCATCGATCCAGTCGATTTCCATGCGCGGGGTCATGAAATCGGAAATCCGGCGGTCGCCGATGTTGAAGATCCGTTCGACCAGTTCCTGCTGGGCAACATCGAGGAGACCGGCCTCCTGGCTTTGGGCGACAAGCAGCTTCAGTTCGGTGGGCGAATGCATCGACGCCTCGCCGGTGCCGGGCCGCAGACCGACCAGTCGAAGCACGAGATTGCCGAGGCCGTTGAGAGCCAGAATCGCCGGACGCAACAGAAACAGGAAAAATCCGAGCGGACGCACGACCGCAAGGGCCGTTCCCTCGCTGCGCTGCAGCGCCAGGCTCTTCGGCGCCAGTTCTCCGAGCACGATATGAAGCGCGGTGATGATGATGAACGAAATCGCGACCGCGATCGCATGCGAACCGAACGAGGCCCATGCCATCGGCAGGCCGCTCAACAGCGGCTGGATCAGATGCGCCAGAGCGGGCTCGCCCACCCAGCCGAGCGCCAGCGACGATATGGTAATGCCGAGCTGAGTGGCGGCCAGGTTGGCGTCGAGATTGTCGACGGCATGCTGGAGCGCACTGGCGTTCATTCGCCCCTGTGCCACCAATTCGGTCACGCGGCTGCGGCGGACGGAAACCAGCGAGAATTCGGCCGCAACAAAAAAGCCGTTGGCGGCAACGAGCAGAAATACGGCCAGTATCCCGAGATAGTCGAACATACTGCCATCCGAGCCGGACATGGTCTCCCTTCGGGCGCGTCGCGCCTCGCATTGTTGAAAATGCGATCAGCCTAACATGCTCTTGCCGTACACGTCAGACGGGACGCAGGCGATCTTTGTGACTTCGCCCGCATCCCGGAATGCGCCCGGACGGCCCTGTCGGCCGGGCGTATCGCTTCGTCCTAGTTGCCGCCTTCAAGATTCTTGAGCGCCTCCAGATCCGCATGCGAAACGAACTCGCAGGCGAGCAAGGTCTTGCCGGGAATGGCTTCGCTTTCGCGGGCAACGATCGACACGATGCCCATCTCCGCTGTCGGCTGTTCGGCATCGGGCAGAACCCGTGCATAGCCCTTGGTGGACGTGCCGAGAATGCTGCTTTTTTCGCGCTCCAGCTGGTAGCGGGCCGCCAATTCGTCCGCCCGCGCGCCTTCGATCAGCACGCCGACGGAGCTGCCGGCGAAGATAACCTCATTCGTCTTAAAGCCATCACGCCCGATGTCGGACGGCAGCTTGTAGACATAGGCCGTCAGCAGCGACGTATCGGGTTTCACCAGCTTCTCGGCGGCGTCATAGAACTCGGTTGCCGATTGCATCGTGTAGGGCGGG
This sequence comes from Ensifer canadensis, assembly GCF_017488845.2. Classification (NCBI taxonomy): domain Bacteria; kingdom Pseudomonadati; phylum Pseudomonadota; class Alphaproteobacteria; order Hyphomicrobiales; family Rhizobiaceae; genus Ensifer; species Ensifer canadensis. The sequence goes on from NZ_CP083371.1 coordinate 39,165, forward strand.
TTGCAGAGGGCGCCGTCATAAAAGGCCGCGACATCTTCGGATGCAAAGGCTGCGGGCACGCCTGAAACGGCGAGGACGGCAAGGGCAGGCAGAAAAACTCTTGAAAACAAAATCATGACTCCAATTGCCCGCGAGGTTACTTCCCCGCTCGGCTGACGGCTGATCGACAGTTGTACACATGGCGCAACACCGAAAGGGATACAACAACTTGTCATGGCAGATCACGACAATCCCGCACGCAGCAGGCGTCGATTCGGCGGGTCAAACCGTCGCAGCGACCGGGGACGCGGTCACCCTGCCGCTCCGGACGGCCATATCTCGCAGAAGCATCGAAGCGGCCTTGCTCCCGCACGACATCGTCCTAACTTGCCAACTATCGGTTGCCGGCGAGACCACGCGGTCGAACGGGCAAAATCTTTTACGCGGGAGCACACATGACATCTCTTGAACCCCGTCTGACTGAGCTTGCCCATGGCGGAGGATGCGGCTGCAAGCTTGCGCCCTCGGTTCTGCAGCGGCTTCTCGCCAATCAGCCGGCCATGCAGCCCTTCTCCCAGCTTCTCGTCGGCAACGAGATGGCGGACGACGCGGCGGTCTGGCAGGTCGACGACCACACCTGCATCATCGCCACCACCGATTTTTTCATGCCTGTGGTCGATGACCCGCATGATTTCGGGCGCATCGCCGCAACGAACGCGATCTCCGACATCTACGCCATGGGCGGCAAGCCGATCCTGGCGCTTGCGATCCTTGGGATGCCGATCAACAAGCTTTCCCCCGAGACGATCGGCAAGATCCTCGAAGGCGGCGCCTCGATCTGCGCGCAGGCCGGCATCCCTGTGGCAGGCGGGCATTCGATCGATTCGGTCGAACCCATCTACGGCCTTGCCGTCATCGGCATCTGTCGCCCGGAACAGGTGCGGCGCAATAGCGGCGCGAAGCCGGGGGATGCCTTGATCCTCACCAAGGGCCTTGGCGTCGGCATCTATTCCTCCGCCTTCAAGAAGAAGGCGCTGCCGCGGGCTTGTTATGAGGAGATGATCGCCTCGACGACCCTTCTCAACCGGATCGGGTCCGAGCTTGCCGCCGATCCGCATGTGCATGCGCTGACGGATGTCACCGGCTTCGGTATTCTCGGTCATGGGCTCGAAATGGCCCGCGCGTCCGGCTTGACCGTGTCGCTCTCCCTCGCGAACATTCCGTTCCTGTCGCAGGCCGAAACGCTTTCCCGAGAAGGCTTCATCACCGGCGCGTCGGAGCGCAACTGGGCGAGTTATAGCAGCGAGATCAAATTGCCCGATGGTATGGCGGACTGGCAGCGTCTTTTGCTCGCCGACCCGCAAACATCAGGCGGACTTCTGGTGGCCTGCGATGCCGCCAGCGCTGACAGTCTGGTCAAGACGATCCGGGACGCTGGCTACCCGCTCGCCAGCATCGTCGGCTACACGCAACCTGGCCCCGTGCAGGTGGAGGTTCGCGCCTGAGTGAAAAGGGGAGATGGAACAACCGGCCGCAGCATCCCGTTGGTAGAGCAACGCTGAAGGAGAATGCCATGCGCGATCCCCGATTTGCCCTTGCCACCGCTCTCTTCCTCGCCTGTCTGGGCATGACTGTCCCTGCACATTCGCAGGAGAACGATGCCAACACCGGATGCGATGCGACCGCCGGGAAGGCGGACCCGGCGACGGAGCCCGACCGTTTGAGCGCGGATGGTACAGCACCCGGCAACGCCGGCTCGACCGGCTGGACCGGCGGAACAGGCGGCGCCCTTATCGGTACAAATCCGCAAGGCGCGTCCGAGGACTCCCCGACATGGCAACCACCGACCGCGCGTGGCCTCGATCTCGCAATGACGCCCGAGGATATCAAGAAAAACGGTTGCTAGCCTGCGCATGATTGCACTCAGCCTTCAGCACAAAGGCCGTGAACCGCTATTGCCGAACGGGACAAGACCGAGACTGGAGATCAATGGGGCTTGATCTCCTCAATCGACAGCCGCAATCCGTCGACATTGAAGAACTCGCCCTCGCGGATCAGTGAGCGGTCCTCGTTGAGATTGCGAACCAGAGAGGCAAGCCGTCCCCTGGCGACATGGTCTTCGACAAGACCCTCCGGGCCGGCGCGGTAAAACACGACGCCGGACCACTTGACGCCGGCGCCGGCGAAAAGAGCGGCCATATCCTGCCATCGGGTGTCGTCGCCGACGACGTGAAGATAGGCCGAGCGCAGGAGGTCTAAACGGGTCTCGCCGATCGCCAGCAGGACGAAGAGCATGGTGAAAGCGCCAGCCTCGCCATAGGTGGAAACGATCCAGTCATCGAAGTCGGTGCTGCAGGGCGCATAAACCATCAGCGATCTCCCGATGGCGGAAGAGAATGGGAGTCGAACCCACCCAAGACAGCCTCGCTGCCCCACCCGGATTTGAAGTCCGGACGCCCCACCGGGGACGAATCTCTTCCTTGCTTCGCCTCGGGCGTGGCTCCGTCATAAAGGTCGAGCCTGTGGGGATTGACGCGCCGGATGTCGCCGCGCCGAAGCGTCACTCCCTGGCGATCGAAGAACTCCAGGATCTCGATCGCCACCTTTCTACCGCTGTTCACGCGATCCCGAAAGAGACCGGCGGCAAATTCGCCCCGTTCGGCCTTGCCCGCGATATCCCTTATGATTTCAACCATTTCTGCGGTGGTGGAACGGATGAAGAAATGATCGTGCCGGATCTCATCGACACGTCCGAGCCTCGCCCATAGTTTGAGCACGCGCCGGATCTCCCGCTCGTCGACGCCGAGCACGTCTGCAAGGTCGCGCACGCGCGGCGGGCGAAAGCGCTCCTCTCCTTCGAGATGCGGCAAGATTTTGCCAAGTAACGCCTCCTCGCTCTCGCTTAAACGAACCTCATGGCCCGGCAGGCGAACGAAGGCGCCCTCGAGTGCGAGGCGTCCGGCGGCCTGTTCCTGCCTGAGCAGGAAGAGAAAGGCAGGCATCGGCAATCGCGGCGTCACCTGCAGGCGCAGGCGCTCTCGGCCGATGCCTTGCAGATCCGGATTTTCGACATGGAAATCGGCGAGAATTCGTCCGACGTCCTTCGACAGGTCGTCCAACAGCGACACAGACAAGGCATGGCGCACATGCCCGGCCTCGATCACGATGGCGTGGGATAACTCGACGGCCTCGCGTAGCTCCTCCTCCGATACGGCCCTATTGCGCGCGAAGGCATCGAGATCGACGATATAGGGCGGCGCTTCCAGATGCGCTGCAAGGGCCGGGCCCGTTTCCGCAACGCCTGCCGCATCGAGATAGGCTATCCGCTCGGGTGTCCGGCGCTTGCGCAATGGCGCACGCAGATCGAGAAGCCGCCCGCCTCCGATGGTGCGCCGGGCGGAAACGTCGCGCAGGATGTAGCGATCACCGACCGCGGCGGCGATCGGCCGATCGAGAACAAGCTGGACCTTCGCCCGCTCGCCGGGACCTACAGGGTTTTCAAGCGGCACAATACGGACCCCGACTTCAGCACTGCCATGATGCAGGCGCGCGGAAAACCACTCGCTGATCGGCTTCGGCTCACCCTTGAGCACAAACAGGCCCGCATCGATGCGTGTGGTCGGCGCATGCAGATAGGGATCGAGCACCATGTCGCCGCGGCCGACCTTGTCCTTGGAGATGCCGTCTCCCACCAGATTGAGCGCGCAGCGTTGACCCGCGACCCCGCGTTCCGACCGCTGGTCCTGGGCATGGATCGAGCGCACGCGCGCCCCTTGTCCGGATGGCGAAATCATTACGTTGTCGCCGACCGCAACCGAACCGGAAAGGACCGTTCCCGTCACCACCGTTCCGGCGCCCGAGAGAATGAAGCTGCGATCGACCGAAAACCGAAACCGGCCCGCCGCATTTGCTTTCACGGTTGCCCTTTCGGCCTCGGCCAGGCGGTCTCTGAGATCGGCGATACCGAGGCCCGTGGCGGCGGACACGGGAAGGATTTCGGCGGTGCGAAGGCCCGTTGCCGAAAGCATATTGCCGATCTCGACACTGAGCCCCAGCAATCGCTCCGCATCGGCAAGATCGGCCTTGGTGATCGCGACCAATCCCCTTTCGATGCCGAGCAGATCGAGAATGGCCAGGTGTTCGAGCGTCTGCGGCTTGATGCCGTCATCCGCCGCAACGACGAGGAGGGCGAAGTCGATGCCGCCGGCACCGGCGAGCATCGTATGGATGAAACGCTCATGGCCCGGCACATCGACAAAGCCGGTGACCGCTTCGGCAAATTTCGCATAGGCAAAGCCGAGATCGATGGTGATGCCGCGTGCCTTCTCCTCCTTGAGGCGATCGGTATCGACGCCGGTCAAGGCTTTCACCAGACTGGTCTTGCCGTGGTCGATATGACCGGCGGTTCCGACGATCATGGTCGCGCCTCCGCCGGGGGCTCAAGCGCGCGCCTCTCGGCGATGCCGATCTCGCCGGGCGACAAGCTCTGGCGCACCGGCCCGATGAAGGGTTGCGCCAGGGCACTGCCCCCATTGGTCGCGCGGATCAGCCAGACGAGTGCCGCGACGCCGTCGCGGGCCGTGCCGGCGCCCATGTGACAGGCGGCGCCAAGCATCGCCTGCGCGTCGGCATCGCCCGCCATGGCGCCGCGGCGCCACCAATCGACGGCCCTCTCCGGATCGCGATCGACACCCGAAGCGTTGTGATAGAGCATGCCGAGCCGGGTCATCGACGAAGCAATGCCCGCTTCAGCGGCACGTTCCGCCCAGTGGCGCGCCTCGACCGGATCGGACGGCATGATTTCGCCTTCGAGCAGCATCCAGCTCAGCATGTCCTGTGCCGGCGCGTCGCCCTTCTCGGCGGCGCGGCGATAGTAGTCGGCGGCAATACTATAATCGCCATCCGCGTCCTGCATGTGGAAGGCTGCATAGTTGCGCTCGCCGACGGGATCGCCCGCTTCGGCCGCCAGCCGCAGCCATTTGCCCGCCAGGGCCCGATCCTGCGGCACGCCGAGCCCCTCGGCAAAACAGGCGCCGATATTGTTCTGTGCCCGCGCGACGCCGGATTGCGCCAGGGGCTCCCATAGGCGCAGGGCGGTCTCATAGTCGCCGTTCCGGGCGGCAGTCAGGGCTTGTGTCATCTCATCGGCGTCCGACGCCGCCTCGGGCATACGCCCTGTCAAACGGTCAAGCCAGTGCATGTCCGACGCCCTCGGAGAGGCTTTTCAGGAACTCGCTCTCGTCGGAAAGACAGCGAAGATCCAGGATGAGCGCCCCGTCCTGCAGACGCCCCAATATCGGGCGCGAAAGCGAACGGAAAAGCGCCGCGAGCGCTTCGAGCGCGCTGCCGCTTGCAGCCTCGATCCGGAGGCCGGCGCTTTGGATCGTGTCGACCGGCAGCGCGCCCGAACCGATCTGGCTCGAACAGTGGCAGATTTCCACCCGATGTCCGCTCGAGGCAAGAAGTCTCGCCACCTCGGGCGCGAGCCGTTCCGCCTGCGCGCGGATCTCGTGTTGCGGACGCGCCAGCATGCGAAGGGTGGGCAGCCGCGCTGCGAGCCGATCCGGGTCGCGGTATAGCTTCAACGTCGCGGCCGTCGCCGCGATGCGGATCTTGTCGACCCGCAAGGCCCGCTTCAACGGATTGCGGTTGATCGCGGCGATCAGATCGCGGCGACCGACGATAAAGCCGGCCTGCGGGCCACCCAGCAGTTTGTCGCCCGAAAATGTAACGAGATCTGCACCTTCGGCCACGGCTTCGCGAACGGTCGGCTCCTTGCTAAGGCCATAGCGCCGGAGATCGACGAGCGTCCCGGAGCCGAGATCGTTCAGAAGAACCAGACCGGCTTCGTGCGCGATCGCAGCAAGTTCGGCGCCGGAGACCTCGGCCGTGAACCCCTCGATCCGGTAATTCGACGTGTGCACCTTGAGGATGAGCGCCGTTTCGGGGCCGATCGCCCGACGATAGTCCCTGGCATGGGTGCGGTTCGTGGTGCCGACCTCGATGAGCGCCACACCTGCACGTTCCATGATATCGGGCATGCGGAACGCACCGCCGATCTCGATCAGTTCGCCGCGCGAGACGATCGCCTGCCGTCCGCCGCCAACCGTGCCCAGTGCGATCAGCACGGCGGCGGCATTGTTGTTGACGACTGTCGCGTCCTCGGCGCCCGTCAGCTCGCAAAGCAGGTCACGCAGGTGGCTGTCGCGCTCGCCGCGCCGGCCGGTGTCGAGATCGAACTCCAGTGCCGCCGCCTCTCGCATCGCATCGACGGCAGCGGCAATCGCCTCCTCGGCCAGGAGGGCACGGCCAAGATTGGTGTGCAGCACGGTGCCGGTGAGATTGAAGAGCGGGCGCAGATTGGAGCGATCCCGATAGTCGAGCCGGCTCATAAGTGAGGCCATGACGCCGTCCGCATCGGGGGGCAAGCCGCCACTGCGAACCATCTCGCGGATTTCGCCGAGCACGAGGCGCAGCTCTTCGGTCACGACGACACGACCATGCCGCTCGACAAGCGGCGCGACGGCCGGCGCCTTCAACATCTGGTCGACGGACGGCAGGGTGCGGAGTTCGGCAAGCCCGGCCATCCCGTCAATACCCCACCAGGAATGGATTGAAGCCCGCGCGTTTGTATCCGGTATCCTTCATCAGCGCGTCGAGGCCGAGACTGCCGACATCGTCGGCCACGGCATCGAGTGCCGGGTTCCTGTTCTGATACATGATCTTCGTCCAGCCGTGGCAGCTGTCGCAAACCTCTGCCTTAACCGTGGCCTCTTCATCACCGGTTTCGACCGCGCGGTATCCTATGCCCTTGGTCGAGCCGCAGGAGAGGCATTTTACCCGGACCTCGTTCCATTTGGTCGAGCAGCAGGCGCATACCGCGTAGCGGGTTCCTTCCGCGCCGTGGAAACCGACGACGAGCGAAGCGACGGGCCTGCCGCCGCAGGCGGGACAGACGCCGATGCTGACCGGCACGAGGCGACCAGGATCGAGCCCCGCGGCCAGGCGTGTCGCATGGACCTGCACGGCCGCGGCAACGAAAAGATGGTGCGCAAGGCTATCGAGCGGCAGATTGTCGGCGGCGATATTGTCGATCATCCACGCCAGCGCCTCGTCGTCAGCGGCAATGATCTGGGCAAGCGCTTCGGCCGCGGCCTTTGGCATTTCCAGTTGCTCCACCCGCGCAAGGAACTGTCGGACCGTGTCCCGGCACTCGGCAGAAGCGCCCATGGCCGAGCGATCGATCGGCGGCATCGCATTGTCGCGCGCCCGCTCGCGCTGTTCTGCGGAAATCGGCTCCAGCGGCGGCAGGCTGGACAGGAGGTCACTCTGGATTACTGCTGTGCCTGCAAGGAAGCGTAAGTAGGGAGCAAGCCGGCTGCTTTCCGACAGCACTTGGAAACGCTGGGCGCGATCCCCGAAAAGGCGCGTCAGATTGGACATCAAGACGAAGGGAGCCTTGGGAATTCCACCGATCATCGCGGGATCGGGCTGCACGGACGATATCGACATTGCACCTCGCGGGCCGACCGGCCACCGCTGTTATGTCGTTATTCTGCAGGATCAATCCGGCCCCGTCCAGCAAGTTCCTTCAGCCATTTGCGATGGTGCCGCCAGGCCCAGCCGCCGGTGACCGAACCCCGCGTCATCGCCCGCAGCGTACCGCGGGTCCAGATCGCGGCATAGACATGCAGGATGAAGATGAGAATGATCAGCACCGCGGAAACGGAATGGGTCAGCATGGCAATGCGCCTCACGTCGATGGGTGTGGCCTCGCCAAAATACTGGTCCCAGATGATGATACCGCTGACGATCAGCACGATGATGAAGAACGCCATGCCCCAGAAGATGAACTTCTGTCCGGCATTGTACTTGCCGATCTCGGGCAGCCGCTCCTCATGGCCTTTGACCACGTCGCCGATCTGCGACACCCACTGCGCGTCGGTGCGGTTCGGCAGGTTGGCCCGCCAGAGTTGGGCGAAGAAAATGAAGAAGCTCAGGAACAGAACGACCCCGATCCAGGGATGCAGCATGCGCGTGTTCTGACCGCCACCGAACAGATCCGTCAGGAAGAACAGCGACGGATGGAACATCGAGAGGCCGGACAGCAGAAGCAGGATCAGGCAGGAAGCGGTGATCCAATGGTTGAGGCGCTTGCCGGGTCCATAACGACCGACAGTCACCGGCGGGCCGCGATGGATCGCGTCTTCGGACTGGATGTCGTTCGGCTTGGCCATCAGGCACCCTCCCTGAGATCCTCGGCTTCCTCGACGAGCTTTTCGGCACTGACCTCGTCTTCAGGTGCGACCCGGTTCGCCTTGCCGAAAAGGCCGTGCAGGATCGCGCCCGCAGCCGCCAGCCCCATCGCCGCAAGGCCGGTATATTTGGTCACGCCCTTCCAGGCCTCGATGACGGCGGAAATCTTCGGGTCATCAGGCAGGTCGGCGTAAATATGCGGCTTGTCGTTGTGATGCAGGACATACATGACATGGGTCCCACCGACGCCGGGAGGATCGTAGAGGCCGGCATTGGCGTATCCGCGCGATTTGAGATCGGCGATACGTTCGTCGGCATGCTTCATCATGTCGTCCTTGGTACCGAACACGATCGCCTGTGTCGGGCAAGCCTTGGCGCAGGCGGGGCCCTGCCCCATTGCGACGCGATCGGAACAGAGCGTGCATTTGTAGGCGCGATGATCGGCCTTCGAAATGCGCGGAATGTTGAACGGGCAGCCCTTCACGCAGTAGCCGCAGCCGATGCAGTTTTCATGGATGAAGTCGACGATGCCGTTGGAATATTGCACGATCGCGCCGGGTGAAGGACATGCCTTGAGACAGCCCGGATCGGCGCAGTGCATGCAGCCGTCCTTGCGGATCAGCCACTCCAGATTGTCCGTTTCGGGGTTCACCCATTCGGTAAACCGCATCAGGGTGAACATGTTCTCGGTCAGATCGTGCGGGTTCGTATAGACCCCGACATTCTCCTCAATATCCGGATACGTGTCGTTCCACTCGATACAGGCCGACTGGCAGGCCTTGCAGCCGATGCATTTGGAAACGTCGATCAGCTTGGCGACCGGCGTCAGCTGCCGCTCCGGCGGCGGCAGCTCGCTCGTGGCGGAGCGGCGAACGAGATCGCGCTGCGTGAGGTTGCTCTCCATCGGCTGGACCGGCGGATTGCTGACGGCTGTGCGCGGGCTATCCATCACACTGTGGCCTCCTTGTCCTTTGGCGGCGTCGAAGGCTCGATATTGACGAGGAAAGCCTTGGACTCAGGCGTCTCGATGTTGGCGTCGCCGACGAAGGGCACCAGCGAATTGGGGCCGAAACCCTTTTTCGCAGAGCCGGTGAAGCCCCAATGCAAGGGGATGCCGACCACATGGACCGGCTTGCCGTCGCAGATGAGCGGCCGGATGCGCTTGGTCACCACCGCCTTGGCCTTGACCTCGCCGCGCTTCGACCAGACCCTGACCCAGCCACCATTGGTTATGCCCTTTTCCTGCGCCAGCTCCTCGGAAATTTCCACGAAGAACTCCGGCTGCAGCGCCGAGTTGACGCGGTTGTGCTTGGTCCAGAAGTGGAAATGCTCGGTGAGCCGGTAGGAGGTGGCCGCGTAGGGGAACTCGTCTGAAAGCCCCAGCTGCTCGGCATCGTCCTTGAAGATGCGGCTGACCGGATTGCCGCGCATCTGCGGATTGAAGACGTTGGCAACGGGCGATTCGAACGGCTCCATATGCGCGGGGAACGGGCCGTCGCGCATCAGTCCGCGGGTGAACAGACGCGCGGTGCCTTCCTGGTTCATGATGAAGGGACCGACATCTCCAGGCTTGGCCGTCGGCGCAATGTCGGGAATGTCATAGCCGGTCCACTTGGCGCCGTCCCATTCCAACAGCTTGCGGCTCGGATCCCAGGGCTTGCCCTCTAGGTCCGCCGAGGCGCGGTTGTAGAGGGTGCGGCGGTTGAGCGGCCAGGCGAAGGTCCAGCCGAGATAGGTGCCGGTGTCGTCGGGATCCTGATTGTCCCGCCGAGCCATGTTGTTGCCCTGCTCGTTGAAGCAGCCGGAATAGATCCAGCAGCCGGACATGGTCGAGCCGTCGTCGCGCAACTGCGAAAAGTTCACCACCTGCTTTCCGGCCGGCACGAGAACCTTGGTCGGGTCGGTCGTGTCCATGACATCGCTCAATGCTCGACCGTTGATTTCCCGGGCGAGTTCTTCTGCCGTCGGTTCGTTCTCGTCGGCATACTCCCACGACAGGTTGAGGATCGGATCGGGGAAGGCGCCGCCCTCCGTCCGGTAGAGTTCGCGCATTCTGAGGAAGATCTGCGCGATGATGTAGGTATCGTGCTTGGCTTCGCCCGGCGGCGTACCGCCGGCCCAATGCCACTGCAGCCAGCGGCCGGAGTTCGTCAGCGAACCCTCCTCCTCGGCAAAGCAGGTCGTCGGCAGCTGGATGACTTCGGTCTGGATGGAGGCCGTGTCGACCGGGTTGAAATCGCCGTGGTTTTCCCAGAACCGCGCCGTCTCGGTTTCCAGCGGATCCATGGTGACAAGCCACTTCAGGTTCGAAAGAGCCTTGGTGTTCTTGGCACGATTGGGGAAGGCCAGCAGCGGGTTGAAGCCCTGACAGAGATAGCCGTTGACCTTGCCGGCATGCATCAGCTCAAACACGCGCAGCACGTCGTAGGATGGCACGTCGAGCTTGGCGAGGTAGTTGAAGGCCCAGTCGTTGTCGGCCCGCGCGGCATCGCCCCACATGGCCTTCTGGAACGAGACCATGAACTTGCGGTAGTTCTGCCAGTAGCTTGTCTGGCCCGGCCGAAGCGGCTTGAACTGCCGGGTCGACATGTAGGTCTCGAAATCCTCGTCCTTCTCGGTCGGCGCCGTCAGGTAGCCGGTGAGCAGGTGCGACATCAGGCCGAGATCGGTCAGGCCCTGGATGTTGGAGTGGCCGCGAAGGGCGTTCATGCCACCGCCGCGCACGCCGATATTGCCGAGGATCAGCTGCAGCATCGCCATGGCGCGGATGTTCTGCGAGCCGTGCGAGTGCTGGGTCCAGCCCAGGGCGTACATCGACGTCATCGTCTTTGTCGGCGTCGAACATTCCGAGATCATCTCGGCGACTTTGAGGAATTTCTCCTTCGGCGTTCCGCAGATGCGCGCAACCATCTCGGGCGTATAGGGCGCCAGATGCTCCTTAAGCAGGTTCCAGACACAGCGGGGGTTCTGCAGCGTCGGATCGGTGACGACGAAACCATCCTCGCCGAGCACATAGTCCCAGGTCGAACGGTCGTAGTCGCGCTTCTCGGCATCATAGCCGGTGAAGAGACCGTCCTTATAGGCGAAGCCGTCCTTGACCAGATAGGCTGCGTTGGTGAAGGCCTTGGTGTATTCCCACTGCACCTTGTCGTTGTCGATGCAATACTTCATGACGCCGTTTAGGAACGCGATGTCGGTTCCCTGGCGGATCGGCGCGTAATAGTCCGAGACCGAGGCGGTGCGGGTATAGCGCGGATCGACGACGATCAGCTTTGCACCGCGATGGGCCTTGGCTTCCGTCACCCATTTGAAGCCGCAGGGGTGGGCTTCCGCCGCATTGCCGCCCATGACGACGACGAGGTCGGTGTTCTTGATGTCGGTCCAGGAGTTGGTCATTGCTCCACGGCCAAATGTTGGGGCGAGACTCGCCACCGTAGGGCCGTGTCAGACGCGTGCCTGATTATCGAAACCGACTATTCCCAGGCTCTTGGCGAATTTGAAGGTCGCCCAGGCCGTTTCATTGGTTGTTGCAGACGCCGCCAGCATGCCGACGGTCGTCCAGCGATTGACCGGAAGGCCCTTGGCGTTGGCCGCAATCAGGTTCGCATCGCGATCGTCCTTCATCAGGCGGGCAATGCGATCGAGAGCATCGTCCCAGGAGATCCGTTCGAAAGTATCGGAACCGGGCTTGCGCAGCATCGGATATTGAAGGCGGGTCGGCGACTTGACGAAGTCCTTGAGTGCCGCCCCCTTGGGACAGAGCGTCCCGCGGTTGGTGGGGTGATCGGCATCGCCCTCGATATGCACAATGTCCGCCGTCTCGCCTTTTCGAGGGTCACCCTTCGAATAGATGATGACGCCGCAGGCAACGGAACAGTACGGACAGGTGTTGCGGGTTTCGGTCGTGGTCTTCAGCTTGAAAGCACGCACATGCGCGATTTCCGCCGCCTCGGATTCGCCGAAGCCAAGTGCTCCGACGGAAGTTGCCACGACACCCGCTCCGGCCAGCTTCAGGAAGCTGCGCCGCGAGAGGTCTATGTTCATAGATGGCCTCCCTTTCCCGATACTTCGTACCTTGAAGTCTATTGCTAAGTGCTTGCAAGTCAAGGTGCGTTGGTTGCCCGCCACCCACTCTCCTGACGATCGGCAATGCCATCGCCTCTTGTCTGGCCGGGTATTTGCATGCGCAGAAAGATGCGCATATATTGATTGCTCAAAAGGAGAACAATCATGGCCGAGCATGCTCGATCTGCCTCTGCAAAGCGCGCAGCCAATTTGACGATTGACGCCGATCTTCTTGCAGAAGCACGGCATTTCGACATCAATATTTCTCGCGCTGCCGAGGCAGGGATCGCCAGGGCGGTGTCCGATGCCAAGGCTGCCCGTTGGAAGAAAGAAAATAGCGAGGCTTTGCAGAGTTCGAATGCCTTCGTCGATGCAAATGGCCTGCCGCTGGCGCAGTTCCGTCAATTCTAATGGCGCGTTATGACGTCTATGCCAATCCTGGCGGCGGCCTCGTGCTTGATGTGCAGGCCGACGTGCTGGACGAGTTGAAGACGCGTGTCGTCGTCCCGCTTTTGCCAATGGAAGCGGCTCCTAAACCGGCCAAGCGCCTCAATCCCGTGTTTGAAATATCCGGCGTTCGCTACACCTTGGTCACTCAGTTTCTGGCTGCGATACCCGTATCGGCACTTGCAGAACCTGTTTCCAATCTATCGGAGCGGCACGACGAGATCGTCGCCGCTCTCGATATGGTTTTTCACGGCTTTTAGCGAACGGGTGACAGCAAGCGTCGTCACGCTCCAAGCCGCTCTCAACCAGCCTCCCTGCGCGATCATCTGAACAGCAGCCGGCTCAGGAAACCAGTTGTCCCCTGGCCACGCTCTTGTTTCGGTAATGGCTCGGTGGTGCCCCGATGATCTTGCGGAAGGCGCGGCTGAACGAGGCCTCCGAATCGTAGCCGAGACGGCCTGCGACAAGGGCCACCCGCTGTCCTTCCTGTAGCCATTGATGCGCCTGGTGCATCCGCATGCGCGCAACATAACGGGCCGGCGTCTCGCCCATGGTGTCGACAAACCGCTGGGCAAAGCCCGACCGTGACGCACCCATGAGCTTTGCCAGTTCGGGCACGCTCCAGTCCCGCGCAGGTTCAAGGTGGATCGCGGCAAGGACGCGCCCGAGCTCCGGATTGCGGACGGCCGCCAGCCAGCCGGTCGCCGTGCCGCAGCCATGCTCCACCCAGGTTCGAATGAGCGTTGCAGTCAGCACATCGGCAAGCCGCGAGAGAATGCCGCCCGAGCCGACGCGCTGCATTTCTGCTTCGCGCATCATGGCCTCAAGCAGTGCCGGTATCGAAGGTTCGCTCGCAGCAAGGTCGCTCGTGCGCATGACGGCGGGCATCAACTGCAGGAGAGGATGCAGACGATCGACATTGAACTGCATCACCGCAAAGAAGATGAGGTTCTCGCTGTCCGTCGACGGGCATTGCACATCGATGATGCCGTCACAAAGCTGTCGCCTCGGCAGGTCGGCTATCGAAACGGCAGGAATGCCCGGCTTGCTGGCAAGCACATGCGCGTCACCCCTCGGCAACAGCACCGCGTCGCCCTGGGCAAGCTCCATCCATTCACCATCCGGTGTCTGAAGATGGGCTGAGCCTGCAGCCAGAAAATGGAATCGCGCGGGCTCCTGTGCCGGATAGGCCGTCGCCCAGGGCGCACAGGGTTGGCAACGCCCGTATTCGACGCCGTCGAGCCTCAGCCCGCGCAAAATCTCGGTCAACGCATCGCTCATAAGGTGCTCCGCAATTTTGGACAAACGGCACAGTCTTTTGGATTTTCTAGCATAGAAACTCCTGATGGTCATGCCTACCTTCGCCATTAACAATCGCGGAGATGAAAATCATGGATGGCGTCGTGACGAAATCAGGTGCCCCGACGGACGAGCGGAACAAAGCCCGATGGGGCGCTGTCGTTTCCCTTTCGCTTGGGGTCTTCGGCCTGGTAACGGCAGAGTTTCTACCGGCAAGCCTGCTGACGCCGATGTCGGCGGATCTCGGGGTCAGCGTTGGAGCTGCCGGGCAGTCGGTGACCACCACTGCTGTCGTTGCGGCGGTCGCCGGCCCGGCGATCGTCGTCTACACAGGCCGGTTCGACCGGCGCACGGTGCTTCTGGCTTTGACGGGCCTGCTGGTCGTCTCGAGCCTTATGGCGGGCTTTGCACCCAACCTTCCTTTCCTGCTTGCGGCCCGCGTGTTGCTCGGTATCGCGCTCGGCGGCTTCTGGGCGATGTCGCTGGCGCTGGCCATGCGGCTCGTTCCCGCCAGGCTGATGCCCCGCGCCATGGCGATCGTGATGTCGGGCGTCTCGATCGCAACGGTTTGTGCCGCCCCCGTCGGCGCCTGGATCGGCGCCACGCTCGGATGGCGCTATGCTTTCCTGCTGGCAGCCGTAGTCGGGGTGGTTACCTTTATCGTCCAGGCGCTGACCGTCCCGTCGCTGCCGCCGATCGGGACCACCGGCCTTGGCACGATCGTGAGGGTTCTCAGGCGCCCGGCGATCCGGCTCGGCCTTGCCACGATCCTACTGGTCGTGACCGGTCACTTTGCCGGCTTCACCTATATCCGCCCCTATCTTGAGCAGGTGCCGCGTTTCGACGTCGAAATGATCACCGCGATCCTGCTCGCATTCGGTATCGGCGGTTTCTTCGGCAATATCGCAGGCGGCTTCCTGGCGGAGCGCAACACCCGCCTGTCGATGACGCTGGCAGCCGCGGGCATCGCTGCCACCGCGCTCCTGCTTGCGGTCGCCGGCGTGCTGCCGGGCATTGCAGCCGCAGCGACGGCCGCCTGGGGCTTCGCCTTCGGTGCGCTCCCTGTCAGCGTCCAGTCCTTCATCAGTCGGGCCGCCGGCGACGAGGCGGAAGGCGCTGGTGCGGCGACGCTGACGACATTCCAGATCGCCATCTCCACCGGAGCAATCCTCGGCGGCCTGATCGTCGAACGCCAGGGGCCTGCCGGCGTCTTCATGTTTGCGGCATTGGCCGCACTGCTGGGCGCCTCGCTCGTCGCCGTCTCCCGCAAGGTGGCGCTCCAGCCGGGCTGAGAGATGAAGGACTCTATGGCCCTCCCGATCCTGAATTCCTGCGGGATCGGGAGAGCCATCATTAGGCCCCGTACTCAGCCGCGCTCAAGTCTCACTTGCGCGTCAGTGGCAGGGCCAGGAGCTGATCGGTCGTGACGATATCGCCGAAGGTGTCGTCGATCGAAGCCAGAGCTGCGCGGTGCAGCGCAACATGCGACACGGTCTCCCCATCTGCCGTATCGACGTCCCGCGTGGCGCAGGCGTCGTCGGCCACGATCACATTGTAGCCGAGGGGGACGGCATCGCGGGCAGCGCCGGCCACGCAGGCATGGGTCATCAGGCCGGCAATGATGAGCGTATCGACGCCAGCCTGTTTCAGCCTCTGGTCGATGTCGGTGGTTGGAAACACGCTCACCGACGATTTGCGCACCACCGAATGGTTGGCTGATGGCTGGATCTGGTCGTGGAACCGGGAGGTCGCACTGTCCTCGGCAAAGACCGGGCTTCCCGCCGGTGTCACGTGCTGGACATGATAGACTCTCATGCCGTCCTGATCAGCACGCTCGATGAGGCGCTTGGCGTTGGAGAGCGCCTTTGCGCCATCCGGGATCGGCATCCTGCCGCTGAAATATTCGTTCTGAAAGTCGATCACCAGCAGGGCGGTCTTGGCAGGATCGAGACTTTGCGGCGCTGTGGCTCCAGCCATGGTCCGGATGGTGGGGTGCTGCATCATGAAAGCGTCCTTTCGCATCGTTGTTGATGGCGGAAAAATCCTGCATGCGGCGGCTTCGCGAAAGTGGCCAGAATGACAATATGTGCTAGGTTCTGGCCAATTCATTAGATTGGGATCGCCACGCCGATGCACACCGTTGCCGTCATCGCCTTCGAACGCATCAGCGCCTTCCACCTGTCGGTGCCCTGCATCGTGTTCGGCGATGAGCTTTTGAAACTCGGAGCGCCCCGCTATCGCCTGTTGATCTGCGGCGAGAATACCGGGTCGGTTGCCACTGGCTCCGGCTTTCGCATTGAAGTGACGCATGATCTGAGCCACCTGGGGGAGGCCGACACCGTCATCGTGCCGGCCTGGCGGGATCCGGACGAGCGTCCTCCCGAAGCCTTGCTGCGGAGCGTCAGGGCCGCCCATGCACGCGGCGCGCGGCTGGTCGGGCTTTGCCTTGGTACATTCGTACTGGCGGAAGCGGGCGTGCTGGACGGGCGACCGGCATCCACCCATTGGGCCTGGGCGGAGGAGTTCCAACGAAGCTATCCGCGGGTCGCCCTGGATCAGGATGCGCTCTATATCGATGATGGTGACATCCTGACATCGGCCGGCACGGCCGCGGCCATCGACTGCTGTCTGCATATCGTACGTCGCGATCATGGGGCAGATATCGCCAACCGCGTCGCCCGGCGGCTGGTGGTGGCGCCGCACCGGCATGGCGGCCAGACCCAATATATCGAGAAGCCAATGCCTGCCGCCGCCGGCGAGGCGCAGCTCGGCGCGACGATCAATTGGGCAATCGAGCATCTGGACGAGCCATTGTCGCTCGAAAAGCTGGCGGCGCGGGCCGGAATGAGCCTGCGCAGCTTCACCCGACATTTCAGAAAGACGACCGGAACCACCTTTACGCAATGGCTCTTGAACCAGCGGCTGGCGACCGCGCAACGGTTGCTCGAAACCGGATCCTGCTCGATCGACCGGGTCGCAGAGATGGCCGGCTTCGGCTCAACGGTATCGCTGCGCCAGCACTTTACCCGCGCCTTCTCGATCTCGCCGGCAAGCTACCGCCGGCAGTTCAGGAAGAGACCGGATTTAGGGAAGCATTACGGTCACGGCTTTCCACTCCGCCATGGCCTTGAGGCGGTGAATATGGATGACCAGCGCTGAGTGATTGGAGCGTGGTGAATCCGTGCGCCTGCCAATCAGGACGTCTCGGACACTGGCTATGCGGATGCGCGAATTTCAGTCATGCTTTAGGAGAGCCGCCCAGCCCTTGCGTATCGGCAATATGCGCGAGTGCTGCGTCTTCGGGGAGCAGGTAGACCTTGTCGATCGTCTGGTCGAGCAGGTTGCGCTCAATGGCCAACGCATCCTTCCGGCTTTCCGGCAGCACCGCTTCGAGATCGTCGATCATCGCGTGCAGCCGCCTTGCGATCTGCAGATTTTCCGCTCCATAGATCCGGATCTCTCGAAACGTAAGTTGCACGAAATCTTCCCAGTTCGGCGTCGGGAACACCACACGAAGGCGTCCCTGGGCATCGCGGACGTACTCGTTGCTCAGTTCGCGCCCACCAACGCTGCGTAGCAGTCGCTGCAACTGATCAATGGCAAGCACCGCTGTCGTCGGGTCGTTTATAGCCTTCGAAAGCGCCTTGCTGGCGATGTCGACAATAACCCTGAAGGCGAAGGTCGGATCCTGCTCGATGGTCCGCTCACGCCCGAAGACGACACTGTTGCGAAGGTCTTTGGCTGGTATTGCCTTGGCGCCGCCATAGAGGCGGAACAGTGGCTGCCCGGATGAGACAAAATCGCCGACGCGCGCAGCAAGTTCAATCACGCCGTCCGCTCGATGTGCTTGAATGGTCAAGGCCTTCACGTCGACTGCAAGAATGATGTCCGACGACCCGACATGCAAAACGATGTTTCCCGGCTTCTCGCACGGCTCGTCCGGTTGTGGTCGCTCGTCGGTATCCGACAGCGGGCCAGGATATACCGCCTCGATAACGGCAAAGCCCTGCTCGGCGACGCGATGAATGATGCTGACGGGACGTAATAGCCGGGCGGAATAATCGATGAAATAGAGGAAGGCAGCCAGCGACAGGACGCCAAAGATCCCCGAGATCCACATGATGGGAGACGGAGCCGACGTACTGATGCGACTGATCGCCCCAATGGCGAAGAGCAGGGTGAAGATGAACAGGCCCACAGTGAAACGGATCACGTTATCGCGCAGCAGCGTGGTCGCGATGATCCGGGGCGTAAGCTGCCCGCTCGCGATCTGTATGGCGACGAGCAGGGAACCGAACGTGAAGACGATGAACGAAAGCGCCAGGCTGATAATCGCCTGCATCGCTGCAACCGTACCCTCTGTCTCCAAGGGCCACAACGGCACCCATTCTGTCCACTGTTCTAATACAAGCACTGCGCGTAAGAAGGCTTGCTGCAGAACGAGCGCGAAGAAAGGCACGACCCACAGCGAGGACCGCATGTAGCTCTTGAGCGCATACAACTTGTTCCAGCGCATTTAGCCCCATCCCTCTCGTGTGGCCCTTCGAGCCGGAAACGGTCAAATCTGCCACAAGGGCACCGTACGCGACCAACTCCCGATACGAGACGATCGGCGCAAGCGACCTGGGGCCTAATATATACTATGCTGTCTCGTCGGGCCGCGAAAATCACAACTTCAGGTCACGGCTTCTCCCCCGAGCCGCCTCCGCAGCTTGAGCCTTTTTCATAGCCTGCCGAGGTTCTGTCACGTTGTTCGAAAAGGGACGGAATGGAGCATCGGGTCGTGATTTAGGTGGGCATTACGGTCACGGCTTTCCACTCTGCCATGGCCTTGCGGCGTTGGATATGGATGACGAGCGTTGAGTGTTTGGAGCTTGGTGCAACATGGTGGTTCATGAGCAGATCGGAAACACAGCGTTCGACCCTCCACTGCTGTCCCTCGAGCCTGTCCTATGCCATCTAGAAGAGTATCAACGACATATTCGCAGGCGGCACTATCGTGAAGAAAATCGGATTCCTTTCCTTCGGCCATTGGACCCCCTCCTCCCAGTCGCAAACCCGCTCGGCAGGCGATGCGCTTCTGCAGTCTATCGACCTTGCAGTTGCCGCCGAGGAGCTCGGCGCTGACGGCGCCTATTTCCGTGTTCATCACTTTGCCCGGCAGCTTGCCTCCCCCTTCCCGCTTCTGGCTGCCGTCGGCGCAAGGACGAAGCGCATCGAGATCGGCACGGCCGTCATCGATATGCGCTACGAGAACCCGCTTTATATGGCCGAAGACGCCGGTGCCGCCGACCTGATCTCCGGCTCACGCCTGCAGCTCGGTCTCAGCCGAGGATCGCCGGAACAGGTGATCGATGGCTGGCGATATTTCGGTTATCAGCCGCAGGACGGCGCGTCGGATGCGGATATGGGCCGCAGCCACGCCGAAGTGTTTCTCGAAGCACTGAAAGGCAACGGTTTCGCCCAACCCAACCCACGGCCGATGTTCCCGAACCCGCCAGGACTGTTGCGCCTCGAACCCCATTCCGAAGGGTTGCGCGACCGCATCTGGTGGGGTTCCAGTTCGAACGCCACCGCCGTCTGGGCGGCAAAGCTCGGCATGAACCTGCAGAGTTCGACCCTGAAGGACGATGAGACCGGCGAGCCGTTCCACGTCCAGCAGGCAGCACAGATCCGCGCCTACCGGGAGGCGTGGAAGGAAGCGGGCCACACCCGCACGCCGAGAGTTTCCGTCAGCCGCAGCATCTTCGCCATCGTCGATGATCGCGACCGCGCATATTTCGGCCGAAGCGGCAAGGAACAGGATACGATCGGCTTCATCGACGAGAACACAAGGGCGATCTTCGGCCGGTCTTATGCGGCCGAGCCTGATGTGCTCATCAAGCAGCTCGCCGGGGATGAGGCCGTCGCCGAAGCCGATACGCTGCTGCTGACGGTGCCGAACCAGCTCGGCGTCGACTACAATGCGCACGTCATCGAGGCGATCCTGAAGCACGTGGCGCCCGCACTCGGCTGGCGTTGAGCGACAAGACGCGTTCGTTCGCACCGGCGATCGAATTCGACTGGCATGAAGATATCCGCGTGCGCCGACCTACCGCATGTTTCCTTAAATCCAATTCGATTTCAGGATAAAGTTGCGGCCATTTAAAGTGCTGCAGTGACCTTTGCGCGTCCAATAAGACGCGCGGCGCTGTCGTCGGCGCACACGGGCTTCTCATGCCAAACTGACGTCGAGTGTTATCGGAACCGCACCAAGTGCCTTTGACACCGGGCATCCCGCTTTCGCCTTGTTTGCCAGCTCAGTGAATTTTGCCAGATCCGCGCCCGGCACACGGCCCTTCAACGCCAGGTGGATAGCCGTGATGGCAAAGCCATCGGCGACGGACTCAAGCGTGACCTTGGCGGTCGTCTCCATGCTGTCGGCCGTCAGGCCAGCCTCCCCAAGGATCAGTGACAACGCCATGGTAAAGCAACCGGCGTGAGCCGCACCGATGAGTTCCTCCGGGTTGGTACCCGCGACGCCTTCGAAGCGCGCTGCAAAACCATACGGATACTCCTTGAGCGCGCCGCTCTGCGTCGAAATCTGACCCTTACCGTCCTTGAGACCGCCGGCCCATTTCGCCGATCCTGTGCGATTGATCTGCATGCTCTTCTCCTCAGGGTGAAATCCACAGGCACCAGATAGAGCAGTGGCGTCGGATTGGTATGTGTGGATAGCTTACGCTGCTACCCGCCAGCGCCCGAATACACGGCTTGCGGCCCAGCAAACGGGCGCAACGTAACGGATTGCCGGTTTCGCCCCTCCGCCATGCACCGTGGCCAAGCGTTCAACCGGGAAAATTATTCCACCTATGATTGGTCCCGAGCCAAACGGTTGCTTATCCTCTGTCACAACCTTGACTAATTTGTCGCCGTTGCGGAAGTTTCCTCCCGAACGCTCTGCTCCATCAATCAATCGAGTGTGAATCGTGTCCCAAGCCACTATCAAATCCCTGCCGAAGCCGTTTTTCATGTCCTTCGGTTTCCAAGTTCTGGCAGCCATGGTCATTGGACTGCTGCTCGGCCTCATCGCCCGAAACATGGGCGTCGATGCGGCCGGCAACCCCAACTGGTTGACCGTGACGCTCCAGACGATCGGCTCCATCTTCGTGCAGCTTCTGCGCGCGTTGGTCCCGCCGCTCGTGTTCACGGCGATCGTTGCCTCCATTGCCAATCTGGCGACGCTTCAGAATGCAGCGAAGCTCGTCTGGCAAACCCTCCTCTGGTTCGCGATCACCTCGTTCATCGCTGTCATCATCGGCATCGCGCTCGGCCTCATCATCCAGCCAGGCGTCGGCTCGGCGGTGTCGCAGGAGGCTGCCAAGGCGCCGTCCTATGCCGGCTCATGGCTTGATTTCCTCAAGGGCCTGGTTCCCGGCAACATGCTGGGCCTGGAGGCAAGCACCAAGCTGACGGAAGGAAGTGCCAGTACGTCGTTGAATTTCAACGTGCTGCAGATCCTCGTTGTTTCCATCGCCTTTGGTGCCGCCGCGCTGAAAGCAGGCGAAGCGGCCAAGCCCTTCCTTGCCTTCAACCAGTCGCTTCTCGCGATCGTCCGCAAGATCCTCTGGTGGGTCATTCGCCTGACGCCGATCGGCACCATCGGCCTGCTCGGCCGCGCCGTGGCGCAATATGGCTGGGGAACGCTGGCGCAACTCGGCTGGTATGCAGCTGCTGTCTATATCGGCCTCGCCATCGTGCTCTTCGTCGTCTATCCCGCGCTGCTGATCGCGCATGGCCTGAAGCCATCGCGCTTCTTTGCCGGTGCATGGCCGGCAATCCAGCTCGCGTTCGTCTCGCGCTCCTCTGTCGGCACCCTGCCTGTCACCGAAACCGTGACGGAGAAGAGCCTCGGCGTGCCGCGCGAGTTTGCCGCCTTTGCCGTCCCGCTTGGCGCTACGACCAAGATGGATGGTTGCGCGGCGATCTACCCGGCAATCTCGGCGATTTTCATCGCGCAATTCTTTGGCGTACCGCTCGGGCTGCAGGAATATGTGCTGATCATCTTCGTTTCCGTGCTCGGCTCGGCCGCGACTGCCGGCCTGACGGGGGCGACCGTCATGCTGACGCTCACCCTGTCGACGCTTGGCCTCCCGCTCGAAGGTGTCGGCCTGTTGCTTGCCATCGACCCGATCCTCGACATGGGCCGCACTGCCGTCAACGTCGCCGGACAGGCGTTGGTGCCAACGATCGTCTCCAAGCGCGAAGGCATTCTCGACGAGACCGTCTACAATGCCGGCAAGTCCATAGAGGATCCGGAACCGGCTGTAGGCCTCCAGACGGCCTGATTGGATTCACACCCAGAGGAAGCCGGCATCTCGCCGGCTTCTTGATTCTATTGCCTGGCTAAACCGCTCGGTGCCTCGGATCATTTGCGGCAGTCTCGTTCTCACATGAGTGCTGGTTCAAGCTTCCACCGGCACGGTTTGGCGCGCGCCAGCCAAACCGCCTGCATTATCCTGAGGTTGAGCAGCGCTTGTCGCACGACCGCGATGTTGCAGTTCGAGGAACCTGCGCACGCACCGGCTTCTAAGGTGGCTGCAACGCCTCGCATCGATAGCGTCAGTGAAGCAGGACCGAAGGTCGGCTACCCCAAATCGTGGCAGATCATTCCGAACTCAAGACTGGCGGATTGCCGGTAATACTCGCGCTTCAATCAGCGCGTTTGAATTACTATCAGCAATACCGTAGAGTTGTTATCTGCCAGCGATTGGAATACTGAATGGCCGTGATTTCTGCCTTAACAGCACGTGACAAGCGGAGCTTGAATGCCGGTCATCTTCCAACGGATAAATGAAGACCACGCGTTGCGGGCGGCGGCCATCATCGTGAAGGCATATATCGGGCCGCCTTGGAACGAGGCGTGGACCTTGGAGAGAGCGACGGCACGGATGGGCGAGTTGTCGACCACTCCTGGTTGGCTCGGCGTCGGGGCATTGGAAAATGGCGCGTTGCTTGGCTTTGCGATCGGCCTCCCCCATACGTCGGCGGCCGGCAGGGGCCTGTACATTCCTGAAATCGCGGTTCTGCCTTCTCACCAGGGACGTGGCATCGGCAAGCAACTGCTAAGATTTCTTGAGGCTGAAGCCTTGAGTTCCGGCTTTTCGAGCGCGTGGCTTTTGTCGCAAAGTGAGGGCGCCACTGCCGAATACTATAAGGCGAGCGGCTACAATCAGGCTACGAAGCTCAGGATTTATTCAAAGCCGCTAAAGTGGAGTCCTGAGTCAGCGCGCTGATGATTTGTGATGTAACCGGCCCGTGCCTGAGTTCGCTTGGATGATTGCTAGGCATCCCCCGCGCTGCATACGCTCTGGCGCCAGCAGTCCAAACTCGGGGCGTACCAAGTCACGCCGAGGCTTCACACCAGCATTGCGCTGCACCTTGACCCCATGGCCGAGACAATCCACGCCTTCAGCCAGGCTTGTGCTGCCGTTTTTTAAGCCGGCGCCCTACCCTTCGTAGTGCCCCGACGACGCGGCGGCAGCCGACTTGACGACCAACGCCACGTCGGCCCCCTTGATCACGCTCACCCCGGCGGCACGTAGATCGGCAACCGTCTTCAGTCCCCCGGCCTTCGGTGAATCCAGCGGCTCGACGCTGCGAGCCTTCAGATCGACAATCCAAAGGCCGTCCTCACCTTCGATACCTATCACAACAACTTTGGCCATCCGTATTCCCCTCTCACTATGGATCTGCTCGGTCTAAAATCCTGCCCTCTTCAAGCCTTCTCTGTAGAGGTCCTTGTGCCATTGTTCCTTGCTGGGAACGGCGGCAAGCCACGTGTCCAGGTCGAAATTGGGGTTGGCTTCGCGCACCCGGCGAACAAAGACACGCGCTCTGTCCCTATGGCCCAACATCGCCCAGTTCGCGGCCGAGAGCCTGTCGGCCAGGCTCGGATCGGCCATACGTCCGATGTAATCCAGCGATGTCTCGAATTCACTCAACGCGTAGTTCGCACCTGCGGCGGTCCAGAGATAGGAGTCCGGGCTCAACGGATTGAGCTCAATCGCATGTTCGATCTTTTCCAACGCCTTGCCGGGAAGCGAGCAATGGACGAGTGTATCGGCATGGTCGGCAATGATATCGGCATAATGGGGACCAAGCGTCTCCGCGAGTTCCATTGCTTCCGCGCTTTCATCGAAAGCCCCCTGCAACAGCTTGGCCACGCCGAACTCGCGATAGCCGTCTGCCAGATTCCGGCGGGCCCCGATGGCACGCGTAGCAAACACCTCGGCCGCCTTCAGCAGTTC
This sequence comes from Ensifer canadensis, assembly GCF_017488845.2. Taxonomy (NCBI): domain Bacteria; kingdom Pseudomonadati; phylum Pseudomonadota; class Alphaproteobacteria; order Hyphomicrobiales; family Rhizobiaceae; genus Ensifer; species Ensifer canadensis. The sequence goes on from NZ_CP083371.1 coordinate 63,500, forward strand.
GAGGTCGCCACGTGCCGTCAGCAGCCATTCCTTTGAGTAGGTCCTGGCGATCGAACTCAGCGCCGGCGCAAAATCGGCGCTCGCATGGAGTGCGGTCTTCATCTCCTTGCGGGCGCGCCGCAGGTCCGGCAGCGTCAGCCGGTTCAGGTGCCGTCGTCCCACGAGATAGCTGTGGTACGCTGCCGGATTCAGCTCGCGATAAAGACGCGCCGCCTCATGCCGCTCGATCTCGCTTGAAACCGAAAGCGCGATGTTTCGTGCGATCACACGCCGGGTGGCGACGAGTTCCGGATGGCTCAGGCTGAACCTTTCCGCCCACACGACTTCATTATCGGGAAAGAAGATGAGCTGGACGAACAACGTCCCTTCGCTTGTCTGACTGCTGATCCGGCTGTCGAGGATGTAGTTCAGAGAAAATCGCTCAAAGAAATCAGCCTGGTCCTCAAGCTGGCGCCCGATCCGGACGGCAGAATGGTGGGCGATCACCTGAAGGCTGTTGAAGGCGCAAAACCCGATGGTGATGTCCTCGATCAGGGCGCTCGCGATGAAGCCAAAGTCCGGGCGCCCGACATAGTCGCTTGGAGGCAACAGCACCAGACGAGGGATTGCATGACGGTGCGTTTGTCCAGATCCAGTCTGAAAATCAGGTTCGGACATGCTGGCGGCACGAGCGTACGGCCGTGCGACCGGTCCAGGTCCGGCATCCCGGCTCGCCAAGGTGTTCACGAGATCGGCACCTCGTGCAAGCGCATCGCGTCGCCTCTCGAGAATTTTCCTGAGGTGGTCGACTTGCTCTTCGGCTTGAAAGATTTCGACAAGCAACTGCAACGTATCGGGATTCGGATCCGCGTATTCCGCCTCGATGAGCAATATCCCCGCATCCTTGAGAACGTCAGCCTCTTCCTCCGAACGCGGCGCGCGCGCCGCTTTTCGCAACAAAGCTTTGAGAAGGGTATTTTGGCGGTCTTTCTGTTCCGCGAGCCAGCCATAAAAAGCGCGGCTCTGACAGCCGACCGCCCCCAGGAATGACCTGTGCATCAGCGTTGCAAGGCTGCGGAGCTGGGGCAAGGGATCGGCTATTTCGCTATCGGTCGCCGGATCCATGTCCGATGACAACGACGCGCGATCCATATGGATCATGCTACTGGTAAAGGAGAGGAATTGCGCTCCAATTTCGTCCTGGCGGACCTTTATCCTGGAAATCAACTTGCGCATGTTCACGAGCGGAACGGCACTGTCTTCGTTGCCCCACAAGAATGCGGCCATCACCGTTCGGTGTTCGGCTCCATCTTTGGTCGTGAGCAAATAAGCGAGAAGTAACAAACCTTTCTCGGGATAGGCAATTTGCCTTCCCTCTGAATCGACGAGCCTCAAGCCCCCAAAGGTTTGCAGCAAGAAAGCCATTTGTACCTTTAAGCCGTTCCGCCAATATTGATTGGCATCCGCGTGCCGAAAAAAATTCAACAGCAGTATCTAAGCCCTTCGGCCACTAATCTAGGAAGCGATTGGACAAACGATTGCGCGACAGAGTTTGTCTTAATACCTCACGCAATTCAACCGGGAATTTACTGTGGGAGAAGGGAGTTTCCATAGCTTACCAGCACCAATGGGTAATCGACAGGCGGTCTATTCTACGTTCCACTCCAGGTTTTATTCCACTTTTTGACGCAACGACAGGGAATCGCGGCCGATGTCCCGCGGCGAAGGCCCTGATCGCTCTCTGCGTTCATCGAAAGCACCAATGCTGCAGCGGGGCTTGGCTGCTTGGCGCCACGGCTTGACCGAAGACCGCCAATGCACGCTCAGGGTGACTTGGCGCTCCGAGCCTATCGCGCTTGCGCAGTTACGGTTGTCATGCCGGCGGCATGTCCCTGTATCCGGGCACGCGTCAAGGCTCTCGGCACGACCTCAGGGTTGGACGGCGCTTATTCGATACCGGATGCAGCCGGCTCATCCGTTGGATCCGGTTCGGATTGCAACTCCTCCGCCGGCAAATCTCGTCTCAATGTCGCAATCTCTTGTCTGCCCCAGGCTTCGGCTCGATCCATCAGCGAGCGCATCTCGCTGTTGAGAGCATGCGAACGCATGACGTCGTCTGCATGGCTGGTATTGGTGCGCGGATCGTAAAAGCTACCGATGTCCGCACCGGCGGCGCGTCTGGCCTGCTCCAGCTGCGCTCGTAGCTCGGATAGCTCGGCTTTTGCCGCGAAATATCGTCTCATCACGTCGATGAGTTCGCGGTCGCGTGCCTTTGTCTTCATGGAAGCCTCCCTCAAAACGCAGCCTGAGTGATCCCACAAGATGTCAAAATCTGGGTACTTCGCCCATGCGGGCGTGTTGCCTGTGGACGGATTGTCGCGGCGCCGGATTGGCAGCGGGTCACGAAGCATCATCGTGATTGGACTTCGCGCCCAACAAGAGTCACGCTTTCGGTAGGGTGAAATGGGCTGGCGCAGAGCATCTATCGTCTAAATGGAGGCCACAATGAAGCACCATACACGCGAGCAATTGCAAGTCTTTGCACAAATCGAACCGGAATACCGGCCGCTGAGCATGTCTCGCAGGGAACGCCTCGAACGTTGGGCGGAGGTTCTCGAGCAGAGCCCGTCCCGACACCTGGCGACATTGTATGAAACCGAACACCAGTCCGCTGCCGTGCGCGATACATTGCGCAGCGACGGCTCGCCGATCTCCGTCGCGTTCGAAGATACCGTACTGCGTGCCGCAGGCATGGAAAACGACACCTACGGCGAGGCCCTCAGGTTCTTCGAGTTGCGCGACTGGCAGCTGCACGGCGTGATCTGCTACTGCCACTTCGGTGCAACGGTGAACGCGCAGACGGCCGCAGAACTCGTCAGGTCGATCTCGACTGGCGAACGCAGCGGCCTATTCGCCCGGCTGCGCGCGCTGTTCGTCGGCTGACGCGAGCCGCATTTCACTGTTGTGAGATGCTGCGCGGCAGGATGGTAGTTCGCTGATGTAGAGATGTTGGCGAGATTAAAAGCGCCGGGCCATGCCCCCGCTTGCTTCAAGTCTTCGTCACTCGATCTCGGCGTCGCCAGGCACCGAGGCCAGCAGGGATCGGATCACGTGAAGCCCGCGCTCCAGGTCCTTGAGCGGCGGAGCGGAGATCGCGACGCGCACCGCGTTTGGTGCACGCCCTGGGATGGCACTAAACACGCCCGCAGGCGTGATGGCGACGCCTTGTACAGCTGCCGCCGAAACGAACGCCCCGGCACTCCAGATCTCCGGCAGTTCGAGCCAGATATGAAAGGCGTTGCTTTCCGCCGACGGCGACACGTGGCCGAGAATGCGCGCCGTCAGCAACTGCCGATCGCGCCCATCCTTCCGCTTCAGCTCCGAAACATGGGCGGCTGTGCCGTCAGAGATCCAGGATAGCACCAAGCGCATTGATAGGGACGACGCCATCCAGCCTCCGGCACGCATGACCGCGGCAATGCGATCCTTGACCTGCGGCGGCGCGACGACAATGCCAACGCCAACGCCCGGACCAAGCCGCTTCTGCATGCTGTTGACGTAGACGACACGCTCCGGCGCATAGGCCGCAAGCGGTGCCGCGTCGGAAAGGAATGCAAAGGCAGCGTCCTCGATGCAGAGCAGCCCGGTCTCCTCGAGCGCCTCGGCGAGGGCAGTTCGTCGTGCGTGCGACATCGAAAAGCCGAGCGGGTTATGGATGGTCGGCTGGATGTAGATCGCATCGAGCGGCTTCGCGCGATGCACCCTGATAAGCGCCGCAACGTCGACGCCGTCACCGTCGATCTCAAGCGGCACGAGCTGCAAGCCGAGCCGAGCCGCCATGCGGATGACCGACGGATAGGTCAACGGCTCGACACCGATGCGATCGCCAGGTTTGCAGACAGCTGCCATGGCGCATGCAATCGCTTGGCGTCCTCCACCGGCAAGAAGGATGCCGTCAGGCCTCGGGGACCAATGATCGTGCGCGAGATAGCGCGCGACGATCTCGCCGACGCCCTTTGGCCCGAAGGGACCGAGAGCGTCCATCGCGTCAAAGAGTGTTGCCGGGTTGGCCATGTTCTTGAACGCCGGCGCCATCAGGGCCGCCTGCTCCAGGGAACCCGATGTCGCCAGTTGCAAATCGATCGGCGCGTCGGCGATCTCGCTGATCCGCGCAGATTGCAGCCGGTCCGGCGTCCTGACGAAGGTCCCACGCCCGACTTCGCCGATAACCAGACCGCGGCGAACGAGTTCGGCATAAACACGGCTGGCGGTCGAGACCGCTATTCCTCTCTCATAGGCAAAGGTTCTTTGCGGCTGCAGTCGCGAACCGGGCGGCAGCTTTCCAGAGGCGATCTCGCCGGCGACAACGTCGGCGACGGCGTGGTAATCCAGCATCTCAAATGCTCCGAGGGCAATAAACCAATTGAACTCTTATGGCATCGGTGCATTTGTAAAACAAATTGCAGCGCCGGATCAATGTCATGCCCTTCTCCACCGTCCCGACAACTTCCCTGCCAACTCTACACGATGTCGAAGCGGCCGCCCGCCGTATCGGCAAATACTGCATCGAGACGCCCCTGCTGGAATCGCCATATCTCAATCAGAAATATGGTGGCCGGTTGCTGCTCAAGGCTGAAAGCCTGCAGGTCACGGGTTCGTTCAAGCTGCGTGGCGCGGTCAACAGGGTAGGGTCGCTGACCGACGACGAACGGCGGCGTGGCGTCGTCGCCCGGTCTTCCGGCAATCACGGCCTTGCGATTGCCTATTGCGCCGGCCTGATGGGCACATCAGCCGTGGTCGTCGTGCCGGAGACCGCACCGGCGGCAAAGGCCGAACGGATCGCGGCCTATGGAGCACGCGTCGTGAAGGTTCCGATGAAAGACCTCGCCGACGTGGCAGCTGAAATCACGCGTCGCGAGGATCGGGTGCTTATACCGCCGGCCGACGATTTCTGGGTGGTTGCCGGTGCCGGCACCGTCGCGCTTGAAATGGCGGAACAGGCCGCGAGGCTGAATGCCCAGATCGATGTATTGCTGACCTGCTGCTCCGGCGGCGGACTGACCGCCGGTTGCCTGCTGGGGTTGAGCAAGGCGTCTCCGTCCACCAAGGTTTATGGCGTCGAGGCCGTTGGGTTCGAGAAGATGGCGAAATCGCTCGCAGCCGGCAAACGCATCAACCTGGCACCAGGCGGCCATTCGATCTGCGACGCCATCAGCGGGCTCTACATGGCAGAGATTCCCTTCGAGATCATCAGACCTGATCTGGCCGGTACGCTTGCTGTCACGGATGACGAAGCAAAGGAGGCCATGCGCGTGGCCTTCAGCGAATTCGGCTTGGCTCTCGAGCCTGGAAGCGCTGTCGCGTTGGCGGCTGTGCTCGCCCGCAAGATACCGCTCGAGGGACGTACGTTTGCCGTCACGCTATCCGGCCGGAACGTCGATTTGGATCTTGCCGGCGCCATCCTGGCGAGTGGAGAGCCAACGGTCGGCAGGGCATGAACATGTTCAGCCACGTCACGGTTGGTTGCAGCGACCTTGATCGTGCCTCCGTCTTCTACGACGCCGTTCTCGCGCCTCTTGGTCTTGTCAGGCGAACAGTTGCTCCGGATGGCGGACCGGCTGCAGCGTGCTGGATCGCATCAGGCCAGGCATTGCCGCGCTTCTACGTCTATGAGCCGTTCGACAGGAAGCCTGCCAGTGTGGGAAACGGTAGCATGGTCGCATTTCTCGCGCCGACACCTGCGGCGGTCGACCAGGCCCATGCTGCCGGCCTTGCGGCCGGCGGTACGGACGAGGGCGTTCCCGGTCCGAGGCCGCACTATGGAGATGGCTACTACGGTGCATATCTGCGCGACCCCGACGGCAACAAGGTGCATGTCGTCTGTAGAGATGACCTTCTGCCCCTTTTACCGTAACGGTCCGAATGGCCGGCGCGTAAAGCGGGACGCAGCCTTATCGGCCTGCTCCGGCAACGATCGCCGCCGCTATCGTGGCATTAAACCCCACTTCTGCCAGCACCTCGGCCGTATGTTCACCAAGCGCCGGTGCCGGACGCCGGAAGCGTCCCGGTGTTTCGGACATGCGCGGCACGATGTTGTGCATGGGCAGCGCACCGTGCTCCGCATCATCCAGCGATACGATCACCTCGCGCTCGGCAAAATGTGCGTCCTCGGTGGCGTCGGCAATGTTGTAGATCGGCCCGACCGTTGCGCCACTGTCGCGCATGGTGGCAAGGGCTTCGTCATGCGAGCGCACGGCAAACCAGGCTCCGATGGCGTCATCGACCAGATCGCGATGCTTGAGGCGTTCGCTGTTGGAGCGGAAGCGCGGATCATCGTTCATGTCGGCCCGGCCGATGATCTCGAATATCCGCCGGGCGACCGCCGGCGTCGAACCGGAGAGCGCGACGTATTTGCCATCGGCGCAGCGGTAGACGTTGCGCGGGCATGCGGTGTTCGAGGCGCTGCCGATGCGTTCCTTGACCGTGCCGTTGAGCGCGTAGATGCCGGCCTCGGGGCCAAGCACGGAAAAGATCGGCTCCAGCAGCGACAGGTCGATGACCTGCCCGCGCGCTCTGCCCTTTTCGCGCGCAAAGAGCGCCGTCATCGTCGCCGACATGCCGTAGACACCGGCGATCATGTCGGCGAGCGCGAGCGGCGGCAGCACAGGTTCGCGGTCGGGAAAACCGGTGCGGTAGGCATAGCCGCTCATGCCTTCGACGATGGTGCCGAAGCCGGGAAATTCCGCATAGGGGCCTGTCTGCCCGAAACCGGATATGCGCACGACGACGAGATCGGGATTGCGCGCGAGCAGCGCCTCCGGGCCAAAGCCCATCTGTTCGAGCGTTCCCGGGCGAAAATTCTCGATGAAGACGTCGGCGCTCGCAACCAGCGCCCAGAGTGCCTCGCGGTCGGCCGTTTCGCGCAAATTCAGGACGACAGAGCGCTTGTTGCGCCCATAGGTCTTCCAGAACAGCGACAGGCCTTCGTCTTTCCATTCGCGCAGCGGATCACCGGCCGGCGGTTCGATCTTGATCACGTCGGCGCCGAAATCGGCAAGCTGCAGCGACAACATGTTGCCGGCGACGAGACGCGAAAGGTCGAGAACCTTGACCCCTTCGAGAGGCCCCTCGGCGTTCGGATCCCAGTGTTTCCTGGCAAATTCGCTCATTGGATGCGCCCGCCGGTCTTGTCGTCGAACAATAGGATATTGGCGGTGTCGAAGCCGATCGTCACGTTCGCGCCCGATTGCAGTAATGCGCTTTCGCCGAGAACCACGGTGATATCCGTGGTCTCGAGTCGCAGCATGACCTCCTGTGCCTCCCCGGTCGGCTCGACCAGCACAACCTCGGCGGCGATGCCGTTGTCGGCAAGCTGGATGTGTTGCGGGCGGATGCCGTAGACGACCTTGCGCCCCTGTGCGAGCCCATGGCCCGAAGGCAGCGGCAGGCGGGCGTCGTCGGCAAGCCGTAGCATCTGGCCGTCGACCTCGCCACGCAAGAGGTTGATCTCAGGCGAGCCGATGAAGCTGGCAACGAACAGGTTCTGCGGGTTTTTGTAAAGCTCCAGCGGCGGCCCCATCTGCTCGATCTTGCCGCCGTTCAGAACGACGATCTTGTCGGCCATGGTCATGGCTTCCGTCTGGTCGTGGGTGACGTAGATCGTGGTCTTGCCCAGGCGCTGATGCAGTTTCTTGATCTCGCCGCGCATCTTAACCCGGAGCTTGGCGTCGAGGTTGGAAAGCGGCTCGTCGAAGAGAAATGCACGCGGATCGCGCACGATGGCGCGCCCCATGGCCACGCGCTGACGCTGACCGCCCGACAGTTCGCGCGGAAGCCGTTCGAGCAGGTGTTCGAGCCCGAGGATGTCGGCGGCTTCGTTGACGCGGCGACTGATCTCGCTCTTCGAAACACCGGCAAGCTTCAGCGCGAAGCTCATGTTGTCTGCTACCTTCATGTGCGGATAGAGCGCATAGCTCTGGAACACCATGGCAAGGTCGCGCTCCTTGGCCGGCATGTCGTTGACGATCCGGCCGCCGATGGTGATTTCGCCGGCGCTGATGTCTTCCAGCCCCGCGATCATCCGCAGCAGCGTCGACTTTCCGCAACCGGACGGGCCGACCAGCACCACGAATTCGCCGCTGCCCATGTCCAGCGAAATATTATCGAGCACCGGCAGGCTGCCGTAGCTCTTTCCCACATTCCGCAGTTCGATCTCGGACATGGTTTCTCCTCCCAATTGATAGGCCGATGCGGTTCTGGCCCGCCGGCCCGTTGGACCGGCAGGCAGGATCAAACCCGCTCAGGCGGACTCGATAATCTCGAACGTTCCGACGCTCATGCGACCGAGCGCGCCGAGGCGAAGGCCGGCCATGCCATAGGCAAACTGGTCATCGCTCGCCTCGATCAACGGCTTGCCGTCGATGGCAAAGGACAGCGCATCGCCCTTTACCGAAAACGCGAAACCGTAGCTCTTGCCGAGCTCACGCTTGAACGGGGCGCGCGCGAGAACGGTGGTGCCGAAATCCTCCTTGAGGATGACGACGTCGTCGCCGTCGAAGCCTGCGGCATAGAACCGGCTGGTGCCCTGCACGCGGGCCGTCACCAGTTGCGACGGCCCGGTAAGCGGCTTGATATCCGCCAGGACCTCGACGTCGCGGGCGTAGTAATGGCCCGTCCACATATCGGCATCGCTGGCCGTATGGGCGTGAATGCGGCCGTCCTGCAGCGTCCAGTGACCACGGTTCCAGGTAAAGCGCGAGATCGCACCCCACTCCTGCACTTCGGTCTTGGGGTCGATGACAGTCTTGCCAGCACCCTCGATCTTGAAATCGGCGAGGAACAGGCGGCCGAGGAATTTCAGACGACCGAAGTACTCGACCTGAATGCCGATCTCGTCGATCGCTTCGGCGCCTTCCGGCACGGTGAATGCGTAGTCCTGCCAGCCTTCGTGGTTGGGAACGTGCCACGCACCGGTCTCTTCGATCGCGCCTGACATCGCGCGGCGGATATAGGGCGCGACGCGCAGGTTGCCGTCACCGTTCCACGGATCGAGCCATAGCTTGAACGACACCTTCTGGCCGGCATCGACCAGCGGCGAGAACATCGGACGATAACGCTCGTCGTCGAAATCGGACCGGCGATAGAACGGCTTCCAGAAGATACGTCCACCCTGGCCGCGCTCGAGCCGGTCAAGCTGGATCTCGAGCGAGCCGCGCGAGCCTTCGGCCTGCCTTTCGGCCGAGCCCTTGAGGCTGATCTGGTTGGAGCCCTCGGTGCGGAAACCATGGGTCGAGCCCGGCAGATCGAAGTCGAAGCGGACGCCACGGCGGGTAAAGTCCTCGAACCAAAGGGCCGGCACATCGTCTTCGCGCAGTTGCAGCGCCAGCACGGTCAGTTCCCGGGCAAAAGACGGAATATCGACGATGTTGATCGAGCCGACGACGCCCGAGGCGACGATGAAGTCGTTGATTGGCTTGCGGTACTTGTGCCAGTTCGGCTGAAGCCCCTGGAACGTGCCTACGATGGCACCAGCATTGCCGGCGTTGCAGTCGGTATCCCAGCCGGCCATGGTCGCGATCTCGGCGGTGCGCGGCAGATCGCCTTCGCCATAAAGGATCGCCATGACGGTGACACCGGCGTTCGGGATGATGTGGCAGACGCCGGGATAGCGGTCATAGCCCCATTCGGCCGTCAGCATGTCACGGCAGGCGCGCCAGTTGCCGGGGCTGGCCTTGTGGAAGTCGATCACGGCCTGCGCAACGCGGGCATAGGTCGATTTTGCGTCAATGGTCGCCATGGCAGCGTCGATCACCTCGGCGATCGACGTCGCCTCGAATGCCTTGGCGATTGCGGCAGCGCAGAAGCGGGCGCCATTCAGGCCGTCGCCGTCATGGGCGACGCTTGCCGCACGGGCCGAAGCGTCAGCCGCCTTCTGCGGCTCGCCCGGATGCACCCAGCCCCAGCTGTCGATGAAGATCTGGCCGCCGATCTGTTCGGCAACGGTTGCGCCGTTCTGGGCGATCGATCCGGACTGCGGCGCGGGGATGCCGGCGCGCAGGTTGCGGTAGGCGGTGTGTTCGGTCGAGACGCCGAAACCGCCCCACCAGTACATGCCATGCTCTTCGGCGGCATAGTTCACCCAGGTCTTGCCGACATCGGCCGCACTGGCCTTGAGGCCATAGTCGCGCAGAGCACGGATGAAGTAGACCGGGCCGTTGGTGTCGTCATCGGCGGCAAAATTCTTGAAATCGCGCAGGTACTGGGTAACTTCGCCATAGGTCTTCTGGACGCGCTCATAGCTCCAGATCGTCGGTTCGACCGGCGCACCAAGGCGAACGCCAATGGCCTTGCCGATGAAACCGGCATAGATCTTCTCGTAAATCGTCTCTTTGCTGAGCTTGGGCATCATGCGTCTTTCGTTATCAATCAGAATGTGAGGGCAGCGCGGAAGCTGGTCCGCCGGTCGGCTACCGCCTGGTCGGCGGCCTGGATGATGGTCGCCGTTTCGGAGAACCGATCGGCGGAGGCGGTGAGGTCCAGCTTGTTGACATCGTCGAGCAGGGCGTGGTCGGCGGCATCGATGACGCCTTCGCCATGCATCGCGCCAAGAATCGCGCCGGCCATGACGCCGATCGAGTCGGTATCGCGGCCGGAATTGATGCCATCCTCGATCGACCGGCGGAAATCGCCGTCGTTGAACAGGCAGAATCCAAGTGCCAAAGGCAGTTCCTCGATCGAGCCGAGGCGGCTTGGCTGATAGGCGGCAGTCAGCCGCCCTGCCTTGGCGGGCGTGTGGTTGACGTCGTCGCCCATGGGAGAATAGGGCGCGATGGCCGCATGAAACGCGGCAACGACGGTCTGATAGTCCGCACCCTGCGCCTTGAGCTTGCGGGCAACTTCGGCGATGTCAGCAATGGCGTTGCGCGTGCCGTCCTTGGCCAGTGCCAGAACCGCTTCGATCACGCCTTCGATATCCGTTCCCGGGATGAAGGCCGCGGCGACTGCGGCGGCAAACGCGCCGGCAGCTTCAAGCCCGAAGCTTTCCTGGTGGCCGGAGGCGAATGCGATCGCCTCGTCATAGGCGGCCTTCGGATCGCAGGCATTGACGACGCCGATCGGCGCCACATACATCGCCGCGCCGCAATTGACCATGTTGCCGATGCCACCTTGGCGCGGATCGCACGAGGTAAGCTGGTGGCGCTGGAATATCCACTTCTCGGGATAGAACAGCCGCTCGATCAGCATCGCTTCGCGCTGCAGTTCCGGCACGTAGCGCGGCACCCAGGCGATCTGCTTGACCATGCCGTCGGCCATGTCCCAGGCATCGAGATGCCTGCGGACCTCGCCATAGATATCCATCAGGCAGAGCGTCATCAGCGTGTCGTCGGTGACGATGCCGTTGCCGCGCACCCGGCCGTTGCGGGCCGTGGCATCCAGCGACATCTTGTGCCACTCGGTGTTAAGCGACGTCACCCGCCCATACCTGGCCGCGATCTCCGCGGCCGGCAGCTTTTCGACCGGCGCCCCCATGGCGTCGCCGAGCGCGACGCCATGGATGAGCGCGCGGACCCTCCCCTTCAGGGAGAGCCCTTGAACGCTACTTTTCTGCATCTAGAACTGTCCTTGCATACTCGTTGAGACGTTTTCCCCCTGCCGCTTCCCACTCCGCGACATACTGGTCCCACTGATCCATCTTGGCGGCGCCGGAGATGAACTTGTAGACCCAGGACCGATAGACGTTTTCGGTCGCGTCGAGATCGGCCGCGTAGTCCGCCGGCCACACGAAGGTGTTGTCCGGCTTGAAGTCCTTCTGGATCGTCGCCAGCGACTGCTGCGCCGCTTCGGACTGCCAAACGACGGGTGGGGTCCAGTTGGCCGCAACCATGAAACGGGCGTACCATGTCGCGATCTTGTCGGTGACTTTGTAGCTGTCGCCGTCCTTGGTGTATTCCTGACCCTCGAAGCCGAGGCGATCGAACATCTGGCCTTCGGGGCTCGCCATGAAGTCGAGCAGCTTCATCACTTCGGCCTTGTGCTCGGAGATGGCGGAAATCGCCAGCCCGCGCGATTCCTTGGAGACGTCGACCGCTGCAAGGCCCTGCCCGCCCGGTCCCTTCGGTGGCGCCAGAAGCACCAGTTCGGTACCCGGATGGACCTGGCGCATCTTGCCGCCATAGATGTCGATGACTTCGCCGGAGGAGCCGAAGATCACGCCCGCCCGGCCGGTGTAGAACTTGTCTTCCTTCACGTCGAACTTGGTGGTGATGTATTCGGGATCGTAGAGGCCCTGCTCGCGCAGCGAGGCGTAGAAGGCGATCTTATCCTTCTCTTGGGAGGTGATGCGCGACTGCACCCACTCACCGCCTGCGTTCTTCATCCAGGTTCCGGTGATGCCGAAGGCCTGGTTGAAGATCGAATCGAGCTCGTTGGTGTTGTCGGCCGTGGTCACGCCGTAGCTGTCGGCGACGCCATTGCCGTCGAGATCACCGTCCTTGATGGCCTTGAACAAAGTCACATAGTCTTCGACGGTTTCGGGCGCCTTGAGGCCGGTCTTTTCCAGCCAGTCCTTGCGGATCACCGGCTGGGGTCCGCGTACCGGATAGACGTAGAGCAGGTAGGGATAGTTCTTGAGGCGCTCGACATTGTGCGGCCACAGCGCGTCCTTCAGGTACTTGGTGTCGGCCAACATCGGGCCGAGGTCTTCAAGCACGCCCTGCTCGACCATCTTGGCGTCGCCACCCTGAAAATAGATCAGGTCGGGGATATCGCCCGAAAGCAGCATGACCGACAGCTTGTCGGCATAGCCGGAAGACGGCAGGTCGACGAGTTCGATGTCGAGATCGGTGCCCTGCGCCCGGAGCGCTTCCTCAATACGCTGCAGGTGCTTGACGTCGTCTGGGTTGGATGGGGTGAAGTCCTTGGACACAACCCGGATCTTGACCGGTTCGGCCATTGTCGGGGCGGCAGCACCAAGGCTGAGCGCCAGGGCTGTCGATGCCAGCAGGACCATTTTTCTAAGCATTTCGTCTCCTCCGTTTAGATAGGCTTCTTTGTCGTGTCTCGTGTCGTCGTCACCCCTTGAGCGCGCCGCTCATGGTTCCCTTGGTGAAGAATTTCAGGATCAGCGGGTAGATCGCCAGGATCGGCACGATGGTCAGAAGGATCATGCCGGCCTTGAGCGACCTCAGATCGATCTGGCTCGCGCCGGTATTGTTGCTGGCGTTGTTGGCGCCGACGATCGCGACCTTGTCACCGTCGATGACAAACTGGCGCAGCACCACCTGCAACGGCCACTTGCCCTGATCGTTCAGATAGATCATCGCGCGGAAGAACTCGTTCCAGTGAAAGACGAGATAAAACAGCGAGATGGTCGCGAGCGCCGGCTTGGCGAGCGGAAGGACCAGATGCCAGAACACCTGGAAAGGGTTGGCGCCATCGAGTTCGGCGGCTTCCAGCAGCTCCTTTGGGATTTCCTCGAAGAAGCGGATGAGGATGATCAGGTACCAGGCGTTGACCGCCTTGAAGAGGATCACCGACCAGTAGCTGTCGAGAAGGCCGAGGCGCTTGTTGACGAAGTAGTCCGGAATGATGCCGGGCTCGAACACGATGGTGACGAGAACGAGGATGAACAGCGCCTTGCGGCCAGGCAGGCCGGGCCGCGAAAGGCCCCAGGCCATCAGCGCGGTACCGACGACGCCGATCACGGTACTGACGGCGGTGATGAAGATCGAGTTGAAGATGCCGCGCTGCACATTGGGGTGCTGCAGGAGAACGCTCCAGACCTCGAAGGAGAAGCCCCTGGGTATGATGGTCAGCCCGCTCATGCCCGGCACCTTTGCCGGCTCGGACAGCGAGACGGCGAGCAGGTTGAGGATCGGCTGGACCGTGACGACGACGAGCAACAGCAGCGTCGAAACGATGATCGCATATTCGATGCGTTCGATCGGGGTCTTGCGTGACAGGGCCATTACCAGACTCCCTTCCCGGTCAGGCGTTTGGAAACGAAGTGGGCAATCACGATCATCATCGTGCCGAGCACGGCCTTGAACAGGCCGGCGGCCGTTGCCAGCGAGTATTCGCCGGTCTGCAAACCGATGCGGTAGACATAGGTGTCGACGATATCGATCTTGCTGCGCACTACGTCGTTGGAGAGGTTGATCACCTGGTTGAGGTCGGCGTTGAGGAACATGCCGGCGTTGAGGATGAACAGCGTCGCGATCGTCGGCACGATGCCCGGCAGGGTGACATGCCTGATCTTCTGCCAGCGGTTGGCGCCGTCGATCTCGGCTGCGTCATAGAGCTGCTGGTCGATGGCGATGATGGCGGCGAGATAGAGCAGGCTGTCCCAACCGGCCGAACGCCAGATTTCCGTGAAGACGAGTACCCAGCGGATAGCGCCGGTATCGGTCATGAACGATCGGGGCGCCATGCCGGCCATGCCCATGAGATTGTTGACGGCACCGTCGGTCGGCGACAGCGCCGCAATGAAGATGCCGGCGATCACCACCCAGGACAGGAAATGCGGCAGGTAGATCGCCGACTGGATGAACTTGCGCAGCGACCCGCCGCGAACCTCGTTCAGTAGCAGCGCGACGATGATCGGCACCGGCAGGAAGAACACCATCTTCATCGCCGAGATGATCAGCGTGTTGGCCAGCACCTGCCAGAACACCGGCGAGGAGAACAGCACTTGGAAATGCTTGATGCCCACCCAGATGTTGGGCGGCACGATCCGGACCTGTTCGAAGGCGATGCGCGCCTCCCAGATCGGCAGGTAATGGAAGACGAGGAAGAACAGGATGCCCGGCGCCATCATGACGTAATAGGGCCACCAGCGCCGCCAGCCGTCGGCGGCGAGCGCAACGCGTCCCGTCCTGCGGCGTGCGCTTGATTTGGGAACGTTCCCAAACTTGGGCGAGCTCACCGCCTCTTCACGATTGGTCATTCCTACCCCCTCCCGGAGCTTGCTGCGCGTCTGGGCTGGTCAAGCGACAGATCGGCCAACGAGCCGCGCTCGATCAGCCGGCATGGCATGAACACCCGGCCATGCTCGGGACGGCCGGCGATTTCATCGAACAGGCAGTCGACGGCGCGCACGCCGATCTCACGCCCGGGCTTGGCAACCGTCGTCAGTCCCGGCCAGGAAAATGCGCCTGCGGGAATGCCGTCGAAACCGAGGATCGAGACATCCTCCGGGCAGCGAAGCCCGGCTTCGCGGACTGCGACCATGGCGCCAAGCGCCATCAGATCGTTGGCGGCGAAGACCGCGAGGTGGCCGACCCGGTCGCGTTGCAGCAGCCGCATCATCGCCGTGCGCCCGCCTTCGACGGTATATTCACCGTCTTCCATTGGAAGTGCTGTCGGGTCGATGTCGCGGTCGACGCAATGTTCGTGGAAAGTCCGCAGAAACCGGGCCCGCGCGATACGCGACTTCGGCCCCAGGATCAGCGCCGGCGCATGATGCCCCTTGGAAACCAGATGGTCCATGCCGAGCCGTACCGCCTGGGCGATATCGGAACCGACACTGGAGGTCGCCGGAAAACGCTCGGCACTCGAGCCGATCAGCACGAAGGGCAGTCCGAACCTGTCGAGATCGTCGAAATTGTCGGCCACCGGATTGATAATCGCGCCATCGACCCGTGCCTGCCGCAGGGCCCGGAGGTGGCTGGCTTCGCGGCTGTGATCCCAATCGGAAGAAAACACCAGCAGCGAGGCCCCGTTTTCGACCGCGCGATCCTGCGCACCGCGCGCCACCTCGGCCCAGAACGGGTTGGTAATGTCAGGGATGACGAGACCAAGCAAACCGGTGCGGCCGGACCGCATGCCGACGGCGAGATCGTTGCGCTCATAGCCGACGGCACGGGCCGCATCGAGAACCCGCTCGCGCGCCTCGTCCGTGACATTGGACGCGCCGGAGAGTGCCCGGCCGGCGGTGCTCTTGGACACCCCTGCCTTGCGCGCGACGTCAATGATCGTCGGCCGCCTCCGCTGCATCAAACACGCCCTCCCATGGCATGAACTCGTGGGAACGTTACCACGGAGATTTCGGGTCCGCAAGTCCACCCCTTCGGATGCGGCTTTGCCAGCGGTCGAACACAGAAAAAGAAAAAGGCCACCGTTCAGGACGGCGGCCTCAAAATGAGAGGTGTATAACCTCCAGAGGGAACATCGCTATCGCAGCCGGGAGGATGGCTGCACGTCAAGCGACCCTGATAATGTGACAGCTCGGGCGCCGGTTCTCAATCAATGCAAAACCAGAACGGAAGCCAGAGCGGGATCGCTCTTCCAATAATCGCACGGCGGCCGCGATTTTGTTCCATCTCGTGAGGCTCCCGTCTCACCTTCAGATCCGAGCACGGCCAAACCAGCGTCCACCGTATTTCCGTTCAATTCGGCCGCTGCGCCGCAGTCAGCAACCTTGCTGGGCTGAGACCGGACGGGGGCGGCTGGCACCATTGGGCGGAAGGGCATGGGGAAAGTGCGGCGGTTCCGCACATCCGGCGCATCGCCTTGACATACGCGCCGTCGCAATTACGATAGTGGCATGCTGATCGTGACTTCATATGCCCTTCGAGAACCCGCGCGCCTGAAAACGGGATCGTAACCCGGCCGCGGCTTTTGTCGTACGCGACCGGGGTATGTCACTCCATCCCAGCTATCTCTCTTTTGGCTGAGACGATGAAATCGATCGCCGGCTCGTGCCGCCTTGTGCGGACTTCCTGATAGCGAGCAGGCCCTTAGTTCTCGACAGCGTATATGAAAAACATCCCGCAAATTGACAGCTGGCACTCGGGCCTGTTCACCGAGCTCGAAATCGTCACCGCATTCGGCGAAAGTCGGGCAGCGCTCGGCGAACTTTTCGATTGCGACATGCTGAGGGGCGCGCGACGCCCGGCCGACGCAGGCGATCCGGAGTGCTTCGACCTGTCGGCAACGGCGCGTGTCAGCCTTGCCATCCTCCACGCCCTCTGGCGCGCCGCTGGTCTGCCGCTTTGCGTAGCCGAGCAAGCGCTTTCGAACTGGCCGCAAATCGCGGTCTCGGTCGCACGTATTGTCGACTTCGAGCGCGAAGCTTGGGAGGACAGATGCGCAAGCCGCGAACCGGCATCCGCCGCAGATCCCTTCCAGTTCTTCGGGCCGTTTGCCGAAGAGCCTCTGCCCGTCGGCAGGATCGACGAATATATCGACGTGATCGACGGACGATATCTGCTGTGGCGCAAACCGAAGGACGATCCGCACAGGATCGGGACGGCGATCCACGCCAGCCAGGAACGCCTTCTTCTCGACCCGCAGGATGCGGCCGCTCAAGCCGACTTTCTTGAGGCCGCGGCCTTTCTCCGGCGACCCGCCGAGCACGAGCTGATCTGGTTGGGCTCGACGGGAGACGAAGTGTTCCAACCGACGTCGGCGCCAAGCGGTTCTCACGCTCCCGAGCGCTTGCCCACCTCCATCCTGTTGGGCGACGCAGGCAGGGCGGCGACATTGGCCACGAATTACCGCTCGAAGCGCTCGGTCAATATCTCGCTTGCCGCCCGCGCCATGAAACGACGGGCACTCGGGTTGCACATCAGATAGCCCTAGTCCTTTCACCGACACCGCGAGCTTTTGAAGACACAAGGCACATCATGATCCAGACCCCCTATTACTTGATCGACAAGGCGAAGCTGCTTCGAAACATGGAGAAGATC
This sequence comes from Ensifer canadensis, assembly GCF_017488845.2. Taxonomy (NCBI): domain Bacteria; kingdom Pseudomonadati; phylum Pseudomonadota; class Alphaproteobacteria; order Hyphomicrobiales; family Rhizobiaceae; genus Ensifer; species Ensifer canadensis. The sequence goes on from NZ_CP083371.1 coordinate 81,166, forward strand.
GCTTACGTGCGCGACAAATCGGGGGCCAAGGCGCTCCTCGCGCTCAAGTGTTTCGCCACCTGGTCGGTCTTCGATCTGATGCGCGAATACATGGATGGCACGACCTCTTCGTCGCTCTATGAGGTGCGGCTCGGGCGCGAGAAATTCGGCGGCGAAACCCATGCCTACAGCGTCGCCTATGGCGACAACGAAATCGAAGAGGTGATCGGCCATGCCGACAAGATCATCTTCAACTCGATCGGCCAGCTGGACCGTTTCGCGGACAAGGCATCCGGCATCGCCCGCGGCCTGCGCCTCAATCCGGGAATGAGCTCATCCAGTTTCGACCTTGCCGATCCCGCCCGCCCCTTCAGCCGGCTCGGCGAATGGGATGCGGCCAAGGTCGAGGCCGTCATGGACCGCATCAGCGGCTTCATGATCCACAACAACTGCGAGAACAAGGACTTCGGCCTGTTCGACCGGATGCTGTCGGAGATCGAGGAAAAGTTCGGCGCGCTACTTTCCCGCGCCGAGTGGATCAGCCTAGGCGGCGGTATTCACTTCACCGGCGACGACTATCCGGTCGATGCCTTCTGCGAGCGCCTGAAGGCCTTTTCCGGCTGCCATGGCGTCCAGGTCTATCTCGAGCCGGGCGAAGCGTCGATCACCCGGAGCACGACGCTCGAGACCACCGTTCTCGACACGCTCAACAACGGCAAGGATCTGGCCATCGTCGACAGCTCGATCGAGGCGCATATGCTGGACCTCTTGATCTACCGCGAAAGCGCAAAGGTCGAGCCCAGTGCTGGCCCACACAGCGTCATGATCTGCGGCAAATCCTGCCTTGCCGGCGATATCTTCGGCGAGTTCCGCTTTCCCGAGCCATTGAAGGTCGGCGACCGCGTCTCGTTCCAGGATGCGGCCGGCTACACCATGGTCAAGAAGAACTGGTTCAACGGCGTCGGCATGCCATCGATCGCCATCCGAGACCTTGACGGCAGCGTCAGGCTTGTCCGCGAATTCACCTTCGCCGACTACGAACAGAGCCTTTCCTAAAGCATCCCGCCTTTAAGTGGAATCACTTAAGGCGGATAAGATGCTTTAGAATCAAAGGGCTATAGCGCCCTTAGCGCGTTTGTCTGAACGCACGGCGCTCTAGGCTCGTCATATCCCCAAGGGAAAAGGAGACATCCCCCGAAATGAAAAAGAACGTTCTCATCATCGGCGCCGGTGGCGTGGCTCAGGTCGTGGCGCACAAATGCGCACAGAACTGCGATGTACTGGGAGACATCCATATCGCATCCAGAACGGTCGAAAAGTGCCGCGCGATCGTCGATTCCGTGCGCGAGAAAAAGAGCCTGAAAACCGAAGTGACGCTCGAGGCGCATGCGCTCGACGCCATGGATGTCGAGGCGACAAAGGCGCTGATCGAAAAGACCAGGGCCGGCATCGTCATCAATGTCGGCTCCGCCTTCGTCAACATGTCGGTGCTGCGTGCCTGCATGGATACCGGTGCTGCCTACATGGACACCGCGATCCATGAAGACCCGAAGAAGATCTGCGAGACGCCGCCGTGGTACGGAAACTACGAATGGAAGCGCGCGCAGGAATGCAAGGAAAGGGGCGTCACCGCCATCCTCGGCGTCGGCTTCGACCCGGGCGTGGTCAACGCCTATGCGCGCCTCGCCAAGGATGAGTATTTCGACAAGGTTACCGCCGTCGATATCGTCGACATCAATGCCGGCAGCCACGGCAAATATTTCGCCACCAACTTCGATCCGGAAATCAACTTCCGCGAATTCACCGGCGTCGTCTATTCCTGGCAGAACGGCCAGTGGCAGACCAATTCGATGTTCGAGGTCGGCAAGGAATACGATCTGCCGGTGGTCGGCAAATGCAAGGCCTACATGACCGGCCATGACGAGGTTCATTCGCTGGCAAAGCATATGGACGGCGCCGACGTCCGCTTCTGGATGGGCTTTGGCGATCACTACATCAACGTCTTTACCGTCCTGAAGAACCTCGGCCTGCTGTCGGAACAGCCGGTAAAGACGGCCGAAGGCCTCGAGGTCGTGCCGTTGAAGGTGGTCAAGGCGGTGCTGCCGGATCCGTCGTCGCTGGCTCCGAACTATCAGGGCAAGACCTGCATTGGCGATTTCGTCAAGGGCCTCAAGGACGGGCAGGAACGCGAAGTCTTCATCTACAACGTCGCCGACCACAAGGACGCTTTCGAAGAAGTCGGATCGCAGGGCATCTCCTACACCGCCGGCGTACCGCCGGTCGCCGCCGCCATGCTGATCGCCTCGGGCGAGTGGGACGTGAAGCAGATGGTCAACGTTGAAGAACTGCCGCCGCGCCCGTTCCTCGACATCCTCAACCGGATTGGACTTCCGACCCGCATCAAGGATGCGGACGGCGACCGCGCATTGACGTTCTCCTGAAACAATAAGTCGAACCATCTCCGGTCGGTCGTCATTTAGGGCGGCAGGCTGGCATATGGACGAAGCCCAGTCATCGCCAGGTGATTGGGCTTCCAACGTTTCTACAGATTTCTCGGCGCGGCACGTCGATGAATCGACCCGGCGAGCGAAACGCTTCGTTAACGCGATTCACTTAGCTGCCCGTACCCCGGCGTCTCGCCGGCCAACCACGTATGAGTTCCAACTGACATGCCCCCATTGACTGCCCCGGTTCACAGTTTTCATCAAAAGATTGCATCGTTTTGCGAGCTCCGGCTTGCCCGCGCCCTTCCCAAGCACGACTACGACAACCTCCGTCACTACATGCTTGATTTCGTTAACCGGCGGGCAATGCCGCCTCAGACCGGCAACAAGCTCGACTGGAAGGAAATCGGCCTCGCCTGCGATCTCGACGACGACAGCCTGCGGATCACCAAGCGCCTGGCCAAGCACGGCTTCGAGGCCATCATTCGCTGGCTGAAGGGGCCGAGCGCCAGCAAGCCCGACAGAAAGGCGCCGGCCGCCCAGGGCTGGGTCAAGGCGCCTGCGGCACCGGCGCGCAGGATCGGCTTGGAGCAACGGCGTTTCGCCACCACGCGGTAATTTCCGCCCATGGCGTCCCCGAAATCGCTTTTGATTCAGGCCGGGACGCTGCAGACTTCAGCGCTGTGGCTTTTTGAACCGTTACATAACGGCAGCGGGCAGGGCCTCCACGATCAGTCTCGCCCGCCGCACTCAGCATGCCGAAAGCTCGATCTTCCGCCAGGTCTTTTGGACCGATGGGTCGGTCTCGATCGCTACCGAATGCCGCTCGCGGAAGGCGGCAGCAAGGGTTTGCAGGGCCTTGCGGGATCGCGCGTCGGTCAGGGTCGAATGCAGAACGATCTCCGAGGACGGAAGCGGCGGCAGGCCAAACTGTTTGCTGACTTCGATCGTGTCGGAGGGCGCAAGGCGACAGGAGAATGGGCCGACGGCGAGCCCCGCCGAGACTGCAGCGTTGACAGCGGTCGACACGCCGACGAACACCTCCACCCAGGGAACGCCGGCCGCGTCGAGCGCGCGCGTGGCGATGTCGCGCACGCCGCAGAGCGGCGCCAGCGCTGCCAGTCGCAGCGGCTCACCCGGCCCGCGCTTGAAGCCGGGTGAGGCGAACCAGCCGAAATGTTCCGGCCCAAGCGTCTCGCCATCGCGCCGGTCTTCGTCACGCCGGATGATGACGGCATCGAGCTCTCCGCGGTCGAACGCGCCAAGCAGGTTTCGCGATGTCTCGAGCCTGACCTCGATGCACAGGCCGGGGTCATGGGCATAGAGCCGCGCCAGCAATGTCGGCACTTCCGGGCCGGCGACGTGGGCAGCAATGCCGAGGCCGAAGCGGCGACGTGTCGACGACAGCCCTGCCAGCGCGCGCTCATGGGCGGCGAGGAATTCGCGCGCGCCCTCGATGAAGACAGCGCCCTGCGCCGAAAGGCGAACCTGCCTTGGTGTACGCTCCAGCAGCCTGACGCCGAGCCGATCTTCGAGCCGTTTCAGCTTGACGCTGATTGCCCCTTGCGTGCTGCCGAGGAACTCCGCAGCGCGGGTAAAGCTTTGAAAATCGGCGATCGCGACGAAGGCCTGCACCGCATCCACATCCAGCGTCGTCATTGCAACCATCCGATTTTGTTATCTCTGAAATACCTAACCATCCAATTCAGTTGTGATCAAGGCCAGACTATGGTGCCCCGGTCCCCAAGCGATTTCAATTCGGGCGGAGCGTGTGGAAAGGCCGGAACCGGTTTTCCGCGATGCCCGCCAAAGCATCGAAAGACCGTGAGCATGAACCAACCCATAACCCGCCGCAGTGCGCTGGCACTGGCAGCCGTCTGCCTCTCCTCGCTGATGTTCGGCCTGGAGATTTCCAGTATTCCAGCAATCCTGCCGACGCTGGAGCAGGTGCTCGGCGCAGATTTCAAGCAGCTGCAATGGATCATGAACGCCTACACCATCGCCGTCACGGCGGTTCTGATGGGAGCAGGCACATTGGCCGATCGCTACGGCCGCAAGCGCATCTTCGTCGCCGGCATCATCGCCTTCGGCATCGCCTCGCTGATCTGCGGGCTGACCGACAACATATCAGTATTGATCGTCGCCCGCTTCCTCCAGGGTATGGCCGGCGGCGTGATGCTCATCTGCCAGATCGCCGTCCTATCGCAGCAGTTCCAGTCCGGCCGCCAGCGCGGGATCGCGTTTAGCTGGTGGGGCATCATCTTCGGGATCGGCCTCGGTTTTGGTCCGATCGTCGGCGGCGCGACGGTCGCGCTCTTGAGCTGGGAATGGGTGTTTCTCGTCCACGTCCTGCTTTCAGGCGTGACGGTGGCGCTTGCGCTCGCAGGCGTCAAGGAATCGCGCGATCCTGGCGCCGAGAGCCTCGACGTCGCCGGCATCGTGACGTTGTCGGCCGCGGTCTTCTGCATCGCCTATTTCATTACCCAAGGCCCCGAACTCGGTTTTGCCAGCCCGACCGCACTGTCAATCCTCGGCATTGCCATCGTCAGCCTGATCGGCTTCGTGATTGCCGAAAAAGTCAGCGCCCGGCCGATGTTCGACTTTTCGGTGTTCCGCATCCGCAGCTTCTCAGGTGCGCTGTTCGGTTCGGTGGGCATGAACATCAGCTTCTGGCCGTTCATGATCTATCTGCCGATCTGGTTCCAGGCGGGCCTCGGCTATGACGGTGTGACCGCCAGCATCGCCTTGCTCGCCTACACGCTGCCCCCGCTTATCGTCCCGCCGTTTGCCGAACGGCTGATGCTTCGCTTTCGTCCAGGGATCGTCATCCCGGCCGGCCTGTTCACGATCGGTCTCGGCTTCCTCATGATGAAGATCGGCAGCAGCGTTGAGAATGCCAGCTGGCTAACGATGCTGCCGGGGTGCGTGCTGGCCGGCATTGGCCTCGGCTTCACCAATACCACGGTGACCAACGCCGCGACCGGCGCGGTCGCCGCGGAGCGCGCCGGCATGGCCTCGGGCATCGACACCAGCGCGCGGATGATCTCGCTGGCGATCAACATCGCGCTGATGGGGCTGATCCTGGTCGAAGGCGTGCTGTCTTCGCTGCAAAGCTCGCTTTTCGGGCGAGTGACCGACACCGAGCTGCGTACGCTCGCCGAGAAGATCTCGGCCGGCGGCATGCTGACTTCGGACTATGGCCTGTCGGAGACGGTCATCCATACGGCGCTCGGCGAGGGTTTCGGCTGGGTCATGCTCTATGGCGCCATCGGTGTCTGGCTGTCGGCCGCCGCAAGCCTGCTCGTCTTCGGTCTCCGCGCCAAGACGGAAGCGGTGCTTGCGTGTTCGACGGCGAAATCGTCGTAACACACGTAGCCGACTAGTCACCGAGGGCAAGGCAGCGCATCGGGCCAGATAGACTGGCCTGATGGACCATGGATGGCGGTCCGCGCCGTAATCCGACCTCTGCCTCGCCGACAAAACGCGTCGGCGCGGCGAAAAGTCCATTCACGGGCACGCCGGCGACGGTTATATCGTGACCATCGTTGACGCAGATATATTGGACACGTTGCTTATGACCGACACTGTTATCGATCGCTTCCTTCGTTACGTCGTTATCGACACTCAATCGGATGCCAAGTCGAAGACCACGCCCACCACCGAGAAACAGAAGACGCTCGGCCGACTGCTGGTCGAAGAGCTGCTGGCAATGGGCGTATCGGACGCGCATCTCGACGAACACGGCTATGTCTACGCAACAATTCCCTCAAACGTCGACAAGCCGGTTCCGGTCATCTGCTTCTGTTCTCATATGGACACGGCACCGGATTTCACCGGTACCAACGTCAAGCCGCAGATCGTTAGGAATTACCAGGGCGGCGACATCCGGCTAACGGGCGACCCGCAGCAGGTCATTCGCGTCAGCGAGCATCCTGTGCTGCTCGACCAGATCGGCAATGACATCATCACCACCGATGGCACGACGCTCCTGGGTGCCGACGACAAGGCCGGCGTTGCCGAAATCATGTCGGCAGCACAGTTCCTGATGGACAATCCCGACGTCAGGCACGGCACCATCCGCATCCTGTTCACCCCCGACGAAGAAGTCGGCCGCGGTGCCGACAAGGTCGACCTGAAGAAGCTCGGCGCCCAGTTCGGCTATACCATCGACGGCGAAACCGCCGGCCATATCGAAGACGAGACCTTCTCCGCCGACGGTGTCGAGATCGCCATTTCAGGCGTTGCCATCCATCCGGGCTTTGCCAAGGGCAAGATGGAGAATGCCATCAAGATCGCCGGCGCCATCATCGATCGCCTGCCAAAGGACATCGCCCCTGAAAGCGCGGAAGGCCGCGAAGGCTTCATTCACCCGACCGGCGTCACCGGCACGATGGAAAAGGCCAGCCTCAGCCTGATCGTCCGCGATTTCGAGGACGAGGGCCTGGCGACCAAGGAAGCCATGCTCGAAGGCATCGTCAAGGACGTGATCGCCGCCTATCCGGGGTCATCCTACACCTTCGAGGTCAAGCAGCAGTACCGCAACATGAAGGCCATTCTCGCCCGCAACCCCGAGATCGCCGACAATGCGCTCGAAGCGGTGCGACGTGCGGGCATGACGCCGGTGCGCGGCAGCATTCGCGGCGGTACCGACGGCTCGCGCCTGTCGTTCATGGGCCTGCCCTGCCCCAACATCTTCGCCGGCGGCCATGCCTTCCACTCGCCGCTGGAATGGGTGAGCCGCCAGGACATGGAACGGGCGGTCAAGACATTGGTCGAGCTGGCAAAGGTCTGGGAAGAGCGCGCCTGAGGCTGGTCATCCGAACGAGCGCAGCTTTTTTCGAGATAGGATCGTCGGAAGCAAAAAGAGCCGAAGCACGCGCAACGTGCTTCGGCTCTTGTCGTTTCGGAGAGTCGTCACGGCGACGCCGCGACACAGCGAAGTCAGCTGCGCAGACCCGGCGCTTCCTGGCCGGTGCGGGCGACATATTCGGTGTAACCGCCGCCATATTGATGCACGCCGTCCGGCGTCAGCTCCAAAACGCGGTTTGACAGCGCCGCCAGGAAATGGCGGTCGTGCGAGACGAACAGCATCGTGCCCTCGTACTGCGCCAACGCCTTGATCAGCATTTCCTTGGTGTCGAGATCGAGGTGGTTGGTGGGCTCGTCGAGCACCAGCAGGTTCGGCGGATCGAACAGCATCATCGCCATCACCAGCCGCGCCTTCTCGCCGCCCGAAAGCACCCGGCATCTCTTCTCGACGTCGTCGCCTGAAAAGCCGAAGCAACCGGCCAGCGCCCTGAGCGGACCTTGCCCTGCCTGCGGGAATGCATCTTCCAGCGACTGGAAGACCGTGCGCTCGCCATCGAGCAGATCCATCGCGTGCTGGGCGAAATAGCCCAACTTGACGCTGGCGCCGAGCGCCACACTGCCCTCGTCCGGATCGGTCGAGCCTGTCACCAGCTTCAAAAGCGTGGACTTGCCGGCCCCGTTGATGCCCATGATGCACCAGCGCTCGCGACGACGCACCATGAAGTCCAGACCCTCATAGATGCAGCGCTCGCCATATTTCTTGTGCACGTTCTTGAGGTTGACCACGTCTTCGCCTGAGCGCGGCGCCGGCCGGAACTCGAACGTCACGGTCTGACGGCGCTTGGGCGGTTCGACCCGGTCGATCTTTTCGAGCTTCTTGACCCGGCTCTGCACCTGGGCTGCATGCGAGGCGCGCGCCTTGAAGCGCTCGATAAACTTGATCTCCTTGGCGAGCATCGCCTGCTGACGCTCGAACTGCGCCAGCTGGTGCTTTTCGTTCTGCGCCCGCTGCTGCTCGTAGAAGGCATAGTCGCCGGAATAGCTGTTGAGCGAGCCGCCATCGATCTCGATCACCTTGGTGATGATCCGGTTCATGAACTCGCGATCGTGCGAGGTCATCAGCAGCGCCCCTTCGTAGCCCTTGAGGAAGGCCTCAAGCCAGATCAGGCTTTCCAGATCCAGGTGGTTGCTCGGTTCGTCGAGCAGCATCACGTCAGGGCGCATGAGCAGAATGCGGGCGAGCGCGACGCGCATCTTCCAACCGCCAGAAAGCGCGCCGACGTCGCCGTCCATCATCTCCTGGGAGAAGCTGAGGCCCGCCAGCACTTCGCGTGCACGGCCTTCCAGCGCGTAGCCGTCGAGTTCTTCATAGCGTGCCTGCACCTCGCCGTAGCGCTCGATGATCGCATCCATCTCGTCGAGACGGTCGGGGTCGACCATGGCGGCTTCAAGCGCGTGCAGCTCGGCGGCAACCGTGCTCACCGGCCCGGCACCGTTCATCACCTCGGCAACAGCGCTGCCCCCCGACATCTCACCGACATCCTGGTTGAAGTAGCCGATCGTCACGCCCTTATCGACGGCGACCTGGCCTTCGTCCGGCATCTCTTCTCCGGTGATCATCCGGAAGAGCGACGTCTTGCCCGCACCATTGGGGCCGACGAGGCCGACCTTCTCGCCCTTGTTGAGGGCTGCGGATGCCTCGATGAAGAGGATCCGGTGGCTGAGCTGCTTGCTGATATTCTCGATACGAATCATATTTTAGGGGCCCGAAACGTTGCGGCGCCCTTATGTCACGGGTGACAGTCGCGCCGCAAACGTTGATTCGTGACGTCTGCCCACCCAAAAACGCACGGGAAACGGGGCATCAAACGGCTTTGACACCCCGTTCAGCCACAGGATTACTGGTCGGAGTAAAAGCCGTAGAGAACCGGCATCAGCCCGACCAGCGCCTCGAAGCGTTTGAAATTCTTGCGCTCCGGGCGGGTCCAGCCGGTTTCGGCCAGCGCCGACAGCCGCGGGAACACCAGGCGGTCGAACACACCGCGGTCGGTCATCGGCTCTGACCAGATGCAGCATTGCAGCCCGCGCAGATGTTTCTTCTGGGCGTCGGTCCAGCCTTCGATCGGGTCGAACAGGTAGAGTTTTTCCGGGTCCGACCAGCCGGCCCAGCTGCCGCCGGGCTCTGACCAGGCCGGGCTGTTGGCCATGTCGAGATAGTAGACCTGTCCCGGGCAAACGACGATGTCGTAGCCTTCGCCGGCAAGCTCGGCATTGGCTTCGACCGTTCGCCAGCCGAAGAGCAGCGACTTCTGCTTGTCGATGACGTTGCCATGGGCCGCCTCCTGCCAGCCGCCGGTAACGCAGCCACGGCTTGCAAGGAACCCCTGGACGCGCGCCAGGAACTCCGCCTGCAGCACGGCGGCACCCGATCCGTCGATCTCGTCGGCCCCGTGGGTGTTGGTGACGACATTGAGCCGCTTGGCGTGGGTCGTCGCCACCTCTTCGCCAGCCACCGCCCGCAACCGCTCAAGTGCCTCTGGCGAGCCCGACCAGGCGCCGAGCGGCACCTCATCGGCACCGACATGGATGATCTTCGACGGGAAGAGTTCGATCAGTTCGTCGAAGACGACTTCGAGCACACGATAGGTTTCTTCGCGCGCCGGGTTGAGGCAATTGTCCGGGAAGTCCTGCACGGAATAATAGCTGCCGGCTTCGTTGGGATCGCGCAGCTCCGGAATGGCCTGCAGCATCGCGAAGGAGTGTCCGGGCACGTCGATCTCCGGCATCACCTCGATCCCCAAGGTTTCCGCCAATGCAACGATCTCGCGAACGGCTGCCTTGGTGTAGTAACCGCCCGTCACCTGCGGGCCGGAGCCGAGCAACGGCGGGATCTTGCGGCCATGGCCGCGCCAGGCACCGACCTCGGTCAGCGCCGGATAGGCGTCGATCTCGATCCGCCAGGCCTCGTCGTCCGAGAGGTGCCAGTGGAAGCGGTTGAGCTTGTTCCAGGCCATCAGCCGCAGGAACCGCGAGACCTCGGCGGTGCTGTAGAACTGGCGGGCAACGTCGAGATGCGTGCCGCGCCAGCCGAGCGCCGGCTCGTCCCGAATCTCGCCGCCTGCCGGAAACAGGAATGTGCCGGGATGAAGCTTAGCACCCCGCAGGATCTGCCCGAGCGTGATCAGGCCATAGAGGAGACCGGTGCGCGTGCCGCCGGTCACAGCGACGCCAGCTAGCGAGAAGCGGATGACATAGGCTTCCTCCGCAAGGTCGCCCGAAAGCGATAGCGCGGCCGGAAGGCCGCCTTCCGCTACCGGCCGAACAAGTCCTTCGACCGGAAACAGGCTCCCCGTCAGCTCGGCAAATGCGCGTGCTGCGGCTTCGGCTTCTGCCCCTTCCGGCGCAAGGTCGAGCCCTGATGGCGGCGTCAGGCGGCCGGAGACGGATACGTCCTGCGGCCAGGGCACGACCGAAACGGCAACCGGTGCTACCTTTGGCACGGGATAGATGACCGCGCCACGTTTCAGCTCGGCGTTGTCGCCGTGGGCGCGCGACGGCACGACCGAGATCGGCGCGGTGCTGCCGTCGGCAAGGACGAGATAGGCGGAGTTGGCTCCGTCGGTCCAGTGCTGCGGCTCGAAGCTCATACCGTGCGCCTTCACGATCCACACGCTTCCCGGCTGAAGCACCAGGTCAGCCGGCGGCGCGAACTCGGAATAGTTGGAAAGCCGGCTCAACAACTCTCCGCCTTCGACGGCGGCGGCAGGGTCGATGCGTGCAGGTCCCGAAACGCAAAGTCGAAAATCCCGAAGCGGGCGATCGGAGGCGTTCGTCAGTGTCAGCGAATAAACCGCTGGGGTGTCCGTCTTTGCCGGCGTCCAGAGCGTTTCCAGACGGAATACCGGTTTCGTAGCGATCGTCATCATCATCTCCAGAAGGGTTAGTCGTCGATCTTGAGCATGCCGGCATAAATGCCGGGCGCGGAATTCGGGATTGGCATGGCGCCGACGGTCCGCTCGTAAAACGCCGACGGACCAACATCGCCGATGATGGCATAGGCGTAGCCCATCGTCTTCAAATCGAGCAAAGAAGCAAGCAGCAACGCGTGGCCTATTCCTTCGCCGCGTGCTGCTTCATCGACGCCGGTCGGGCCGAAGAACCCGCGCGCGATCGCCTCGTGACAGGCAAAGCCGATGAGCTTTCCATCACGCGTGGCGAGAAGGCAGGTTGGCGGCTGGCGGGTGAGCGCGACGGCGGTCTCGCCGGCCCAGCCCGATCCGAATTTTTCCCGGACCCACGCGATCACCAGCTCGAACTCGGGTGCCAGGGCACGCCTGATCGTCACCCCTGCCGCATCCATCCGCTGGTCGAGGTCGGGCTTTGGGCGAAGCAGAGACAGATTGACGAGATAATCCATGAGCAAACCTGTGATGTTGGAATTAGGCGACGCCGAGTGCGCGCACGAAGTGGTTGGGACCGACCTGTTCGACCACGCTCGAGACCGGCCGGCTGATGCGGCGAACCTCTTCGGCGTGACCGAGAAAGCGGGCGCTGGCGCCGGGCACGAACGGGCGATCCGGGTCGGGCACGGCGGAGAGCAGCAGCTGCGTATAGGGGTGGCGCGCATCACCGATCACGGCTTCCGTCGCGCCCCACTCGACCATCTGGCCCGCAAACATGACGACGACGTCTTCGGCAATATGCGCGGCGGTGGCGATATCGTGGGTGATGTAGAGCATGGCGAGATCGCGATCGCGCTTGATGCCGGCCAAGAGTTCGAGGATGTCGAGGCGGATCGAGACGTCGAGCATCGATGTCGGCTCGTCGGCAACCAGAACGTCGGGCCGAACCGCAAGCGCCCGGGCGATGTTGACGCGCTGGCGCTGTCCGCCGGAAAGCGCGTGCGGAAACTTGTGTGCGGTCAAGCCGGGATCGAGGCCGACATCGCTCAAGAGCGTGTCGACCGCTTCGCGCAATTGCGCCCTGCCCCTGGCATGCCCGTGAAGGGCGAGCGGTCTTGCCAGATGATGATAGACCGTGAACACCGGGTTGAGTGAGGCGAATGGGTCCTGAAACACCATCTGCACCGCGCGGCGATAGGCCTTCTCTGCAGCCGCACTACCGGTGGCGGTGATATCGCGGCCACGAAATTGCATCGACCCCGCCGTCGGGGCGTCCATGCGCGCAATGATGCGGGCGCATGTCGTCTTGCCGCAGCCGGATTCGCCAACCAGCGCCAGCGCCCGCCCCGGTCTCAACGCCAGCGAGATACCGCGCAGCGCCTCGACGTGACCAAAGCTGCGGGTGATCGCATCGAGCTGGACGATGGCGTCCGTCGGCACGGGCGCAAGAGGGGAAGCAACGGGCATGACGTTCATTCTACGGCCCCCACTCTCTTGACGGAAGCAGGCAGCTGCGGAATGGCGCCCCAGAGCTTGCGGGTATAGTCGTGAGCCGGCGCACGGCTGATCTGACGGACGTCGCCGACCTCGACCAGTTCGCCTTTCAGCATCACACCGATGCGATGGCAGAGCTGCGCCATCAGATGCAGGTCGTGGGTGATGAACAGGACAGAGAAGCCATGGGTGCTCTGAAGATCAACGACCTGCTCCAGGATTTCGCGCTGCACCACCACATCGAGCGCCGTCGTCGGCTCGTCCATGATGATCAACTGGGGCCGGAGCGCAAGGCAGATGGCAATGACGATGCGCTGTCGCATGCCGCCGCTGAACTGGTGCGGATAGTCATCGAGCCGGCTGGCCGGGATGCCGACCAGGCGAAACATCTCCTCGGCCCGCGCCCGTGATTGTGCCCGGGTCGCGCCGGTGTGCCGGTGCAGCACGTCATGGAACTGCGCCTCGACCCGCATCAGCGGGTTGAGCGAGTTCATCGCGCTTTGGAACACCATGCCGATGCGCCGCCAGCGTACGTCCTGCAAGGCCGTCTCCGGCATCTGCAGCAGGTTGCGGCCCTCGAGCAGGATTTCGCCGCCGGCCACCCAGGCCGGCGGTTTCGACAGGCGGGTGATCGCGTAGGCAATCGTGCTCTTGCCGCAACCGGACTCGCCGGCAAGTCCGAACAGCTCACCGCGGTTGATGTCGAAGGAAACGTTCCTGACCGCACGAAAGGCGCCGTCGTCGAGCAGGTAATCGACATCGAGATTGCGGACCTGCAGCAGCGGCTCGCTCATCGTCCCACCTCCAGCGCGCGGTTACGCCGCCTGTTGAGCCGCAGCCAACGGCTGAGCGCAGGGCCGGAACGAAGCTGCGGATTGGCAATCTCGTCGAAAGTGAAATTGAGAAGCGCGAGGCCGAGCCCGACCAGCGCGATGCCGGCCGCCGGCGCACCGATATCCCACCAGGCGCCGATGATGATCGCCGACGAGTTCTGGGCGTTGTAGAGCATCGTGCCCCAGGTGACGCGCAGCGGATCGCCGAAGCCGAGATATTCGAGCGTCGTCTGGGCGACGATGGCGTAGATGATGCTGCCGACGACGTTGATGCCGATCAACGGCACGAGGTTGGGCAGGATCTCGACAAAGATCACCCGCCAGTGCGGCTCGCCGACCATGCGGGCGGCAACGACGAATTCGCGGTTGCGCAGCGCCAAAGTCTGCGAGCGGGTCATGCGGGCGCCCCAAGGCCAGGAGGTGAGCGCGATGATCGCCATGATCGCCAGCGGCCCGACCGTGCCGGCGAAGGACGCGAGCAGGATCAGCAGCGGTATGTTGGGAATGACCAGCACGGCGTTGGTCGCGAGATCGAGCGTGGCATCGGTGCGCCCGCCGAAATAGCCGGCCACCAGCCCGACGATCGTGCCGAGTGCTGTGATCGCAAGGCCGGTCGCAAAACCGACGGCGAGCGACGGACGTGCACCCCAGACGAATTGGGAATAGACGTCGCGCCCCATCTTGGTGGTGCCGAAGACATGCTCGACCGTTGGCGGCTGATGCGAGCGCCCGACCCGTTCGCCGGGATCGCCGGGGGCGATCAGCGGCGCCAGAAGCGCCATCAGGCAAAGCGCGACGATGATGGCGAGACCGGCAACGGCCTTCTTCTGCCGCCATAACAATGTAAGACCCGAGGTCATGCGCGCCCCTCCCGGATACGCGGGTCGACGACGCCGTAGAGAATGTCGACAAGCAGGTTTGCCCCGAGCGTGGCCATCGTCATTAACAGCAGCTGCCCCTGGATGACGGGATAGTCGCGCGCGACGCTGGCGGTATAGAGCGTGAGGCCGAGGCCGGGATAATTGAAGACGATTTCGGTCACGATCGATCCGCCGAACACGGCGCCGAGCATCAGCGCGAGGTTGGTCAGCACCGGCAGCATGGCATTGCGGGCGGCATAGCCGAACATGACAGCGGATTCGGACAGCCCCTTGGCGCGACCCATGGTGACATAATCCTCGCCGAGCACGGAGATCATGCTGGAGCGCATGGTCGTCTGGAACTCGCCGATCAGGTAGGGAGAGAGCGTCAGCACCGGCATGATCGCATGCAGAAAGACACTGCCGAAGTAAGTGAAATTGAACCCCGGATCGAGGCTCGGATCGTAGGCATAGCCGACCGGCAGCAGGCGAAGGGTGACGCCGAAGATGAACAGCGTCGCCAGCGCGATGATCACGGGCGGCACAGCGATCATCACCACCGAGAACGGCGAGACGAAGCTGTCGAACCGGCCGCCGCGACGCCAGGCTGCCAAGGCTCCAAGCGAGACCCCGATCGACAGCGAAAAGACGATTGCGGTTACCACCAGGAACGCCGTCCAGCCGGCCGACCGCCCGAGAACCTCGAGCACCGTTTGCGGGTAGTACTTCACCGATACGCCGAGATCGAAATGCGCCAGCCCGACTATGTAGTCGACGAACTGTTGCCACATCGGCTGTTCGATGGCGCCGAACCGCGCCTTGATCGCCTCGATCGCCGCGGGCGTTGCCCGCGGTCCGAGCTGGGCGATCATGCTGTCGACGGGGCTACCCGGCATCAACCGGGGAACCGCAAAGTTCATCACGATCGCAAACAGGAACGCGACGCAGTAGACGGCAAGCCGTCGGCGAGGAAGTCGCATCAGTCAGCCCTTCCCTGAGCCTATTCGGCCGGCTTCAGCCGCAACAGATGCATCAACCGCATGCGGTTGTTGTCGTGATCCTCGGGGTTCATCGCGGGCTCTTCCTTCGAGACCCATCCGGTGAAGCGCTTGGTCGAGAACTGGTACCAGGTCGGACCGTTGAAGACGGGAACGACGGGCAGATTGTCGGCAACGATCAGCTGCACCTGGTCGAACAGCTTCTTGCGGTCCTCGTCCGTCGTCGCCCGGCGATATGCGTCAAACACCTCGTCGAGTTCCGGATTGGAGTAGCGCGAAGGCGCGCTGGTGATCCGTCCGCCGAAGGCGGTCGACAGCGATTGGAAATAGCCGCGGAAGGGGGTCGGCCCGTCGGCGCGCGAATTCATCACGGCCTCGAATGAGCCGTCGAGGATCTGCTTCTGCCATTGCTCGTATTCGGGCGTGGCCACCGAAGCATTGATCCCGATCTTGCGCAGGCCTTCGGTGGCGATCTGGACCGCATCGATCCAGTCGGTCCAGCCGTTGGGGACGATGATCGGGAAGGTGATGGGTTTGCCGCTCGGCGTCGTGCGGAACCCTTCGCCGTCCTTCTTGTAGCCGGCATCGTCGAGCAGCTTGTTGGCCCTGTCGATGTCGTAGGCGAGCCATTCGTCCTGGGCGCCCTCGGCCGCCTTGTTGCGCCAGCTATCAAAGCGAGGCGGCAGGCCGCTCGCATGCGCATTGACGACGGGATAGCCGAAGCCGGCAATGTCGACCATGGAAACGCGATCCATCGCCAGGCTGAAGGCGCGGCGGAAGGTCATGTCGTTGAAGGCTTCGGCGTTGCCGGCATTGGCCGACTTGAGGTTCATCTGGAAGGAAACCGTTTCGGCCGGTGGCTGCCAATAGGCATTGTGCTCCGGGTCGAGGCCGACATAGGTCTTGTCGATCTGCGGCAGGAACGAGCCGAACCAGTCAAGGCCCCCCTCGGGCAGAAGCGCCAGCATCTGGTCATTGCCGGCAATCTGCGGCAGTTTCAGGCAATCGACCTTCAGGGTCGCTGCGTCCCAGTAGTTGGGATTGCGGCATTGCTCGTAGACCTGCGGCGTGAAGCGGCGGATCTCGGTCATCGGGCCGGAACCAACAGGCTTCTCGTTCTTGAAGGCGAGCGGATCGGCAACATCCTTCCAGATATGCTCGGGCACGACAGGAAATTCGGCGAGCGATTCCGGGAAATGTGTATCGACGCCCTTGAGGTTGATCTTGACCTCCGTGGGCGACACCGCCTCGACCGAAGCGACACTCTCGCCGACGCCAACGATGTCGACCGCCGGGTTCTTGAGCATCAGTTCGAGGGTGAATTTCATGTCGGCCGATGTCAGCGGCTTGCCATCCGACCACTTGACGCCATCGCGCAGCGTATAGGTGATCGACTTCAGATCGTCGGCAAACTTGTAGCCGGTTGCCAGCCGCCAGACCGGCTTGCCGCTGTCATAGTCGTTGAAGATCACGAGCGGCTCATAGACGAAGTCCATGGTGCTTTGGCGCCGCCCGCCCAGGTCGAACGGGTTGAAGTTCTGCACCCAGCTCGTCTGCTCTTCGATATGCATGGTCAGAACGGACTCGGCCTGCGCCTGGCCCGCTGCAAGCATGGCGAATGACGCGGCCATGACCCCGCCGAACACCCTTGCCGAAACTCTGCTGATGATGTTTCCGGTCCCCGTTACAATTGGTCTGGACCGCATTTCCTCGACTGCCGGCATGACGAACTCCCCTCCAGGTTTCGATGACGCATTTAATAAGTCAAGTAATTTGACTTAATGATATGTCCAGGATTGAACGCGTGTCAATCTGCGTCTTTTCGCTACGACTAAGGATGAAGAAGCGGTCGAGGACAGGCATCATTGCTGAGGCTTCGATCGCCGGCGGCGCGGATGCCAATGGCTGGAAGCCGGCTCAATGAAGGCATCGCAGCCATCAAGATCTCTGCGATTGCAGCGACTTGGGGGTACGGCAAACGGGACTGTCGAGCGCGAGCTGCAGCCGACCGGGTCGCTGTTCGTCGGATATCGGTTCTGATCGAAGGGCGATGGCTCACAGGTATGGTCGCCACGTCATGGCGGCCTCTGGCGTTCCTGATTTCGTCGTCGTGAAGACGCCCGCAGCCCGGCGTACCGTGAGCCCGCACTATGATGCGGGCCCGATGCCGGGATGCTTATGCCGCCGCCTGCCTACCGAGTTGCTCAAGGCTCGCCTCGACGATATCGAACATCTCGTCGATCTCGGCGGCGGTGATGATCATCGGCGGGCAGAAGGCGATGGAATCGCCGATGTTGCGGCAGATCAGGCCGTTCCTCTGCAGGATCGCACCAACCCGCGCGCCCGTTGCGCCTGCGGCCGCCCCATCCGCCGCCTCGAGTTCGAGCGCACCGATGAGGCCGACGCCGCGCGCTTCGACAGCCAGCGGATGCCGTTCGAGCGCATTGAGCCGACCGAGGAAATGCGGCGCAAGACGGCGGACATTGCCGACCAGGTCCTTCTCCTCGATGATCGCCAGGTTTTCGAGCGAGACTGCAGCGGCGACCGGATGGCCGCTGGCGGTAAATCCATGCCCGAGCGCACCGATCCGATCTGCCTCATTGGCGATCGGCTCGTAGACGTTGTCGTTGATCATGAGAGCCGCGATCGGCTGATAGGACGATGACAGCTGCTTGGAGAGCGTCATGATATCCGGCCGCATGCCGAAGGTCTCGGATCCGAACATGTTGCCGGTGCGCCCGAAACCGCAGATCACCTCGTCGGCAATCAGCAGGATATCGTATTTCCGCAGCACGTCCTGGATGGCCGCCCAATAGCCCTCCGGCGGAACGATGACGCCGCCGGCCCCCATAACCGGCTCGCCGATGAAGGCGGCGATCGTCTCCGGCCCCTCCTCGAGGATGAGCGCCTCCAGCTCTTCTGCACAGCAGCGCGAAAAGGCAAGCTCATCCTGCCCCGGCTCCGCACCGGTGCGATAATGCGGGCAGGTCGTGTGCAGGATGTTGGGAAACGGCAGATCGAACGATCGATGGTTGTTGGGGAGGCCCGTCAGGCTGGCGCTCAGCGCCGTCACGCCGTGGTAACCCTTGATGCGCGAGATGATCTTTTTCTTTTCCGGTTTGCCTAGCGCGTTGGAGCGATACCAGACCAGCTTGATCGCTGTATCGTTCGCCTCGGATCCGGAGTTGGCGAAGTAAACCTTGGACATCGGCACCGGCGCCATGCCGACCAGCTTCTCCGCCAGATCCGCCACCGGCCCGTGCGATTTCTGCGAGAAGGTATGATAGTAGGGTAGCCTCGCCATCTGGCTGCGCGCGGCTTCGACCAGCCGTTTCTCGCCGAAGCCGACGGCCACGCTCCAAAGCCCGGCCATGCCCTCGATATAGCGCTTGCCGCTGTTGTCGAAGACGTGGATGCCCTCGCCGCGGTCGATGATCAGCGGCCCTTCCCGCTCCAGCTTGCGCGGATTGGTGTAGGAATGGAGATGGTAGGCCATGTCCCGCGCTTCGGTGGAATTAGGCTGTGCGGTCATCGGCGTCTCCCGTTTTGATGCATGATCACTCTGGTGCGTGGTTACAAGGCGATATCATAGGTCAGCCAATCCGTTCTGGTGGCCAGCTGATCATAAAGGCCGCGAGCCCGGTAGTTGTTGTCGCGCGTGATCCAGCGGATGACGGACCAGCCGCGCTCTCGCCCGATATCGGCAACGGCGCGGATCAGCGCCGGTGCTGCGCCGCTGCCGCGCGCCTCGGGCGCAACGAAGAGATCGTCGAGAAAACCCCCGCGCGCCGCCATCAGCGGCCGGATATATTCGCGAAAATGGGTCAACCCGATCGGGCGACCCGAGCCATCGAGCGCCAGCCGGCATTCGAGCTGGCCGTCGCGGATCCAGCTCCACACCCGATCCCGCATCTCGTCGGTCTGATCAACCCCGTAGAAGGCGGCAAATCCCGCATGAAGCTCGTTCCATGCGGACCTATCGGCCTCAGCGGCCGCAACGATCGTAACACCCGCCATGACATCCCCCCGTATTCGGGTAGGCGAACCGCCCACCCACCAAGCATTTGCGTTGCTACTGCCAGGCAGCCACTGAGCGTTTGCGATACATGTTGCGAAACTGTTCGGTGGAGACGGGTAGCAGATCGCCCGTATCCCAGTCGAGGATCACGGCATAGCGGCGCACCGCGTCGAGCGCATTGATTTCCCCCGCCTTGAACTTTGCCGAGACCTCGGCCGGATCTGCGCCCAGCCAACCCAACCGGTCTGCCCGGATCTGTCGCCGCAGTTCGGCCGTCGCGGTGGCATCGATCTCGTAGGCGCAGATTTCCGGATCGACGGGATCGATGACGACGCCATAATCCTTCGCCGCCCGCTCGACCGAGACGTAGTCGTCGATGACATCGGCCAGCACCCGTTGCGGATCGCGCTCGAGCGGATCGCCGAAGCCGCCGCCGCCCGCGGTCGGGCGCGAGAAGACGTCCCCCGCCTCGATTGCCACATCGGAGAAAGTAGCGCCGAGCCATTCCGTCTTGCCGGTCTTTTCACGGGTCAGCGTTAGCCCGTGCGGCATCGACGGCAGCCCGCCCTCGATGCCCCAAACGATGGCGCGCTCGCGGTCGCAGATATAGGAAATGACGGTATTTTCGGCTTCGAGCATGCGGGAAGTCTTGAGCACACCGGCACCGCCGCGCCACTTTCCGGGGCCGGCAGAATCCGTCAGCACCTCGAACTCGGTGGTCAGGATCGGATTTGCCCGTTCCTGTCCCTCGACCGGCTGGGCCATCAGGCCGGTTCCGAAGCAGGCCGTCGTCACATTGCAGCCGTCCATGCCGTTGCGCCCGCCCCAACCGCCGGGAAGCCAGTCGTAGAACATGAAGATCGGCTTTTCCGCGGCGCGTGCATCACGCCCGCCGGTCAGCAGGTATTCGAGGTTGAAGGCACAGGCGATGGCGCGCTCCGGGATGATCTTCGACCAGATCTCGTAGATCGCGTTCATGATCTTCTCGAAGGGCATGAGGAAGCCGGTGACGGCCACCGGCCACTTCGCATCGACGATCGAGCCTTCGGGCGCGATGATTTCGAACACCCGGTAGAAGCCGCTGTTGAGCGGCAGGTCGGGGAAGAAGGTCTTCATCCCCGCGGCGACCGCCGAGAAGGTCGCGCCGAAGGCGGAATTGTAGATCGAGCCGATGGTCGGGTGGCTGCCGGTGAAGTCGTAGATCGCCCGGTCACCCCTAATCGTCAGCTTGACCTTGATCGGGATCATGCCCTCGTTGCCCGCCGGATCACGGTCGATGAAGTCCTGCGTTTCCCATTCGCCGTCCGGCAGTGCGGCGATCCGCTGGCGCATGGCGCGCTCGACATAGTCCTGCACGGCGCCGAGCCCCTGTTTCACCGTGCCCTCGCCGTATTTGCCGACCAGCCGCAGGATCTCGCGCTCGCAGACCTGGGTCGCCTGCGCCTGGGCATGGATGTCGCCGATGATCGAGGCGGGGTCGCGGGTGTTGGAAGCGATGAGGTGGGCGACATCCTTGCAGAACCGCCCCTTGTCGAACAGGCGGATCGGGGTGATGCGCATCCCCTCCCTGAACATCTCCTTGGCGGCGACATCAAAGGAGCCTGGGACGCTGCCGCCGAGATCCGACCAGTGTCCGTTCGACTGGCTGAAGGCGATGATCCTGCCGTCGACGAAGATCGGCCGGATCAGCCGGACGTCGTTGAAATGCGTGCCGCCGGCATAGGGATCGTTGATGGCGTAGACGTCGCCGGGATGCATGTCGCCATCGAAGGCGCGGATGACGTCCTTGCAGGTGAAATGCAGGGTGCCGACATGCACCGCGATGTCTTGGTTGCCCTGAGCGGCCGAATTGCCTTCGGCATCGTGAAGGGCACTGGAGAAGTCGCGGTTGTAGATGACAAAGGAATAGCAGGTTCTCAGGATCTGCTCGGCCATCTGATCGACGCTGGTGATGAAGGAGTTCTTCAGGACCTCGAAGGTCACCGGGTCAAGGTTTTGCTGTTCAGACATTCGCTTCACCTTCGATGCGGATGATGATGTTGAGATAGGTGTCCACTTCCGCGGTCGTTCCCGGCGGGACGACGACGGTCGAATCGAGTTGCTCGACGATGGCAGGGCCCTTGAAGACGAACCCTGCGGGCAAGGTTTCGCGATCGTAGACGGGCGTATTGAGCGCGGCCTCGGCTTCAAACCATACGCTCCGCCGCGTCTTCGGCTCGGGGATCACTCCCGTCGGCTCGTGGCGTGCCAGCGACGCCTTCGGCACCATGCCGACGGCCTTCAAGTTGATGCGGAACAGGCTGACCGGCGTTTCGTCGCGACGGAAATTGTATTCGCGCTGATGCTCACGGTGGAAGGCTTCGACCAGCGGCGCGATGTCGGTGACCGGCGCTGGTGCGGTGACGGAGAGCGAACGCCACTGCCCGAGATACATCATGTCGATGCTGCGCTGGAGCACCACGTCCTTAGCCGCGACACCTTCATGGGCAAGCCGCTCCGATGCTTCCTGTTCGAGGCGGAGGAAGGCCTCTTCGATCGCCGTTGCGTCGGCGTCGGCGGCCGCCTTCAGGTAGCTTTCGGAAAAATCGTGCTGCATGTCGACGAGCAGGCAGCCGAGCGCCGAAGTGACGCCGGGGTTCGGCGGAACGATGACCGCGGGGATCGACAGTTCGCGAGCGATCGCCGCGCCATGCAGGGCTCCGGCACCGCCGAAGGCGACGAGCGCAAAATCGCGTGGATCGTACCCACGGCTGATCGAGATCAGCCGCACCGCGTCCGACATATTGGCATTGGCAACACGGATGATCGCATCGGCGGCCGCATGCGGCTCTAGCCCGAACGGCTCGGCGACCCCTTCGCGGACGGCCTCGAGGGCAAGGTTCGCGTCAAGCGTGATCTTGCCGCCGGCAAGGCTGGTACCGAGGCGACCGAGCACGACATTGGCGTCGGTGTTGGTCGGCTGGCGGTTGCCCTTGGCGTAGCAGGCAGGGCCCGGACTGGCGCCGGCCGATTGCGGACCGTTGCGCAGCGATCCCGCCTCGTCGGTCCAGGCGAGCGACCCGCCGCCGGCACCGATCGTCAGAACCTCGATCGAGGAGAAGCGGATCGGATAGCCGAATTCGATGAACCAGTCCTTGGTGATGCGCGACTGGCCGTCATAGGCGAGCGACACGTCGGTCGATGTGCCGCCCATGTCGAGCCCGATCGAATTGCGGAAGCCGCAGAGCTCGGCGATGTATTTGCTGGCGATAGCACCGGCAGCAATGCCGGAACCGGCAAGCCGTGCGGCAAAGTCCTCGACGCTCTTCGGGGTCATTACCCCACCGCCTGTGTGCAAAAGCAGAAGATCGCGTTCATAGCCTTCCTGCTGCAGCCGCTTGCCGAGCCGCGATGTATAGTCGACGACAACGGGGCTTAAGGCCGCATTGGCGACGGTCGTGGAGAACCGCTCATGCTCGAAGATCTCGGGCAGGACTTCCGACGAGGTCGACACCGGCACGCCGGGCATCACCTCCATCAAGATTTCCTTCATGCGGCGCTCGTTGGCGCCGTTCATGAAGGCGTTCATGAAGCAGACGGCGACGGCCGCGACATTGCGGCGCTTGAGAATGCGTGCGACCTCCCGGGCCTCGTCTTCGTCGAGCGTGGCGACGATCCCGCCCTGCGCGTCGACACGCTCCGTCACCAC
Organism: Ensifer canadensis; assembly: GCF_017488845.2. Classification (NCBI taxonomy): domain Bacteria; kingdom Pseudomonadati; phylum Pseudomonadota; class Alphaproteobacteria; order Hyphomicrobiales; family Rhizobiaceae; genus Ensifer; species Ensifer canadensis. The sequence goes on from NZ_CP083371.1 coordinate 104,191, forward strand.
CAACCGGTCGCGCCGCGGCACATAGGGCGGCACTACGTCCTTGTAGGTATCCCAGAGGTCTTCCTTGTTGGCGCGGCGGATCTCGATGACGTCGCGGAAACCTCTCGTGCAAACCATCGCCGTGCGCGGCAGGCGCCGCGTGATCAGGGCGTTGGTGGCAACGGTGGTGCCATGCGAAAACAGCGCCACCTTCGACAGGTCGATGCCGGCTTTTTCGACGCCAGACATGATCCCGTCGATCGGATCGGCGGAGGACGACGTCTTTTCGACCCGGATCCGGCCCGTGGTCTCGTCCATGATGCAGATGTCGGTAAAGGTGCCACCGACATCGACCGCAACTCGAAGGTTCTGCAAAATCCGTCTCCTGTCTTTCATCCGTTTAAAAGCGGGCATCCGTTGAAAATCGGGCAAGGCTTCGCCCTTCGCCCGGTCGGGCGTGCGACCGCCTCACGTCTGTCTGGGATTTGTCGCCGTCCGGCTCAGCCGGGGCTGCTCGGGCTCGTCAGATGGGAGCGCTCGCGCGCTTCGCTCGGGCTGTAGCCGAAATGCGCCTTGAAGTGGCGGCTCAACTGCGCGTGGTCGCTGAAGCCGAGTGCATAGGCGATTTCCGAAACCAGCTTGCGGCAGGTGGGATCGCGCAGCATCTCGTCGCAGCGCAGAAGCCGCTGGACCCGGATCCAATGGCACACGGACGTGCCCTGCCTCTTCATCAGTTGGTGCAGGTAGCGCACCGAGATGCCGCAGGCATCGGCGATCACCTGCGGACCGAGATCGGCCCGGGCGAGATTGGCGCGAATGTAGCTCTCGACGCGATGCAGGTGGCCGACCTGAACCGAGCCTGCGTCCGACGTCAGCATGCGTTCGTCGGAGATCAGCGACATCGCGAGGATATCGACCAGGTGCTTGCCGGTCATGTCGCGGGCGGGCGCATCCATCTCGACAAGCCGCGGCGCAACAAGCCGGATCATGTCGACGAACAATGCGCCGGTGCCACGGGTGGAATCGAAGCTGAGCGACGCGATACGTTCGGGAAGGCCGACACGCGGACGCAGCGTGGCAATCGGCACCTTCAGCACCCAGAGCGTGTTCTTGGCCGTATAGCTGAATTCGTACGGCAGATGGCTGCGCTCGACGAGGAAGGCCCCCGGCTTGCAGCGCACTGCCTTACCGGCCTGCTCGAAGCTGATCTCCGCCGTCTCCGGCACGGTGATCAGATAGCTTTCTTCGCGCTCATGCAGCAGGTGCCGTTTCTGTCGGCGATAGAGCAGCCCGTCGGATTCAAGCCGCGACAGCGATACCGCGCCGAGATCCCAGACGTTCAACTCGCCGGAAAACTCCGCCGAGTTCTGGAAGCGCAGATCGAGCGGGAAGTAGGTGCTCGATACCGCCTCGTCCCAATAGCGCTTGCGCTCGAACGCAACCGTGCCTGCCGTGGAATAACTCACGTCCATGCGAAGCTCCCATCCAGTCCGCCGTCCGTCTGCTTCAGCTGTTCCCGTGTTGCCAAGGCGACGGCCGATCGCGGCCTATTCTTCCTGACCGGCTGCCTTGAATGTCGCGGCCTCTTCAGGGCCTTTGCGACCGGCGTTTCCGGAAGGTCGTCAAGCAGTAGACTATCTCTTTCCCGCCCCGGCTAGTCGCAAAGTGCGCTCGCTCTTGTCGGTAGGCGTAGTTTCCGAGCGACCTGCCCCTCAATCGGCACGAACGATTGCCTCGGCCGCAAGCGCCATCGACAACAGATGCGCATCGTGATGCGGCTGGGCGGAAAGCAGCAGGCCGACCGGCATACCGGCGGCGCCAATGCCGCACGGTAGAGAGACGCCGCACCAGTCAAGGAAATTGCCGATCGAGGTGTTGCGCAGGGTCCGGGCGTTGGTTTCGACGAACAGGGCGTCGTCATTGAGAAGCGGCGCCGTGGGTGGCGCCACATGGGCAACGGTGGGATAAGCGACAAGCTCGTTCGACCCAATATGGGCGGCGATCTCGGCGATCAGCGCCTCCCGCGTGTTTAGCGTCTCGACATAATCGGAGAGGCTTATGTTTTGCCCGAGCCGGGCCCGTGCCACGACGCGCTGGTCCATCGATGCCGCCTGCGACCCTTCGAGCCGGTCGCGATGGAGCGCGAAGGCCTCGGCCGTGACCAGCGGTCCGTGCCGCGCCATGGTCTCGAAAATGCGCTCGAATGCCGGAAACGGCTGGCGGCGCACACGGGCGCCGGCGCGCTCCAGCCGCCCGAGTCCGGCTTCGAAAGCGGAAACGACACCGTCTTCGGCACCGTCGAAAACCACCGTTGTCGGCACCACGAGCGACAGGCCATCGAGACTGCCCCGCCGGATTTCCGGCGCGGGCAGACCTCGCATCGCCGCATCGACCCAGACGGCGTCCTGCACCGTCCGGCAGAGGGGACCGAGCGAATCGAGGCTCTTGGCGAGCGGAAAGACGCCACGCATGGAATAGCGGCCGCGCGTCGCCTTGTAGCCGACGATACCGTTGAAGGCGGCCGGAATGCGGATGGATCCGCCCGTATCCGTGCCGATCGAAACCGGCACCAGGTCGGCGGCTACGGCGGCACCGGAGCCGGAGGACGAACCGCCCGGCAGGCGGTCGACATCGCGCGCCCGCGGATTGCGCGGCGTGCCGTAATGCGGGTTGATGCCGAGCCCGGAGAAGGCAAATTCGCTCATGTTGACGCGACCAACGCTGACCATGCCGGCATGGCCGAGCGCGGTCACCATCGCCGCGTCCTCTTGTGCCGCCGGCGCGTCCTTCAGCACCACCGATCCCGCCGTCGTCGCCACGCCTTTGATGGCAAACAGGTCTTTCCACGCAACGGGAATTCCGTCGAGCAACCCAAATGAACGGCCGGCGGCGATGCGCCGGGCGGAGGCCTCCGCCTCCCGCATCGCCCGCTCCGGCAGAATCGTGGTGAAGATCGCTTGGTCGTCGTGACTGCGGATCCGCTCAAGCGTCCAGCGTGTCAGCTCACGCGGATCGAGCGCACCGGACTGCAGCAGCACTGACAGCTGCGCGATCGACCGTCCACTGAAGTCCTGCGTCATCCCGTTTCCCTCTATCGTTCGACCAGCTGCATCCAGCGGCGAACCAGATAATTGTGCTCGTCCATGGTGGTATTCCAGACCGCGATGCAGTTGGCGCGCTGCCAGTAGGAGCCGCCGCTCCTGACCGATCCTGCCCGAATGCGTATGGTGCCGTCCGGGCCCGGCAGGTCGCATGCCGCCGGCAGGCCGCCGTACCAGTAGTCCCATTCGGCCACCGACATGAATTGCCTCGAACGCTCCGGCGTCGAGATGTAGTAGCCTTGCCGCGCCACGACCGAGCCCGGCCAGCCGGATATCCACCAGTTGAGATACTCATAGGCGACGTCGCGCATGCGGCCCGACAGATGGCGTGCGAGACACAGGCCGCCATGCCAGGCACGATATCCCTCAGCCGGCACCGCCTGTTCCACCGGAACGCCCTGGCCGTTGAGGATGCTGATGCCCGTCGACCACATGCTCTGGATATCGGTCTCGCCGCGCACCATCAGCCGCGCTGCATCCTCGGCCGTCCGCCAGAAGGCGCGGAAATAGCCGTTCTTCTTGCGCTCCTCAAGCAGACCGATCAGCCGGTCGATCTCGTCAACAGTCATGGCGCCGATATTGTCGAACGACATCAGGCCGGATGCCTGCGCGGCAAGGGCTGCATCGAAGATACCGATCGCCGGCTCGTCGACGAGGGCTGCGCGTCCGGCCCAGCGCTCGTCGAGCAGCGCCGCCCAGCTGTTCATCGAAACCGTATTGGGGGCAACGTCGGTCCTGTAGGCGAAGCTGTCGAAATTATGCGTCGTCGGCAGCATCGAGATCGTGCTCGACGGCGTGTCGCCCAGTTCGAGATTGGGCTGCACGAACAGCTTCTTTACCGGCGCATCCCCCTGCCCCAGCCTGGCATTCGGGCCGATATGGCCGGTCTTCGTCAGATCGTTGATCTCGTCCCAGAGCGCGATGCGGCCAATCTCGATCGGCTGGATCGCCCGCCAGTACCAGACGATATCCAGATTATGGAAACACTGGTCGTAGATGTCGTAACTATCCGGCTCCTGCGCCGCCTTGTGCTGAGTGGTCAGGAAGTCGTTGTTGTCGAATACGACCTCGATGCCGAGATCGGCCTCGGCGCGAACCCGCAACTCCTCGAGCAGAGAAATCGCCGTGCCAAGCACGCGCAGGCGTGGGCGACCGGAGAGATGGAGGGATGGCGTCGCCATCGTCGCTTGGTCAGGCAGGTGCTTGTTCATGAAGACGACTGACGTTCCTGAAGACTGCGTTTCGGGACGGCCGCATCCTCGACGGAGGACCGGTCGAGGGCAAAAGCCTCGAACGACCGTTTCAGCAGTTCGACATCCAGACCGTCAACAATAAACACGATGCGCGAGCGGCGATCTTCGTCCGGCCAGCGCTCCATATGAACAGGCGTGTGGACCAAATGCTGAACGCCATGAATGGCGACAGGGCGCTCCTCGCCTGCGATGTTAAGAATGCCCTTCACCCGCAGCACCTTCTCGCCGTGACGGTTGAGCAGCATTGTCAGCCAGAGGCCGAAAGCCGTCCAGTCGATGGCGCGCTCCACGGTCATGACGAAGGAGGTCACCGCGGACTGGTGCACGGAGCCTTCCGCCGTTGCCAATTGAACCGGCGCCTCGCAATAGAAACCGCTGGTCGATTGCAGCGCGGCGGCGCGCAGGCCGAGGTTCTCGTCGACAAGCTCGGCAACGGCGAAGGACAGATCGGTCGCCATCAGCAGCGGCGCGTCCGGATTGATGTTGCGCAATTTCTCGACAAGACGGGCGACATCGGCCGGCAGCGCCAGATCGGCCTTGGTGACGACCAGCCGGTCTGCAACAGCAGCCTGCCGGTTGGATTCGACATAGGTGCCGAGTTGGCCGAGCCCGTTGACGGCATCGACGGTGGTGATGACGTTGCCCGGGCGGAAATGGTGGCGCAGCACCGGGTCGGATTTGATCGTCGACAGCACCGGGAACGGATCGGCAAGCCCGGTGCTTTCGACGACGATGCGGCGGAAAGGCGGAACCAGCCCGCGCTCCCGCTTCGAATGCAGATCCTTGATGGCATCGGCAAGCTCGCCGCGCACCGTGCAGCAGAGACAGCCCGATTGTAAGAGCACCATGGTATCGTCGATGCGCTCGACAAGATGATGGTCGAGCCCGACCTCTCCGAATTCGTTGATGAGGACCGCTGCATCCGAAAGAGCCGGATCGGCGAGCAGTCGCGCAAGCAGAGTCGTCTTGCCGGAGCCGAGGAAGCCCGTGAGCAGGTTGATCGGGGTCAGCAGCGGGATCTGCGGCTCAGTCATCGATCGCGGCCTCAGCAGCAGTAACCAGGGCCACATCGAGCGGATCGCAGGGACGGCCGCAAAGCCGTTCGGCGGCCGGCCAGAGATGACCGAGATCCTCGATGATCTCAGTCTTGCCCGTCCGTGTGGACAACACGAAGGACGCGCCCTGCCAATCGGAGATGGTCAGACCGAAGCGCGCCAGCATTGCATTGGCGATGCGCACCCGGTTGGCGCGCTCGCGCCTTCGATCGATGCGCTCGACATTGCGGGTATAGACGCCTGGCCGCGCCACCGCATCGGCCCAGTGTTCGTTGCCTCCAAGGACGCCGCAGAGAGAGCACATCGTTTGATCCAATCGGTAATAAAGGGCGGAGACGGCACTTTGACCGCCCCCCGTCAGTCGCTCACTTCTTGCGCGGGAAACGCTTGGCGAAATCGTCGGCGATCTCGTTCATCGTCACGAACTTCACGCCCGGATGCTTGACCATGTGGGCATAGAGCCGCTCCAGCATTATCAGCACCTGCGGCCGCCCGGCAACGTCAGGATGGATGGTAATCGGAAACACCGCATAGTCCATCTCGCGATAGACCCAGTCGAACTGATCACGCCACATCTGCTCGATATCGCGCGGATTGACGAAGCCGTGGCTGTTCGGGGCCTTCTTCATGAACATCATCGGTGGCAGGTCATCGAGATACCAGGACGCCGGGATCTCGATGAGGTCGGTCTCCTTGCCGCGCTGCAGCGGCACCATCCATTCGGACGGCTTCTTGGAGTAGTCGATCTTCGTCCACTTGTCGCCGACGCGGACATAATAGGGCGTGAAGTCGTCATGCATCAGCGAGTGATCGTACTTGATCCCGCGTTCCAGCAGCAGCTCGTTGGTGACGTTGGAGAACTCCCACCATGGCGCAACATAGCCGGTCGGGCGCTTGCCCGAGAGCTTGGTGACGAGATCGATGCTCTTGTCGAGGACTTCGGTCTCCTGCTCGCGCGTCATGGCGATCGGGTTTTCATGGGTGTAGCCGTGAATGCCGATTTCGTGGCCGGCGTCCGCCACAGCCTGCATCTGTTCCGGGAACGTCTCGATCGAGTGGCCGGGAATGAACCAGGTGGTCTTGATGCCGAAGCGTTCGAACAGTTTCAACAGTCGCGGGCTGCCGACCTCGCCGGCAAAAAGGCCGCGCGAGATATCGTCGGGCGAATCCTCGCCCCCGTAGGATCCGAGCCAGCCGGCGACCGCGTCAACGTCGATGCCGAAGCTGCAGAGGATTTCCTTGGCCATGGTATGTCTCCTTCGTGTTTTCTCTTCTCATAAGTCAGAGCGGGATGCGGGCGGAAAACCGCACACACTTTTCCTCATCCCGCTCGCGTGATCAGGCTGGGATGACGGTGGCTTCGCCCGGCTGCCAGCTCAAAAGAATGTCCGCACCGACGGGAAAGGCATCGGGCTGGTACTTGTCGACATGGGCTTCGAGCGAAACGGTGCGTCCGTCCGCAAGTCCCGCCGTCAGGTGGGATACATGGCCGACCACGTCGAAGCGGCGCACACTGGCGCTGACGACGTTGCCGCCGACCGCATGGGCAATCTGGTCACGCGAAACCAGGGCCGCCGTATGCACCTCGATCGCTTCGGCCGGGATGACGACGTTGACCCGTGACCGCTTGGAAAGGGCCCCGTTCGGCCGGCCGGAAAGCTGCCCGAGCGGCGTCGAAACCAGCGTCCGGTCGTCCGATGCGCCTTCGACTTCGCCCTGGAAGATCGTGTTATTGCCGATGAACTGGGCAACGAAGGCGGTGTTTGGCCGGGTGTAGAGCTGGTGTGGCGGGCTGATCTGCTCGACCCTGCCCTGGTTCATCACCACGATACGGTCGGAAAGCGCGAGCGCCTCGGACTGCGCATGGGTGACGAAGACGAAGGTGACGCCGAGCGTTTTCTGCAGCAGCTTCAGTTCGTTCTGGATCGCCTTGCGCAGATTGGCGTCGAGCGCGCCCAGCGGCTCGTCGAGAAGCAGAATATCCGGTTCAACGACAAGACCGCGGGCAAGCGCGATGCGCTGGCGCTGGCCGCCGGAGAGCCGGTCCGGCTTCTTCTCGGCGATGTCCTCGAGCCCAAGCGTTGCCAGGATACGATCGACCTTGGCGTCGCGTTCGGCTTTGGCCATGCCCTTGACGTCGAGCCCGTAGCCGACATTGCGGCGCACGGTCATGTGCGGAAAGAGCGCGTAGCTCTGAAAGATCATCGACGTCGGCCGGTGTTCCGGCCGGATGTCGTTCATACGCTTGCCCTTGATCAGCATCTCGCCGGAAGAGATCTGCTCGAAGCCGGCGATCATGCGCAGCGTCGTCGTCTTGCCGCAGCCGGACGGGCCGAGGAACGCGATGAACTCGCCCTTGGAAACCGACAGGTTGAAATCGATCACGGCGGGGGTGCCGTTGTCGTAGACCTTGCCGACATTGTTGAGTTCGAGGTCGAAGATCACGGTCGTTCTCCGGTTCTAATAGCGGATGCGTTGGGGGAAGGGCCGGGGCGGGTTTGCGCCCCGGCCGTCCTTCATCAGGCGTTGAGGAATTCGTCCCACTTCTGGATCAGGTGGTCGTATTCGTCCGGCCACTGGTGCCAGTAGGCGACGTTCTTGGCGCGTTCTTCGAGCGAGCCGCCGTCGCGCAGGTCGCCTTCCTTGATGCCGCGCTCCTCGGCGCCGACCCAGGGTTTGCCCTCGTACCAGAAGGCATATTTCTCCGGCGCCATGACGTTCTTGATGTTGGTCGACGGCGAGTAGTAGCCCTGCTCGGAGACGGTGATGCCCGGCTCGCCCGAAAGCCAATAGTCGGCATAGGCAATGACCGCCTCCTTGTTGGCAGTGCCAGCAATCATCGCCGGACCAATCGCCCAACCGCGATAGCCTTCCTTCGGCACGGCGTAGCGGCAGGGCTTGCCCTGCGCCTTGACCGCCATGACCGCCGGCTGCCAGGCGTCGCAGACGACCATTTCGCCCGACGCCATGAGGTTGACGAGTTCACCGAAATCGCCCCAGAGCGCGCGGAACTGGCCTTCCTTCTTCTTGGAAATCAGGAAGGCGGCAGCCTCGTCGATTTCGGCTGCGGTCGCATTGCCCGGGTTCTTGACGTCGGAAAGGCCGAGCGAGTTCATCGCCATCATCGCCTGGCCGATCGCGATCAGCGGGTCGGTGTTGATGCCGGACTTGCCCTTCCACTTCGGATCGAAGATCGCGGTCCAGCTGTTGGCTTCCTCGGCCGAGAGCACATCGGGATTGTAGCCGATGGAATCGTAGTTATAGACGGCGGGCACCATGTTCAGCGCCGTCTGGCTTTCGTCTGTCCAGATCTGGCCGATGATCTGCGCGCTACGGTCCCACTTGTCACTGGCGGTCGTGAAGGTATCCCGGATGTTGGCCCAATTCTTCAGCGCCGAGGCCGGGATGGGCTCGACATTGTTGGTCATGACGATCGACGGCAGGCGCTCGGCGATGATCTCCCAGCAATCATAGTCCTTGGAGCCGGAGAGGATCTTCGTCTGAGCGTCCGGGAAAGTTGCTGCCGTTCCGGACGTGCCGCCGACGCCGGCAGCAGCCTTGAACTGCTCGAGGATGCGCTCCTGAACGGTGACCGAAAGGCCGATGGTGCGCAGCTGCTGGCCTGCGAGGTCGGCGGCCTGCGCAAAGGCAGCGCGCGACGACAGGAACGGCGTGCCGCCGCCCATCGCCAGCGCCATCATCCCGGCGGATCGTTTGAGGAGGGAGCGGCGATTGATTTCCATATTTGGCATTGTCTCTTCTCCAGTTGTTGTTGTTCCCCGGAGCCCGTTTGCCACGCGCCCCATGTTCATTCGCCGCATCGCGCAGCGTTTCAGTAACGCCCCACCAGGAGGCCCCCATCCACAACCAGCACCTGACCGGTCATGTATCTCGCGCTGTTGGATGCCAGGAACGCGATCACGTCGGCGATATCCTCAGGCGTTCCGAGCCTTTTCATCGGGATGAAGGCGGCAGCGGCTTCCGCGCCGTCAGGACCGAGCGAGTTTTCCTCCGAAAGCAGCTGGGCTGTGCGGATGTAGCCAGGCGCAACGCCGTTGACGCGAACCCCGTCGCCGGCAAGCTCAACGGCAAGCCCACGCACTAGACCGACGACGCCGGACTTGGCGGCGGAGTAATGCACGTGCTCGTCCCAGCCATAGGCAACGCCCATGATCGAGGAGAGCGCGACGATGCTGCCCTCGCCGCGCTGGCGCATGCCGGGTGCGACGGCACGCGCCAGTCGGAAGATGCCCTTGAGGTCGATGTCGAAGGTCAGATCCCACTTGTCGTCGGTCAGCCTGGCAAGCGGGGTGCGATGGGCAATGCCGGCATTGGCGACGACGACATCGATGCGACCGTGGCGTTTTTCCAGATCAGTGACCAGCGCGTCGGTCGCCGACGTCGAGCGGACGTCGTAGTAGGCGAACTCGGCGGAGCCGCCGGCATGCCGGATGGCGTCGACCGTGGCCGATGCCTCACGCTCGAGAATATCGGTCACGACGACATGGTCGCCTTTGGCGGCAAAAGCTCTGGCGGTCGCCTGGCCAATGCCGATGCCGGCACCGGTGACGATGACAATGCGGGACGTCTTGGGAGGATTTGGCATTTTCATCTTTCCTGTCAGAGCATCACGTCGCCGGAGTTCGGTCCGAGCGTCTGGCCGACGAACAGGCTCGCCGACGGCGAGGCCAGAAACGCGACCGTCGCGGCGATTTCGTCCGGCTCGCCGAAACGCCCGAGCGGCAGCTGCGCCTTCTTGGCCGCGCGCCAATCCTCGGACAGCCCCATGACCAGCGGCGTATTGATGGGGCCGGGCGCGACCGCATTCACCCGCACGCCGCGGCTCGAAACCTCGCGCGCCAGCGCCTTGGTCATGCCGATGATCGCGGCCTTGGCCGACGAGTAATGCACGAGTTCGACGCCACCGATCTGGCCGAGCTGCGAGGCCATGTTGACGATCACACCCTCGCCGCGGGCAAGCATGGCCGGCAGCACCGCCTTGGTCATCAGGAAGGTGCCGCGCACATGCACCGCAAACATCCGGTCGAAATCGGCGACCTCGAGATTCTCGAACAGCGCCTGATGGGCGATGCCGGCATTGTTGACGAGCAGCGCCACGGGGCCGTGGAATTGCGCTGCCTTCTCGGCCGTCGCGGCGGCGTCGGCTTCGCTTGATACGTCGCCTGATATCGCGAGCGCCACTCCGCCGGCAGCAGCGATCTCGTCCGCAACCGCTTCGCAGCGCTCCGGCGAGAGATCATTGACGACGACGGCATAGCCGTCGGCCGCCAACCGCAGCGCGATGGCGCGACCGATGCCGGAACCGGCACCGGTGACGATTGCCGAACCAAGAGCAGAGCTGGCCATCACGCCTCCTCCTGGATCGCCATACGCTTGGCGCGGCGCACCGAAAGCATCATCAGCGCCGCATAGGTGCCGAGCAGCGCGAAGGAGAACAGCGTCGTCAACACGCCGAAGGCAAAGACGTTCGGATGCACTTCGACGGAGAAGGTGCCGTAAATTGCCAGCGGCAGCGTCAAGTCGCGGCCGGAAGCGAAGAGCGTGCGCGAGAACTCGTCATAGGAGAGCGTGAAGGCAAAGAGCATAGCGGAGAGCACGCCGGGGAAGATCAGCGGGAACGTCACCTTGCGGAAGGTGCGCGCCGGCGTGACGCCGAGCGACCAGGACGCCTCCTCCATGCTCGGATCGAACCGGTTGAAGATTGCCAACATCACCAGGAATGCGAAGGGGAAGGTGTAGACCACGTGCAGCACGAAGGCCGTGCTCCACCAGTGACGGTCGACGCCGAGCGTATTGGCGACGAGCGCCATGCCGAGGCCGACAAGCACGCCCGGCACCATCATGCCGAGAACGATGAGGTAGAAGACCACGCCCGAGCCGCGGAACTTGCGGCGGAAGGCCTGGGCCGCCGAGACACCCAGCACCGTCGAGACGATCATGGTCATCACCGCAAGCCCCAATGAGCGGACCAGCGCCTGCTCGATCGGCAACGGTGCGATGCGCGACGGCGGCGTCAGGCCGAAGAGGTGCTTGTACCAATAGGTCGACCATTCGATGATCGGAAACTGCGGCCCGCCTTCCGGCCCCGTCTGGAAGGACAGGATGGCAAGCACGACGAGTGGGCCATAGAGGAAGACGAGGAAGAGCGCTGTGTAGGCGCCAAGGCTGAGTTTCATGCCGCTGGCATTCATGATCAGAGCTCCTTCCTGAGATCGACGACCCTGAGCAGCGCGGCCAGGACCGCGCCCATCAGGATGGTAAGCACGACCCCGGCGACCGCCGCGAAGGCCCATTTCAGCGAACCGACCTGGGTGACGATGATGTTTCCGAGCAGGTTGACCTTGCGGCCGGAGAGGGCGGCCGAGGTTGCGAATTCACCGAGAACCATGACGGAGACGAAGATCGCCCCGACGACCACGCCCGGCATCGACAGCGGCAGGATGATCGTGCGGAAGATCCGCCAGAAGCCGGCACCGAGATCCTGCGCGGCCTCGATGATCGAGGTGTCGATACGGCCGAGCATGAAGGCGATCGGACCGACCATGAAGACGCAGTAGATCTGGGTCATGCCGATGATCACCGACAGTTCGGAAAACAGCAGCACCTCGATCGGCGCGTCGGTGATGCCGAGGTTCATCAGGATCATGTTGATCGCGCCCTCCTTGCCGAGCATCGGCCGCCAGGCGAGAACGCGGATCAGGAACGAGGTCCAGAAGGGGATGACGCACAGCACCAGAAGCACCGTCTGCAGCGCCTTGTTCTTGACGAACAGCCCGACGAAAAGGGCTGCGGGATAACCGACCAGCACGGTGGCAACGAGCACGATCAGCCAGATGCGCACCGTCGTCCACAGCGCCCCAAGATAGGTGTCGCTGGTGAAGAAGGTAATCCAGCTTTTCAGCGTCAGCGTCGGTTCGATCGTGAAGGTCGTCTGCGTCCAGAAGGAGACGTAGACCATCATCAGCATGGGCAGGACGAGGAACAGGGTCATCCAGATGACACCGGGTGCCAGCAGCCAAAGCGCTTTTCCCGGTGGTTTCTTCTCGGCGACGGTCTCTGTTTCCGTCTGCTCCGCAACGGCCATCATGCTCATCTCTCATTCTCCGGGCAGGAACGGTGCGGCGCGCAGGCGCCGGGTTTTTCCAAAAGGATTTCAGACGTAGACAAGGGCGTCCTCCCGCTTCCACACGAGCGCGTAGCGGCCCTTTTCGGCATAGGTCTCGGGCGCTGCATGGCTGAGATGGCTTTCGACCTCGAAAACCCGGCCGTCATCGAGCGCGAAGAAGGAATTGACCGCCGCGCCGGAATATTCGCTGGCGACGAAATTGGCCTCAATGCGGATCTCGTCCTCAGTGATGGCTGCCTCGGGCGGCCGGACCGAAACACGATCGTAGCGGATCGCATAGGCCGGCGACGTCGCCCGCGTCGGCGCCGCTGCCCCAAGCGCAAACCGGCCGACGCCGCCGACGAAGGCGCCGCCTTCGATCCGCCCGGGAAAGAGATTGTAGCAGTTGAGAAAGCGGGCAACCGCCGGAGAGGCGGGCCTGTTGTAGACGGTGTCTGAATCCGCCGACTGGGCGATGCGGCCGCTTTCCAGCACCAGCACCGTGTCGCCCATGGCCAAGGCCTCGGCCTCGCTGCCGGTCACATGCAGGAAGGTGACGCCGCAGCGCTCGCGGATAGCCCTCAACTCCGCCCGCATCCTGGCGCGCAGATTGGCGTCGAGCGCGCCGAGCGGCTCGTCGAGAAGCACCATGCGCGGCTCGGTGACCAGCGTGCGCGCCAAGGCGACGCGCTGGCGCTGGCCGCCGGAGATCTGGGTGACGGCCCTGCCTTCCAGACCGGAAAGGCCGACGAGGCTGATAATGTCGCGCACCCTGGCTTCGACGACGCGCCGGTCGGTGACCGGCTCGTCCTCCCTGTTTTCCAGGCCGAAGGCGATGTTCTGCGCGACGGAGAGATGCGGGAAGAGCGCGAAGTTCTGGAAGACGAAGCCGATGCCGCGCTTGTGCGGCGCCACGGTGTCGATGCGCTTGCCGTCAAACAGGATGGCGCCGCCATCCGGATGTTCAAAACCAGCAATGACCCTCAGGAGCGTCGTCTTGCCGGAGCCGCTCGGCCCCAGAAGCGAGATATAGGCGTCGCCGGGCAAGGCAAGATCGATGCCGTTGAGCGCGCGCATGTCGCCGTAGGTTTTGGTGATGTTCTTGAGCTGAAGGACCGTCGACATTGGTTTCCTGCCAGTTTGCCGTCCGGACGTTCTCCACCCAAAGCTTCGCCGTCGCCGGAGCCGACGAGGCATCCGAACGGACATGCGATCGCGTTCGCGCATGGTCACATGCGCGTCGGGGATGAAGGTCCTTTGCGGTTCAAAAAATAAGTTCCACCTGCACGCTTCTTCTGAGCGCTTGCATGTCACGAACAATGACATGAATGATTTTTGTATGCAATAGACTTTTATTCGTCATTTAGACCGGAATGAAATACGGCTTCGCTCCGCTGGCAGCCATCCAGGCTAGAATACGCATCAAGCCGCCCTAAACACCCTGCAATCCCGAAGGTAGAACGATTCCACCCTTCCGTGTGGGCGCTACCGGATTGCGCCTGACTCACCGAAAATCCATTCACCGGCAGCAGGCATCCACCCCATCAACACCAAATGCCGCAAACAGATGCACATTTAATTTGCCAACGTGTATGCAAAATGCATTTATTTTCAGCTGTCACATTCCCCGGCAAGTGGCGTAAAGAAAGAGGACGAAATTGCCAGCCAAACGGAAGACGCCCGACCGCATGAGCGAGCCACGCCTCGGCCAGAATACCCAGCGCCGCTACGAAATTGCCGAGGACGTTCTGCGCAGCAACATCGCCGAAGGCATCCTGCCGCCCGGCCTCGTTCTTCTCGAAGGGCCGATTGCCGAGATCCTGCAGATTTCGCGTGCGCCGGTTCAGCGTGCGCTCTTGCAACTGGAAAGCGACGGGCTCGTCCACCGCTTCAAGGGGCGCGGCTATCTCGTCGGCCCACCAGGCCGCGCGATCGAACCCAACCGCACCGACATCAAATCGCTCGGGCTCACCATTCCGCAACACGCCGACGAGGCGCTGCAAAGCCGCTCGTCCTGGGAGCGCATCTACACCGAGATCGAGAACGACGTCGCCGGCTGCGTCATCTTCGGCCAGTATCGCATCATCGAAAACGAACTCGCCAACCACTTCAGCGTCAGCCGCACCGTGGTGCGCGATGTGCTGACACGGCTGCGCGAGCGCGGGCTGGTGCGCAAGAACCAAAGTTCGCACTGGATTGCCGGCCCGCTGACGGCCCAGACCGTCAAGGACCATTTCATGCTGCGCCGCCTGCTCGAGCCGCAGGCGCTTGCGCTCGGCGCCGGCCATATCGACCGTGAGCGACTTGCGGCCCTCTTCGTCCGGTTGACGGAACTCGACGGCCCGCAGGCGGCGGACGCCTGGCAGAGCCTTGAGGAAATCCGCACCCAGTTTACCGAATGCTGCGTGCTGGCGATGCCGAACGAGCGGCTGCGCGAACTGATCCGCAACAACCTGCTGCCGGTCACCGCGACCGAACGGCTGCTGCGGCAATTGGGCCTTCCCGGCGATCCCGCGGTGATTGCGGAAATCCGGCTGATCGTGGAACTGATGACGCGTGGCGCGACCGCCGCAGCGGCGGCGATGCTGGAGAACCATATCGACGCCTCGATGAACCGCACGATCGCGCAGATGAAGATCGTCGCAATCATTCCGGGCCCGAGCGTCACCGCCGCCTATCTGACACGCGTGGTCGAATAGCCGCCCGCAATTGCGACCCGAGACATTGAGCGCGGCTGCCGATCTCTTGCTTCGATGCCCGCGCTCCATCTTTCCCTCCGTTTTCCCTGAACCGTCAGCTCAGCGACGCGCGCAGCGCTTCCAGCCGGTCGTTCTCCTCAGCCCGTGCGGCGAGGGCCTCATCCATCGTCACCTCCACGAACCGGGTCGGTGTATGCGGCTGCATCTGGCCGATCAGGTCCATGTCGGCGGAGATCACGGTTCCGAGCATGAAGTAACCGCCGCCGGAAACCGCGTCGCGATGCAGGATGATCGGCTCGGTTCCGCCGGGAACCTGGATCGAGCCATAGGGATAACAACTGTCGACGATGTTGGACGGGTCGGAACCGGCACCAAACGGCTGCTCGCGCTCGACGAAGGAGAGTTTGCGGCCGCCGCGGAAGCGGTACCCCATGCGGTCGGCTTCCGGCGCCACCTTCCATTCGTCGGCAAAGAAGCTCTGTTTCGCCTCGTCGGAAAGACGATCCCAGTAGAGACCGGGCAGGACACGCAGCGCCACGGGTGCGGCCGGCAGGCGCCGCAACTGCGCGCCGACCGAGCGACCCTTACCGGAGGTATTGCCGGCACCAACCGGCAGTTCGTCACCCGGTGCCAGCGGCCGGCCGTTGTAGCCGCCGAGCGCGCCGATCGGGTAGGTCGAGCGACTGCCAAGCGCCAGCGGCACGTCGATGCCGCCCGCAACCGCGATATAGATACGGGCGCCGGACTTGAGAAAATCGAACGTCAGCGTCTGGCCGGCGCGAACGGGGAAAGCCGTCCACCCGGGTTGCTCGACCCCGTCGACCTTTGCCGGCATGTCCGCTCCGGTGACCGCAACCAGCGTGTCTTCGGTAAATTCGAGCTTCGGGCCGAGGAACACCGCTTCCAGCCCGGCAGCACCCTCGTCGTTTCCGACCAGCAGGTTGGCGGCCCGCATCGCATAGCGATCCATCGCTCCACCGAGTGGAATGCCGAGATGGAAGTAACCGGGACGGCCAAGGTCCTGGACGGTGGTTGCCAGACCGTGATGCAGAACCTTAATGGCCATTGAGCATGCCCTCCAGCCGGGTGTTGTAGCCAGTGATATCTTTCTGGAACTCGCGCAGGTCGAAGCTGACCTCGCGGACCGGCGGGCTGAAGCGCCCCTTGTCGACATCCTCGACTGCCTGATCATAGGCGTCCCGGTCGATCGGCTTGAACTTGACGATGTCGCCCGGACGGAAGAACACCATGAAATCGCGGAGATAGCTGGTGGTCTGCGTCGGGTCGAAGATCGGCATCGGCGTGATGCCGAACATCTGGTAGCCGCCCGCACCGCGCACCGAATAGATGCAGCCGAAGCAGCCACCATGGCCGACGGTCAGCCGCGGCGTGTCGGTGCGCGGGCGCAGATATTTCGGCACCTGGATCTGCCGCTGCCGCTCGACCATCTGGTACATGAACGGCAGGCCGGCAACGAAGCCGACCATCGACACGAACCAGGGCGAGCCGGAATGGGCGGCGACGAAATCGTCGACGTCACCGTAGCCGTTGATCCGCGTGGCATAGTCGAGGTCAGTTCCTGACGGTTCCTGGTGGCGCTCGCGAAAGCGCATCAGCGTCTCGTGCGTCCAGGGGTCGTTGTAGAAGACCGGGATTTCGACGATACGGGTGCGGATGACGGGTTCGGCCCGCTCGGCCGCGCCCTCGATCGCCCGCACTTCCCTCAGCACGTCATCGGGCTTGATCTGATCCGGGTCGAATTTAATCTGGAAGGACGCATTGGCCGGGCAGATCTCGGTGATCCCCTTGACGCAGCTCTACTTGACACCGTTGGCCATGGAGAGGCTCTTGAAGAAGGCTTCCAACGACATCTCGTCGCTGCATTCGACGAACAGGTGCTCGTCGCCTCCGAACGTGTATCGTGTCGGCATCACGCGACCTCCGCGGCACAGCCGCCATCGGCGGCAAATTCAGTTTCAAGCCATGTCTCGAGAAAGCGCGTATGGAAGGCGCCCTTGGCGATCTGCGCGTCGGCAGCCAATGCCCGATGCAACGGGATCGTGGTCGGCACGCCCTCGATCGTGAGCTGCGCCAGCGCCTGCGAAAGGCGGGCGAGGCACGCCGCTCGGTTCTCGCCCCAGACTATCAGCTTGCCGAGCAATGAATCGTAGAACGGCGGGATGACGTAGCCTTCGTAGAGCATGGTGTCGAAACGGATGCCTTCCCCCTCAGGTACGTCGAGCCTTTCGATCCTGCCTGGCGCCGGCATGAAACCGCGCCTCGGATCCTCGGCATTGATCCGGCATTCGATGGCGTGGCCGTTGACGGCGATGTCGGCCTGGCGGACAGAGAGCGGCGCGCCGGCGGCGATGCGGAACATCTCCTCGACCAGATCGATGCCGGTGATCATCTCGGTCACCGGGTGCTCCACCTGGATGCGGGTGTTGACCTCGATGAAGTAGAACTCGCGGGTCTCGTCGTCGTAGAGATATTCCACCGTTCCGGCCCCGCGGTAGCCGACGGAGCGCGCCAACGCGACGGCGCTGTCGCAGAGTTTCTGCCTGACCTCGGGCGGAAGCAGGAAGGACGGAGCCTCCTCCCAGACCTTTTGCCGGCGGCGCTGCAGCGAGCATTCGCGCTCGAAGCAATGCACGACGTTGTTGCCGTCGCCAAGGATCTGGACCTCGACATGGCGGGCGCGGGTGATCACCTTTTCCAGATAGAGCCCGCCGTCGCCGAAGGAGGCCAGCGCCTCGGCCGATGCCTGGGGAAACTGTGTCTCCAGCTCGACCGCATTGTTGACGATGCGGATGCCACGACCACCGCCGCCGGCTGCCGCCTTGATCATCACGGGAAAGCCGGTGCGCTCGGTCACTTGATGTGCATCGGCAAGGCTGGAGATACGGCCGTCGCTGCCGGGAACGGTCGGCACGCCGGCCTTCTCGGCAACGGCACGGGCGGCGACCTTGTCACCCAGAAGGCGGATCGCATCGCCTGATGGCCCGATGAAGATCAGGCCGGCGGCAACCACGGCGTCGGCGAAGTCGCCGTTCTCCGACAGGAAGCCATAGCCGGGATGAACCGCATCGACATTGGCGCGTTTGGCCGCCGCAATCACGGCCGCGATGTCGAGATAGGATTTCTTCGGCGCCGGCGGTCCGATCTCGATCGCCTCGTCGGCAAGCTTGACGGCCAGCATGTCGGCATCGGCGGCGCTATAAATCTGAACCGTGCGGATACCGAGCGCCTTGGCGGCGCGGATGATGCGGACGGCGATTTCTCCGCGATTGGCGATAAGGACCGAGCGAAGTTTCATTGTTCGACCTCGGCGATCACCTGGCCTGCCATCACAGGTTCTTCGTTGTCGACGAGAAAGCGGATGCTGCCGCCCGCGACACCGGCCTGGATCTCCTGAAAGGTCTTCATGACTTCGATCAGGCCAATGGCATCGCTGGAACAAACATCGTCGCCATCAGATTTGAAGGGCGGGACATCCGGAGCAGACGAGCGATAGAAGGTTCCTGGAAGGGGCGATCGGATTTCGTGCTTGCTCATGGTTGCCTCCGCTATGTTATCTGGTTTTGACCTGAGAGACGGGAGCGATGCGAATGCCCTCGGCACTCAGCCCCTCCCGCATGAGGCGCACGATATCGAGCGCGCCGAGCGTATCGGAATGAAAACAAATGGATTCGAACGGAACCGCGATATCGGCGCCCGTGACCGTGCGCACCCGCCCTTCCCGACAGGCGCGAACGACCTTGCGGGCGATCGCCGCGGCATCGGGCCGGCCGGCATCGCGGGTAAAGACGATCGAGCCGCTGTCGTCATAGTCGCGGTCGGCATAGAACTCGCGAATGACTGGCTGGCCGACTTCCTGAGCTGCAAGCTCCGTCGCCGATCCGGCCATGCAGAAGACAAAAGCATTGGGCGCGACCGTGCGCATGTATTGCATGAAGATCTGGGAGAGTTCGCGGTCGACGGCCATCTCCATGTAGAGCGCTCCGTGCGGCTTTACATGCTGCAGAGGGGCACCGTGCCGGCGGGCGAATTCGCGGATCGCGCCGACCTGGTAGACCATGTCGTTGACGAGCTCGCGGGCAGTGCCTGCTATCTTGCGGCGGCCGAAACCCTGCAGGTCGCGATAGCCGGGATGGGCGCCGATGCCGACGCCATGTTCGGCGGCGAGCCGGACCGTTTCATCCATCAGATTGGGATCGCCTCCATGGAAGCCGGCAGCGATATTGGCGGAGCTGATCAGCGGCATCAGTGCCGCATCGTCGGTATCGCCGATGCGCCAGCGGCCGAATGCTTCTCCCATATCGCAATTGATATCGACGACGTCGAGCAATGCCTCATCCCTCTGTTGCAGGTCGCTCTCCTGGAGATTGCTCTCCCGGCAACCCTGACCTCCAGGGAACGCTAGGGTGAAACAGAGCATTTGAAAAATTCTATTTTCACATGCCGAGTATCTGAATTTCAGAATTCGCAGTTGCAAAAAACGCCTGCGAAAATTAGCGTGTTTAGAGCGGCTTACGGTGAAATGCCTGAGGGATGACCAGACGACTGCCCAAAGACGTGGCAGACTTTCTGATTTTCCGAGCCGCTGTATAAAATAATCAGATGGGAGATGGGCTTTGTCGATCAGTCTTCGCCAGCTTCGCTATTTCGTCGCGACGGCAGAACTTGGTCAGATATCCCAGGCGGCGGTCGATCTCTCGATCTCCCAGTCCGCGGTGACCACGGCGATCAAGGAGCTGGAGCGCATCGTCGGCACCAACCTGTTCCTGCGCACGCCAAGCGGCATGGACTTGACGATGGCGGGGCGGCAGTTTCTCTCCCATGCCTACGAGATCCTGAAGAAGGTGGACGAAGCGACCCATCTGAACATCGTCAGCAGCGCCGTCGAGGGTACACTTGCGATCGCCGCCACCTATACCGTCATCGGCTACTTCCTGCCGCAGCATATCGAGCGGCTGCGACGCCTGTTTCCGAAACTCGAGCTGCAGTTGTTCGAACTCAAGCGGGAATCGATCGAGGAGGGCCTGCTCACCAACCGCTACGACATGGCGGTGCTTTTGAGCTCGAACATTCTCAACCCGGCACTGACGACCGAAAAGCTGATGAGCTCGACGCGACGGCTCTGGGTGCCGGCCCAGCATCCGCTACTTCAACGCGACAGCGTCGGTTTTCGCGAGATCGCCGAGGAGCCCTACATCATGCTGACGGTCGACGAGGCCGCGCATTCGTCGCTGAAATACTGGAGCACGTCGACCTACCAGCCGCGCGTCATCCTCAGGACCTCGTCGGTGGAGGCGGTGCGCTCGCTGGTCGCCAATGGCCAGGGCGTTGCCATACTCTCCGACATGGTCCATCGCCCCTGGTCGCTCGAGGGCCGGCGCATCGAGACGATCAACGTGCGCGATCCCGTCCCAGCGATGGATGTCGGCCTTGCCTGGCGGCGGGGAGCGGAATTCACGCCGCCGATGCAGGCGCTGCGGTCCTATTTCCAGCAGACGTTTCACATTCCGGGCGTGCGCGACGCGTCGTTTACCACGCCCTGATGCGGAAACATCCTCGGCTGGCGATCAGTTGCCGAGGGCCAGTTCCAACGCCCGGCGATGCGCAGCCGCGGCCGCCCGCTTCACCAGATCGGCCAGACTTGGCTCAGCCGTCAGGACCTCGAGCGCGGCGGCGGTCGTGCCGTTCGGGCTGGTCACCTGCTGGCGCAGCTCTGCCGGCGAAAATGCGCTGGTGCTGGCAAGAGCAGCGGCGCCATTGACCGTCTGCTTTGCCAAGGCAAGAGCGGTTTCCGGCGGCAGGCCGACGGCAATTCCCGCGTCGGTCAGACACTCGATGAAATGGAAGAGATAGGCCGGCCCTGAACCGGATATCGCCGTTGCCGCATCGACAAGCCGTTCCTCCGCCAGCCAGTGAACACTGCCGACGGCCGCCAGAAGATCGGTGACAAAACCCGTCTGATTGTCGTCGATGTGAGTGCTGCCAAAGGCTGCAATCACCCCCATGCCGATCGAGGCCGGCATATTGGGCATGGCGCGCACGATCGCGGCGTTGCCCAGGGTATTCTCGAAGGTCGAGATCGGCACGCCGGCGGCGATGCTTACAAACACCGACGTGTCCCTGAACCGGCGGTAGGCGCCAAGCATCGAGCCGACGACCTGCGGCTTGACGGCGATTATGACGGCGCGCGGCCGCAAGGCAGCCGGCAAGCCGGCCGCATCATCATAAACCGTTGCGCCACGCGCGGCGGCGCGGTGGCGAAGAGATTCCGCAGGCTCGACCACATGAATTTGGGCTGCAGGAATACCGGCCCGATCAAGCCAGCCTTCGAGCAAGGCAAAACCCATGTTGCCGCAGCCGACCAACACGATTTCCTCTGACTGTTCCATCTCGTCGCCTCTCTTCATTCGCCGTGTTCGCCCTAGACACCTCGGTCCTACTGTCGGGCCAGCCGATCCCAGCAATTGTCGAGACCGGCGGGCAGCCGGTGTTTCATGATGCGCTGGCTCGGCGTGCGCTCGAATTCGTCGACGACGGCAATGTAGCGCGGGTTCTGGTAGGGCGCGAGCCGATGGGCCAGCCATCCTGACAGATCGATCGGATCGATGGCGCTGCCGGGTTTCGGCTTGACGAAGAGCTTGATGTCCTGCTCGCCGACATCGGCGGCAACGCCGATCATGGCGCAATCCTCGACCGCTGGGTAGGCGGCGGCAACATGCTCGACCTCCCAGGCGGAGACGTTTTCGCCCTTGCATCGCACACTGTCGGTGAGCCGACCGTGGAACCAGAGATTGCCGTCGACATCGAAGGAGCCGGAATCGCCAGTATGAAGCGCACCGTTGCGAAGGGTCTTTTCCGTCGCTTCCGGATTGCGCAGATATCCCTTGAACAGTGCGCCCTCAAGCGAGGTGCGCACGACGATCTCGCCCTTGTCGCCTGCCGGCACCGGCTCGCCCTTTTCGTTGAGAATATCGACCGAGAACCAGGGCATCGGCTGCCCGACGGCGCCGACGACGCCGGTGGCGTTGCAGGTGGTGATGCTGGAGGCCTCCGTCATGCCGTAGCATTCGCGCATTTCGACACCGAAGCGTTCCTTGAACTGCGGCCAGACCTCCTTCGGGCAGCCGCCGCCCCAGGCGATGCGCACCGGATGCTTGCGGTCATCTTCGCTTTCCGGCTGCTTCAGCAGGATCTGCAGAATGCCGCCGAGATAGTGGATATGGGTGGCACCATAGGTGCGCACCTGATCCCAGAAGCGGCTGGCGCTGAACTTGTCGACCATGGCGAGCGACAGGTCCTCGATGATCGGCAGTACGATCAATTGGGCGCCACCGATATGATAGAGCGGCTCCCAGACGAAGAAGACGTCGCCCGGCCCTCCCACCGAAAGCGTGCGCACCGCCTCGCCCGCAAGCCGGATCATGCCGTGGGTCACCAGCACGCCCTTCGGTCGGCCGGTGGTGCCGGAAGTATACATGATCGCAAACAGATCGTCGGCCGCAGGCGGCTCCTCATTGAAAGCGACACCACCCGACGACAGAATTGCTTCCAGCGACGCCGGGCCAGCCTGTTCGCCTGCAAGGATTATCCCGGCAGCGGGCACAGCAGCACCGCTTTCATTGATGGTTTCGGCAAGCTCAGCGTCGCAGATGACGACGCCCGGCTCGCAATGCTCCAGGATATAGCGCAGGCCTTCGCCGCGAAGCTGGGCGTTGACCGGGACCCAGACGACACCGGCCCTGGCAAGTCCGAAGAGCACGGCCAGCGACAGGCGCGAATTGCGCATCATCACGGCGGCGCGGTCACCGGATTTCAGGCCGCGTTGGCGGAGGTCGGCGGCAAGTGCTGCCGACATCGTATCGAGGGCGGCAAAGGTGATCGGCTCGCCATTGAAACGGGCGAACACCTGTTCCGGTTTGCGGGCAGCCTTGGTCGTGAAGCTTCCGAGGAAGCCTTCGAGAGATACGGTCATGGGAGGATCTCGGATATGGTGTCAGGTGGAGCGGCGGAGTTTTTCCGCCGCCAGGAGAAGTGTTGTCACGACGATGAAGACGACGACCGAAACCGCCGCGAGCGTCGGGTTGAGCTGCAGGATCATGTCATCCCACATCTGCTTCGGCAGGGTCGTCTTGACGCCGCCGCTGACGAAGATCGCCACGGTCAGCTCGTCGAACGAGGTGATGAAGGCAAAGAGGAACGCTGCCGTCAGGCCGCTCTTGATCAGCGGCACGGTCACGAACCGCAGGGCCTGAACCCGATTTGCCCCAAGGGTTGCCGCAGCCTGGTCGAGCCGCCAGTCGTAGCTCTTCAGCACAGCGGCAATGGCGACGAAGGCAAAGGGCAGCGCCAGCACCGTGTGACCGATCACCAGGCCAAGGTCGGTGGCAACAAGTCCCATCTGGGCAAAGAGGTAGAACAGGCCGACGGCAATGACGATACGCGGCACGATCATCGGCGCCAGGAAGAAGGCGAAGATGATGCCGCGCCAGCGCGAACGCGAACGGGCAAGCGCCAGCGCCGCAAAGCCACCGATCACCGTTGCAACGATGGCGGTCGCGAAGGCGACGCCGAACGAGCGGATGGTGGCCGCGACCCAGAGGTCGGAGGTGAAATAGGTCCGGAACCATTCCAGGCCATATCCCGGCGGCGGGAACTCGAGGAACTGCGAACTGGTAAAGGCGATCGGCAGGACGACGAGCGTCGGCAGCATCAGGAAGGCGAACAGCAAGACGCTGTAGATGCCGAGCATGCGGCTTGAAACCGCCGCTCCCAACAGCCGGTGGCTGCCGGACGCAATGGCGCTGCTGATGCTCGCCACCCGATCGAGGATCGCCAGGCCAAGGGCGCGCAGGAAACCGGTTTTGCCGGCCTTGCCGTCGGACGGCTCGCCCGAAAGGCTGGAGAGCCCGAACACCCGATCGTAAACCCAGCACGTCACCAGTGCCGCCAGCAGCATCATCGCGGCAAGAGCCCCGGCGAAGGCCCAGTTCAGGATTTCCTGAACCTGGACGATGATCAATTGAGCGAGCATCGTCTGCTGACGCCCACCAAGCAGGGCCGGAACAATGAAGAACCCGAGCGAGGAGATGAAGGTCAGCAGGCCGGCAGCCGCCGCACCCGGAAGCGAAAGCGGGAAATAGACGAGCCAGAAGCCCTTCGCAGGCGTCGCGCCCAACGTTGCCGATGCTTGCGTCAGCCGGCGGTCGATGCCGGTCATGACAGGCAGCATGGTGAGGATGGCGAGCGGCACCATGGCATGAACCATGCCGATCATAACGCCGAGTTCATTGTGCAACAGCTCCAGCGGCTGGCTGAGCACACCTGATCCCAGGCCGATCTGGTTGATGATCCCGGTGCGTCCCAGCACGATGACCCAGGCAAAGCTCTTGACGAGGTAGCTCGTCCAGAAGGGCACCATCACGAGCAGGATCATCGTGCCGCGCGTCCGATCCGGCAAGCGCGACAACCAGTAGGCCAGGGGATAGCCGAGAAGCAGAGAGAAGAGCGTCGTCAGTCCGGCGATGCGGAAGGTGATCAACAGAACGCGGAAATAGACGTCGGTCTCGAAGATCCTCGCATAGTGGCTGGCGGTCATCGCGCCGGTGTCGGCGTCCTCGAGGCTGAGGCCCATCAGCCTTGCGACGGGAACGAGGAAGAAAATCAGAAGGAAGGCAAGGCCGGGCGCTGCCAGCCAAAGCGGCCCAAAGCGGAAGCGGTTGGAGCGCACAGAGCGCGGAGTGGAGACAGCCGCCGCGGTCATGGCGTCACCAACACGGCGGCTTCCGGCGCCCAGTTCAGCGTGATGTTGTCGCCTATACCAGGCAACGGCTTACCGGGAAGGACACGAACCGTGACCAGCTCACCGACAGAGATGTCGACGAGCAGTCGGGTTTCAGAGCCGGCATAGACGACCTCTGCGACGCGACCGCTGATCTCGTTTGCGCCAGTCGAGCCGAGTTCGAGATGCTCCGGCCGCACCACCAGCGCCATCTCGGCATTGTTGGAAAGGCCGGTGCCATCGATCCGGAAGCGTCCACTCGGGGTCGAAAGGTGCGCGACACCGCCCGAGCTAAGCTCGACGCGGCCGCGGAAGATGTTGGAGATGCCAATGAAATCGGCGGCAAAGGCGGTGCGTGGCCGGGCGTAGATTTCCTGCGGCGGACCGATCTGCTCGACCATGGCATGATTCATCAGGCAGATGCGGTCGGAGAGCGCCAGTGCCTCCTCCTGGTCATGCGTCACATAGATGATCGTGGCGCCGGTCTGCCGGTGCAGCCGCTTGATCTCGAACTGCATATGCTCGCGAAGCTTCTTGTCGAGCGCGCCCAGCGGCTCGTCCATCAGGATGATCGACGGCTGGTAGACGAAGCAGCGGGCAAGCGCCACGCGCTGCTGCTGCCCGCCGGAAAGTTCGCGCGGGAACCGCCCGGCCAGATGGCCGAGCTGAACCATGTCGAGTGCGCCTTTGACCTGCCTGTCGATCTCGGCAGTGATCTTGCCGCGCATCTTCAAGGGAAAGCCTATATTCTCGGCGACCGTCAGATGCGGAAACAGGGCGTAGTGCTGGAAAACGAGGCCGATGTCGCGCTTGTGTACCGGCGTTTCCGTCTCATTGCTGCCGTCGATGAACAGGCGGCCCTCCGTTGGCAGGACCAGCCCGCTGATCATCTGCAGCAAGGTGGTCTTGCCGGAGCCCGAAGGCCCGAGAAGCGTCAGGAACTCGCCGGTCTGGACCGCGACGTGCGTGGGCTTGAGAGCAACGGTGGCGCCGTAGCTCTTGGCCAATCCGTCGACGAGAAGTTTTGGGCGAGTGGCTTGTTCGGGCTTCGCGAGCATCAGATTTCCCCTTAACCCAGGATCCAGGCGTTGAAGCGCTCGGTCATTTCGGAACGGTTGGCGCTCCACCAGTCTTCCCGCGCAATGGTCATGACCTTCAGATTTGCCTCGGAGGTGGGCAGGGCGGCAGCGCGTTCTGCCGGAATATGCTCATAGGCCTTCAGGTTCGTCGGGCCGTAGGCGAGGAACTCGGTAAAGAGCGCCTGCTGCTTCGGATCGGCGCAGAACTTGACGAACTGCCGGGCGATATCGGCACGCGGCGAGCCCTTCGGAATGCCCCAGCCCTCGATCGAGTAGAGCCCCTGGTTCCAGCCGATCTTGACCGGCGCACCACCGTCGATCACCGCCTGGGCCCGGGCGTTCCACAGGGCGATCAGGTCAACTTCGCCGCTCTGGATCAACTGGCTCGACTGGGCGCCGCCTGTCCACCAGACATCGACATGCGGCTTGATCTTTTCGAGGCTGGCATAGGCGCGCTCGATGTCGAGCGGGTAGAGTTCGGCGATCGGCACGCCATCGGCCAGCAACGCCTGCTCCAGCGTATCGATCGGGTTCTTGCGCAGGGCACGCCGCCCCGGGAATTTCTCGACATTCCAGAAATCGGCCCAGGAACTCGGACCGTTGGCCGCGTCGAAGTGGTCGGTGCGATAGGCCATGATGGTGGAATAGACGTCGACGCCAAGCCATAGCTCGGTCAGGGCGTCGGGCATCAGCCCGGGAACGTCGGCTGCCGGCAGGTTGATCGGCTCGAGCAGGTCGCGCTTTTCGAGAATGTCGCGGGCGGAAAGCGTCAGCGTGCAGACGTCCCAGCTATAGGACTGGGTCTCGACCATCGCCCGGAACTGGGCGGTCGGTTCGGCGTCGCGGGCAACATTGATAACTTTGATACCGGTCGCCTGTTCGAAGGGATCGTAGAATGCCTTGCGGTAACCGGGGCTGTAGGGGCCGCCGGGATCGGCGACGGTCAGGGTTTCGGCGGCAAATGCGGACCGCGTGAAGACGGCAGGCGCGGCCAGGGCGACGCCCAGGCCTCCGCCGATTTTCAACAGGCTGCGGCGGTCAATCAGTATGCGTTTGTTGCTGGTCATTGTTCTACCCTCTTGTTTTGGATTGCGCGCCGCCTCCCATAAGCGACCTGGCCCTTGTCAGGCCTTGCTTGCCGCACGCCGTGCGAGAAACTGTTCCATCATCCGCGCCGGTTCGCCGGAGGCGTAGGCTTCGCGCTGGATGCGAGCGCCGGCTTCGAGGCAGTCGCGGAAACCAGCCTCTGTCATCTCCCTGAAGCGCTGTTTGTCAAGCCGCATGGCGACCGGCGGCTTGGCGGCGAGTTCGCGGGCAAGCGAGAGGGCTTCATCCATGACGTGTTCCTGCGGAACGATGCGGTTGATGATGCCGATGGCCTGGCATTCATCCGACTGCATCAGGCGACCGCTGAGCGTCAGGTCGATGGTGCGGGAAAGACCGATCATCTCGCGCATCATCCACGGGCCTGTGGTGCTGGCGATGCCGGAATTGATTTCCGGCTGCCCCATACGCACGCCCGGATGAGCGACGCGGAAGTCGCAGAGAAGTGCCACCTGAAACGCAGAACCGGCAGCAACGCCGTTGAGTGCCGCGATCAGCGGCTTCGACAGCGAGCGCATCGCATCATAGAGCCGTTCCCATTCGCCCACCCATTCCTGGCCACGGGCACCGTCGAATGTGCGCGTCTCGTTCAGATCCTGGCCTGCGCTGAACGCACGATCACCGGCACCGGTCAGGATAATGGCGCGGACCGTCTCGTCTTCTTCGAACGACGTGAAGGCAGCAACCAGCTGCTGGCGCATCGGGCTGTGCCAGGCATTGAGGATTTCGGGGCGGTTCAGCGTGATGACGCCGACCTCGCCACGCCGTTCTGTCAGGATGAAGCGGTCCATGATTTTCTCCGTTGCAATTAAACAACTATTGCAATGCGATAATTGTTATGTCATAGTGTGATTAGGTTTATTTTAGCTGTCAAGCACCTTTTCCGATGCTTGGCGATTCTGTTATCGATATGTGGGAAACCGCAGGGAACGGGGATACATGGCGCGCAAGGCGAACAAGGCTGCGACAGACGAAAACGAAACGCCGGGAGAAGACCGCGATCCCTTGCTGGTGCAGTCGGTCGAGAAAGCCTTCAGGGTTCTCAGAGCCTTTGACGGTCGCCGCCCGAACCTCAGCCTGTCACAGATCGCCGAGGAAACCGGGCTCGACATGAGCGCCGCCCAGCGCTTCACGCACACGCTCGCCAAGCTCGGCTATCTCGGCAAAAACGCCGATACGAAGCGCTTTGAGCTGACGGTGAAGGCGCTTGATTTCGGCTATCACTACACCCGCGCCAGCGGCTTCGTCGAAAGGGGCATGCCCTATCTTCTGCACTTGAGCAAAGCCACCGAAGAAACCGTCAACCTGACCGTGCTCGACGATACCGACATTGTTTTCGTGTCGCGCTTCATGAGCCGTCACGTGCTGAACAACGACGTCATCACTGGCACGCGGCTGCCGGCCTATTGCACGGCTCCGGGGATCGCCATCCTCTCGGGCCTGCCGGAGGAGACCGCCCATGCAATCCTCGAAAAATCGGATCTCTACCCGTTTACGCCGCACACGACATGGGACATCGATGCGCTGAAGACAAAGCTGAAACAATCGGCGACCAAGGGCTATGCCACCGCATTCGAGGAATATTTCCACGGCGACCTGTCGATCGCCGCACCGGTGCTGGATGCCAATGGCACGCCTTACGGCGCGATCAACATCGCGGTATCGCGCAGCCGCTACACGCCGGAGGAAACGGAAGAACGCTTTGCTCCGCTGGTGACCGCCGCGGCGCGCTCGATCTCGCTCGTTGGTGGCGCCCGAAGATAGCTGTTCGACCCAGGTCAATCGCTCATGCGACGCCCTGTGCCGCGTGGATGATGATATCGCCCAACCGGCGGGCGCCCGGTCCGGCACCATCAGGATCGGGATAAACCAGATACATCGCGCCCCAGCGCTCCGCCCCTTCCCTGAGCGGCAAGGGCTTGAGCTGGCCTGCGGCCAGTTCTTCGCGGATCCAGTCTTCCGGATACCAGGCAAAACCCATGCCAATGCAGGCCGCCCGTATGGATGTTGATTTGTGGCTGACGGTGAGCCGCTGTTCAGTCACATTCCAGACGCTATGGCGCACGCGTTGCAGCCCGCTGTCACGGATGACGAGGTGGCGGTGCCCTTTCAGATCCTCCATTGCCAGTTCGCGGCCGATCTGATGCAGCGGATGGAACGGGGCGGCAGCCGCGATCGCCCGATAGCGCATCAGCACCTCGCCCCTGTGGCCGGCCGGCAGGGTATCGGCGCAGATCGCAAGATCGACGGCGCCCGAGAGCAGCATTTCGTCCGTGCCGCCCATGACGGTTTCGAAAAGCTCGATCCGCGTCTCCGGGTATTCGGCTGCGAACTGGTCCAAACAGCGCAGCAAGAGCCATGTGGGAAACAGCCCCTCCACCGCAAGGCGAAGTTCCTGCTCCTGGCCCTTGGCGAGGTTTCTCGCCGCACGCTCCAGTCTTGTGGCTTCGTCGACGAGCGATTTGCCGCGCCGATAGAGCACATGGCCCTGGCGCGTCAGCAGGGCCTTGCGGCCCTCGATCTCAAAAACCGAGACGCCCAGGCGCTCCTCGATATGGTCGGTTGGCTGAAGGCGGGGCAGGTCAAAATCCGCGAAACCGTGGTCGACGGTCTCGAAAATGCTCCCTCCGCCTTCATCGACCTCTTCAGGGGTGCCAACCACGGCAAGATGCTGGTGCGTCTGGTGGCGGACGCCGCCTCGGGAGAATGGGGACCTTAGCGGCCCTCCTCGATCTCTCCACCGCCTGCTTTCCGGGCGGTGGAGAAAGTCGATTGGGTTACAGCGGTCCCGACCGATATCGTCTT
Source organism: Ensifer canadensis (assembly GCF_017488845.2). NCBI lineage: Bacteria > Pseudomonadati > Pseudomonadota > Alphaproteobacteria > Hyphomicrobiales > Rhizobiaceae > Ensifer > Ensifer canadensis. Next base: position 134,188 of record NZ_CP083371.1, read on the forward strand.
CCAACACTACCCGGCACTCGCGGTCTCGATGCGGACACTTCGCCGACTTGCACTTTCCCGACTAGACAGAGCTGGAGCGCCGCTTCACATTCCCCACCGATACCGGGGCTCGATCGACACGCCCCACCGAGGCGGACACTGGTTGGGATATTGCGCATGTTTTTGAATGGTGGCGAACTGGACGAGATCACCGCGTTTCGGCGTGAACTCCATCGCAAGCCGGAGCTATCAGGCGAAGAGGTCGAGACGGCCAGAATGGTCGCACGGGCGCTGGGGTCGAGCCAACCGGACGAGATCGTCACTGACCTCGGTGGGCATGGGGTGGCGGCCGTTTATCACGGAGCGACCCATGGTCCGACCGTGATGATCCGCTCCGAACTCGATGCCTTGCCGATCGAAGAACTTTCAACTTCGCCGCACCGATCCGAGATCACCGGCAAGGGGCATCTCTGCGGACACGACGGCCACACGGCAATCCTAATGGCGCTCGCCAAAGGGCTCTCCCGGAAAAGACCGGCACGCGGGCGGGCGATCCTGCTTTTCCAACCGGCCGAAGAGAATGGTGCCGGTGCCGCCGCCGTGTTGGCGGATCCTAAATTCGAGCCGCTGAAACCGGACTTTGTGTTTTCGCTGCATAACTTTCCCGGCCTGCCGCTGGGGCACGTTGCGTTGGCCGAAGGGCCGGTCAATTGCGCCTCGCGCGGCATGAGGTTCGTGCTTTCGGGCAAGACCGCGCACGCGTCCTGCCCGGAAGATGGCGTCGCCCCGACCTCCGCCATGGCTCATCTCCTGAGTGAGTTGACTGCACTTGGCGCCGGCGGTTCGCTCGATGCCGATTTCACGCTGGTAACCGTGACCCACGCGCGCCTCGGCGAACCCGCCTTCGGCATCAGCCCCGGCCATGCCGAGATCTGGGCAACATTGCGCACGCTGACGGACGAGCGGATGGGTGAGCTGGTGAGGCGTGCCGAAGCTCTCGTCCATAAACATTCGACGGCCGGCGGGCTCACATCGTCGATCAGCTACGAAGATATCTTCCATCAGTGCAGCAACGCGCCGGCGGCCGTCGACCATTTGCGCCGCGCTCTTGGCGAGGAGCGGATCAGCCACGACGCGGGCCCGACCGCCCTGCCGATGAAGGCATCGGAAGATTTCGGCCTTTTCGGCCGCGTCGCCCCCTCAGCAATGTTCTTCCTCGGTGCAGGTGAGGACCACCCTCGCCTGCACAATCCGGACTACGACTTTCCCGATGCACTGATCGAGGTGGGCGCTCGCGCCTTCATGCGGACGATCCGCAACCTGCTAGGCTGATTGCCGACAGGGAGCAGCGAGCGGCAGGCATTCGTTGCCCCCCGGATCAAGACTGTGGTCTGGATCACCTGTAGGACTATGCCGAATAATCGGGCTGCGCTGCGATCTTTGCTGCCCGCCGTCGACCGTGGCACCGTCGTTCAAGGATCAAGAGCTGACGCCTGAGTTGACCTACAAAGATTCCATGGGGAGTGAATAGCGGCCGGCGCTCTGGCAGAGTGAGGCTGCAATAACGCACTCACCTCATAGGAGACGCCGTCATGGAAGCTGGAACTTCCCAACCGCATTCGCCGACCGCTATCCGCACTGATCTTGCCGCAATTTTCGTGTCGTTGGAACTCTCTCGCTCAACCTGGCTGATCACATCGTTGTCGCCGGGAAACGGCGAGAAGATGTCGAAGCACTCTGTGGTTGGCGGCGATGTGACGGCATTGCTGGGTCGTTTTACTCAGCTCCAGGAGAAGGTGCGATCTCGTACGGGCAATCAGGTTCCGATCGTGAGCATTCAGGAAGCCGGGCTTGACGGCTTCTGGATCGATCGTGTGCTGAAGGCGAACGAGATAGAAAGTTACGTCGTCGATCCAGCCTCGATAGCAACCTCGCGCAGGCGCCGGCGAGCGAAGACGGACAAATTGGATGGTGAGGCGCTGGTCCGAGCGCTGTTGGCCTTCAAACGCGGAGAGCCGCGGGTGTGCGCCATGGTCAATGCGCCAAGCCCCGAGGAAGAAGATCGCCGTCGCCTTTGCCGGGAGCGCAAGGTTCTGATCGCCGAGCGCGTCAAACATGTCAATCGCATTAAAGGCCTGCTCTTCGGTCAGGGCATAAGTGGTTACGAGCCGCTGCGCAAGAACCGGCGCAAGCAACTGGACGAGCTTCACACGGGTGATGGCCGTCCTTTGCCGACCCACCTCAAAACTCAAATAAGCCGTGAACTTGATCGCCTTGAATTGTTGCTAGAGCAAATTACAGCGGTGGAGAACGAGCGCGATACGCTCCTGGCGGCGCAAAAGAACAGCGTGGCGGCAACGCTGATCCCAACTGGGGCGATGTTGTGCGAAGTCAAAGGCATTGGTCTGGAATTCGCGGCTGTTCTCTGGACCGAAGGGCTGTTTCGCCATTTTGACAACCGGCGACAGGTTGCTGCGTACGCGGGGCTGGCACCGACACCCTGGCAGAGTGGAACCATCGATCACGAGCAAGGCGTCTCGAAGGCGGGCAACCCGCGCCTGCGTACCACGATGATCCAACTGTCGTGGTTGTGGTTGCGCCATCAGCCGCAATCAGCGTTGAGCCAGTGGTTTACGGCCCGCGTGCAATCCAGCGGTGGGCGCGCGAAGAAGCGCGCGATCGTGGCGCTGGCACGCAAATTGTTGGTTGCTCTATGGAAATATGTGATCGCCGGCGTTGTCATCGAGGGCGCGGTGTTAAAGACGGCCTGACAATGCACACAAGCCACATTCTCTAATCTTCCAGGAGCGATCAATCCTGGCGGATCCAGGGGGACGAACCGATCCGCGACATGGCTTCAAACGCCGCTACTAAGAATGGTCTCGTCCTCCTGAGCCTTTGCCGCAACGCAAGCGGAATGATGGTGCAGCCGCTCGGCGCGGCGACCGAATGTGAGTTTGAACCGGCAATGGAAACAGGCCCGTTCACGCGAACAGGCTCAGCCTTGGATGCCGAAAGAGCGACCGAAGGAAACATGCGATGGACCTTTAAAAGTTCTTGACCCGAAGTTCCCCATGTAAGCCGCGGTGAGCCGAACATCCGGTCAAGACCGTTTGCCGCCTGTGCAACTGCGCAACCGGTTACAATATCCCCCAACCGCGGTAACGCCCCCTGCCGGTCATTTCCTTGGCCCCAAGTTCGCGGACAAGATTGAGCGCGCCCCGCTGGGTGACGCCGACATGACGCGCCACCAGCCCGGCGGAAACGATCGGCCGAGACAGCAGAAGCTCGATCAGGCCTGGCAGGCTGCTATTTGAGCGACGGTCGCGCACGCGCATTTCCATCTGGGTCTTGGCGAGAAACAGTCGATCCAACTCCTTGAGGCCAAGTTCGCCGGTGAGGACTAGAGCCTCCAGAAACGCCCTCAGCCGAACCTCCTGATCTCTTGCACGACGCCGTTCGTGGCGAATTGTCTTCAGGCCCGTATGGAAGCTGATGAGATGCGACGTCACTTTACCACGCGCGCGCAGGTAGGCGCCAACGAGCAACCCTCCCAGCCAATGCTGCCTGCGAAGCGGCTCGATCTGCTCCCAGGCATCGAAGAGCATCGCCGCGCCAAGGCAGGCCGGCATTCGGTCCGCAGCCGCAATCAGGGATCGCCACGCCTCGAGCCGCGCGCCCTCGTCCCATTCGTCATCGAAAAGCAGCCCCAACTGTCCCTTGGGCTCTGAGGCGGACGGGCGCTCTGTCCCCCCAAATCCGCTGTCACCGACTTCATCCGCCTGTTCATCGAGCAGACGTTGCGATCGCGCGATCGCAGCATCGATCTCCGCGAACTCGAGGGAAAGCGGATTGTCGTCGTCATCGCCGTCAGCGATGACATTATCGTCATCCGCCGTCCCCGGCGGAACGCCTCGGTCCATCTCGATCGACGGTGTCTCGCCGCCGACTTGTTCGCCGCGAAGGACCGCCAGACCGGCGGACGATAGCGCCCAATCAGGGTCGGACAACCAGATCCTCCGGCGCGCACGCAAGACTGCATGCGCGATCGTCAACTCGTGTGTCGGCGCACGGGCATCCATATGCGCATCATGCAGCACCAGATCCTCGACATGGACCAATTCGCCGGCAACCCAGAGGGCACCGGCCGCATCGAAGAACTGACCACGCTCGCGAAAGCCTTCGGCGACGGGATGGCGGCCGGCACGCTCATCCAGCCGCGCCAACCGATCTTCAGCTTCGATCGTTGCGGAAAACAGCGTCTGCAGCACTAATTCCGGGATTTGGTATCGCATTACAATCACACGCTATTTCTGGCAAACGGAAGGAAAACGGACAGTTTTCTTCCGACACACATGACATGCCGTTTTAGCGGATACCGGGATGTTTGTCGTCGGGTTTCTGCGTTGACCAGTACGGAAGGCTAGAATGGCCTTCTTAGCGCTTCAAATGAGCGCAAACCGGATTCGAATCGACGAATTCGACCATCACATTGTACGCTCTTGAGGGCCATTCGCAACGCAGGAAGCCAGCATTGCCAACATAGCAGCATTTCCTTTCCATTCGGCTAACGTCTCGAAAGACGGTCGTGAAGGGATTTTGGTCATCGAAGTCGACAGGTCAGGCCGGACAGGATTGCGGACGGATAGCGGTTCGAGCTGGGGATGCCAGACGAACGCCTGCGTGTTGACAGCTGTCAACACGCGTCTATGCGACAGGTGGCCCCTGCCCTTCTCTGGGCCGAAAAGGCATTGCGCAACCTATCACGCAGGCGCTTTCTCGCTCTGGCGAAACTAACTCGCCTTAGCATCGCGATGGGCATGGCGCCCACGCAGCAGCTTGCGTTCGTTCATGCTGCCGAATGTGTAGGAGCGATACTTTCCGACAAAACGGCCCGTCACGCGTTGACAGCTGTCAACATCGGCCCCGCCAGAGGGTAACAACAAACTCAGGCCAACGACCAATCACATCTATCGACGGTTTATAAGGCAACCCTCCGGCATGTCCGGAGCCTCAATGCATTAGAACTTTGCCGGATCGCGTTTCGCCCCGTCACACCCCGAGCGCGTGGGGAAAATCACCCAATGCAATGCCTGACAGAATAATGCTCGTCTGAAGGTGCGGTTGGGCAGCTTCATGCCTGCACGGCCTCAGGACGCGGTTGAGGTTGTGACCGCTTGCGGGTGTAGACACCTTGCAGCCTCAGCGTTTGTGCCATCTTTCTGCCGGGGAGGACAGGAGCCGGTGGGGCAGACCTTGATCAGAAGTCCGCGAACTGGACGACCCTCTCGTCGATAGAGGTTAAGTGTACGGATCTGCAGCGGGCTGGTGGTTGTGGTATTTTCCATTCGAATGGCCTGACGTGAAACCGTTGACAGCTGTCAACTCACCAAGGGGCCGATCTAACGTTGCCCGTCGCAAGCCGGTACTCAGCGCCGCGCACGCTGCAATTTGGCAGGGATCGGGATCAGCTGCTGCGAGGTGTTGGACCCGGCAAACTCGATCTCAACATCCTGCACAGGTCGGCCACCAGTCCGCCTCATTGGACATTGATTGCCGAATGAGGCGCACAACTAGCCGCAGTTGACAGCTGTCAACGTCCGTCGAAACAGCCGCGTTGTTCTAGCTCAGCTGGCTAGCGCCATACTGCCGGGATTGGCACGCAACAACGCCATGACCATCGGCCCAACCACGAACTCCTGTCGCATAGATCGCCGCGTCAGGTCCCGCAGGTAACCACCGGCAGACGCGATGTGCGGCGAGCGCTGGAGGATACATGCGAGCACCGTCGCGGCCGCTTCTGGGCCGAGCACCCGGCACGCTTCATCATGCGCTCCCTGACTGACATTGAGCATGGAACGGACCACAGCGGCAGCCACCATCAGATCACGCCAGGACTGCACCTTCCCGCCAGGACCATAGTCGACGATATCAGGGCAGGCTTTCAGCACGGTTGATAGCGGGAAGGTTTGCGGAGGTCGATGCGTTTTACCCCGGGTTACCTCCGGTGTTTCGGTCTGGGAGGCCGCGTCTGTTGCAATTGCCGTCCGATTGCTTGCCTGCACAACGGCCATGCTGTCGGACGTTTGGCGTGAGTTCGAAAACGTCACAGCTTCACTTCCAAAGCCCGGTTCAGATTCAGTAGAAGAGTCTGGATGTGAACTCTGTATGTGGCAGCCATTTTGGCTATCATTGGTGTCCGAATTTTCAAGATTTACCAGTTTTTCCAATTGGTTGAGCACTTCCGCGCGCAACGCGTCCAGTTGCTTGAGAACAGGCTCGATTTCAGCGAGGCCAGGTTTCCGCGGAAGGGTGTCGACGGCGAGAAGATAACGGCTTTGAAGGTCGTCCCAGTTGGAAGTTTGGTCGGTTTCGCGCAACACGTCTATGAGCTTGGTCAGATCGCGACGGCAAAGGCTGAGACGCTCACGGGCAAGCTGCGCCTCCTGTCGGGCCAGAGCGACTGCGGCTGCGGCCGTTTGCAATTCATGGGCGCGTGCAAGCAGCGGTGACAGATCGAACCCGAAGGCGTCGCCGATGGCGCCCTTTGTATCTCTACGGGCGTAACGCTTGCCATTTGGGCTATCCTTGCGAAGGATAAGGCCGGCCTCCACCAATGTTGCCAGGTGGCGACGCAGTGTGGTGCCTGGCATGCCATGGGTGCGCAGGGCCAATTGGTTGTTTGATGGAAACACCACCAACCCCTTGCCTGACGTCAGCTCGACCTTAGGGTAGAAGCTGAGCAGCGCATTGAGTACGGCCAAAGCACGGTCGGACACGCCGACGACAGCCTTGGCTTCACAGACGGTCCGAAACAGTTTCCATTTATCGATCGGCTGCTGCGAATCGATTTCGCTCGCGATGACTTGGCTTGCGAACATGCCAAGCGTCATCGCGCGCCGCCCAAAGGGCGTCGTCACATTTCCACGCTCCATCTCTCTTCACCTTTTCAAAGGCAAAAGAAGTCCGTTCGCCGAAACGACGTTAAAAACGCTTGACAGTGATTCGCGGAAATGGGATTCTCTAGTTGCTACACGAGAGAAGGGTTTCCGCTGCGCTAGTCGTTCGGAAGCCTTTTTCTTTTGCTCTGTTAGTCTCCTGTTTCCTCTTGATATTCGAGGTACAGAGATTTGAGCCTCTGCCTCACGAAATCTGCAAAACCGGGCGCGACCTTCTTGTTGAAGGAAAGCGTCGTTTCGCTGTTTGTTTCTCGAATGCGCACCGGGCGCGTATCATCTGGCGCCACCCAAGGAACTGCCTGGCTCCGGGCCTTCACAGTGCTCAGGAAGGAAAACAGCGTCTCAAACCGTTGATCGCTCTCCCTTGCCAGGAATTCAGTGCGCCCTAAGAACGCGTTGGTCTTGATGAGCGCATCGTCGTTCTCAACAAGCTCTGCAAGCTCCGCCCAGCGCCGCCGTCCGATGGCCGGCGCGGCACCGATTGCCTCGATCACATCGATGGGTAGCCGGCGCACGATCGCAATCATCTTCGACAGGGCCGCCTTGTCGACGCCAAGCGATGACATGATGACGTCACGCGAGAATTCGCGGTCTTCGAGACGGGTGGCGAACAGCGACCGCTCGATGAAGGACAAGTCCGTCCGAGCGTTGTTTTCCTGCCCTTGCGAAATCACCAGCTGTTCGTCGCTGAGGTCGCGGACGACAGCTCTGACCTTGCTGCCAAGCTCACGCGTGGCGGCAAGACGACGATGGCCGTAAGCGACCTGATAACGCCCGTCCTCGTTGGGATGCGGGCGCACGAGGATCGGCACCTGTTGTCCGTGATCCCGGATCTGTTCGAGCAGCGAGCGTTCGACATCGGCCGCGACGCCGAGGCGATCGACGACGAAGGAAACGTCAACCAGATCCGGGTCGAGCTCTATCACCGCCAGGCCTTCTGCAAGCTGGCGTTCAAGTTCTTGAGCTCGCTCCACCTTCTGCGTGATGTTCGACAGAGACCGGGTGATGCCGCCGATCGGGCCGCGTGGTCGCTGGCCGGGATCGAGGCCGATGATCGGCCGTCCGGCCAGCGGACGATTATCCTCGCCATCTGCAGCATGACTGTCTGAAACACCGATCAGGTTCTTGCGGGCCATGGGTTACTTCCTTCCCCACACCTTGCGCAGGAGGTCCTCGATCTCGCCATTGACGAGCGTCAGGGAATCCATCGCGCGGTCATAGGTGCCGCGGACAAACTGCGAGCGTTCCACCTCGTAGAGTGTTTGCTTGGTCACGCCGGCGTCGGATACGGCCGTCGATTTGACCATGGCGTTGTGCAGCATGCGGTTGCCGAAAATGGAGCGCATGAAACCGGTCATCTGGCTTTGCGGACCGTCATTGGGCTCAAACCGGGTGACGAGGTAGCGCATCCAGTCATAGCTGGTCCGGCCGCCGGCGTTCTCGACGACGCGCATCAATTCGCTGGTCATCGAGAGAAACTGGGACATGGACATGACATCGAGCATCTGCGGGTGCACGGTGATCAGCACCGATGTCGCCGCGCACAGCGCCGACATGGTGAGAAAGCCAAGCTGCGGCGGGCAATCGATGATGACGATGTCGTAAAAGCTCTCGATATCGGCCAGCACGTCGCCGATACGCGCAAAGAACATGGTTTCCGCCGAACCGCTGGTCATGGCCTTCGGCGTTTCGTGCTCGAATTCCATCAGTTCGAGGTTGCCGGGGATCAAATGCAGATTGGGCAAATGGGTGGAACGGACAATCTCTGCGATCGGGCGAGGGTTCTCATAGCGAATGGCGCCATAGATCGTTTCCGCCTCGCCAACGTCCAGTTCCGGCTGGTGACCGAACAGGGCCGAAAGTGAAGCCTGCGGATCAAGATCGATCGCCAGCGTGCGATAACCGCGAAGTGCGAGGTATTGCGCAAGATGCGCCGAGGTCGTCGTCTTCGCCGATCCGCCCTTGAAGTTCATGACCGAGATGACCTGCAGCCGCTCGTCGCCGCGGCGATGCGGAATGTATTTTCCCGACTTGCCACCTTCGTCGAGAACACGTCGAATGCGCTCGATATCCGAGATCGCATACATGCGGCGTCCATTCGGCAACGGCTCGGGCCCATGGCCCTCCGAGGCGATCTGGCGCAGGTAGCCTTCGGCGATCCCGATAAAGGCGGCCGCCTCGGCCGGACTGAAAAGTCGCAACGTCTTTTGCGCTTGCGGCGGGAAGATTTTCTTCTGATGCTGCTGGAGTTGGTGCGCAAGTTCCATGGCATCGGCAGCCAGGAGCGTTGGCAAATGCTCCTGTACATCGAGGCCGTGGATTTTCTGCTGCAACATCGAGTTCTCCAAAAACTGCGCAAATATTGTCATATCGAGGCAATATGCGCAGATGCACTATGATCCGATTCGGCCTGAATGTACAAATGGATAGCCGAATGGCCGTGTTGCCGGTTCAAGCAACGGAGGGCGCGCAATGGGCCAGTTGTCCGCGGACAACTCGTGCGACGGCCGACCAGGTTGTTAACATGTCGGCCCGATTCCAACCAGCAACTACAGCTCCCCGCGAACGGCGCGCGCACCTGTTTTGCAGCCGAGGGGGAGAAGAACGCTGCCTTGATGCTCCATCGCAAACTGTGGCTATTAAATATGGATTTAGTCGACTATTGACAGCGAGTTGAATTGTGGCAAGATCGTGGTGCGATGACGATGATGTCAGGTGGACTGGAAGGGATGCAGCATGTTCTATCTCGGCGGGATGACACTTGGTTACCTCGAGCCGCCAGCGCCGAAGGCCGTCGTGCAGTCGGTAAAGCCGCGCATTGAATTGACGCCACACGAACCGGCTGACGATCGTGAGCGCGAGCGCGATCAGGAATGGGCCCGCGCCTTCCTGACGCCCTGGCATCTGTTTTATTGATACGACCCTGGTTGCCCAAAATGTGCGGTGGCCAATGCAGCCGTCGCACAGGGTCCGGCCCGAACGCCGCTTTGCCGCTGGACCTTCTTTTGATTGCGTCTCCTCGTTGCGAAACAGGGAGCTTATGACGCGCCCAAAATGATTGGCCGTCAACGTTGACAGCTGTCAACCGCCCGCGCTCTTCTTGTCGAAGAGCGATATTGAGCCAACTCGGCGGCAACGGATGAACGCTCGACTTCAGAATAATGTTGAGCTCGGAAATAAATCCATAAATTACAATAAGTTAGTATGGTGGGGGCCGGCGCCGGAATGGGCGAGCCGCGGGGCAGTTATCGCCCAGCTTGGGGTGGACGCCGCCGAAGTGAGGCTGATCTCGGCAAGCGTCATTGGTGCTGCCGTTAGCTGTGTCGCGAGGATTTGCGTCCGCGGTTGGAAGTGCGTGCGCCGCTTACATAAGCTGCAGCCACCCGTCGCGTAACCCGAGGGCCGAGGAAGCTTTGGCGAAAAAGCGGGAAAGGGCGAGGGGAGGGCTGTCGCGGCGCCGGGAAATGTTTAAGCTTGCCGGCAATAGCAAACCATTGAGGGTGCCGACATTCCGAGCGATCAGCCAGCCGACGAAGTGGGCAACCAGCCCCAGTCGCTTTCGTTGCACCAGAGAATCCTCGGGGATGTGGAAGGTTACATTCTTTCCGGCGCGTGGCCACCTGGACATCGCATCCCGTTCGAGCATGAATTGACCGAGCAATATGGCTGTTCGCGCATGACCGTGAACAAGGCGCTGACCGAACTGGTCAAACGCGGACTGATCGAGCGGCGGCGCAAGTCGGGGAGCTACGTCACTTTCCCGCATGTGCAGTCGGCGGTGATGGAAATCCACGATGTGAAACTGGAGGTTCAGTCCCTTGGACTGGATTACAGTTTTCAGCTGGATGAACGCAGCATCCGCAAGGCCGAGGGCAGCGATGCCGGTCGGCTCGACCTGCCGCCGTCTGCAAGACTGCTCGAAGTGAGTTGCCGGCATTTCGCCGGCGGTCGCCCCTTCTGTTTCGAGGAGCGGCTTATCAGCCTGGCGGCTGTTCCCGAAGCCGAGACAGAGCTTTTCGAGACGTCAGCGCCCGGTTCCTGGCTGCTCGGAAAGGTGCCGTGGAGTACGGCCGAACATCGCATCCGGGCCGTGGCGGCAGGACGCAACGCGGCGCAGGCGCTCGACATTTCGACAGGCGCCGCTTGTCTCGTCATCGAGCGGCGCACCTGGAGCGGTCGCGCCCCGGTCACCCATGTGCGATTGACTTATCCGGGTGATCGACATGAATTGGTGGCGCAATTTGCGCCGAGCCCGCTCGGTTAGATCGAGCGCCGCACGGTTGCCGCGACACGACGCGCTGTCTCACGCCGCTGGGTCGGCTCGCCGTTTGCGTTTCTTGCCGACGGCATTTGAAATTTTCTGGTGAAGCGCGTGATCGCGCGCATCTCGCGCATGCTGCTTCAGGAGTTCCGTCAGTCGTTCCAGCTCATGTTCCTCAATTCGTTTTCGGCCGAGCTGGTCAGGATCAGTTCGTCGAGTTTGGCCTGAAGGGCGGCGCTGTCGCGGTTCTGAGAGTTCTGAAGGACGAAGACCATCAGGAATGTAAGGATCGTCGTCGCCGTGTTCACCACCAATTGCCAGGTCTCGGAAAAATCGAAGATCGGACCTGTGGCCGCCCACAGGAGAACGGCACCGACTGCGAATGCGAATGTGCCTGGCTTGCCGGACTGTTTCGAAACGGCATTGGCAAATCGGGAAAAGGCATCGATCTTGCCGGACATCTGAGCACCTGAACGGCTTTCAACTGTTCTTTAACAGGCAAGTCACGAAGAAAGTTTCGTTCAGTGTCACAGCGGCCAGAATAGCAAGACGGGAATGATCTGCGGATGAAGGAACATGAAAAACCGTGGGAGCCGCTGTTGCCCGAAGACATCGCGGTACTCTTCGCGCCCGCACCCTTTCCCTGGTGGATCGCTGGTGGGTATGCGATCGAGCATTTCGTCGGTCGCCCTTTTCGCAGTCACGGCGACATCGATATCCTCGTGCTGCAGAGAGACAGCGCGCACGTTCGTTCCTTTCTTCGGCAATGGGATTGCTGGGCTGCGGATCCGCCGGGGCATTTGCGCCGGTGGAGCGAAACGGAAAGCCTGCCGAAAACGGTAAACGATGTCTGGTTAATGGGGAAAGCTGGCGTTCGCGCCGAAATCCTCTGGTGACCCGGCCGATCAGCGCGATGGCGGCGGGCGGGAATCCACCGTTCCTCGCTGTTGAGGTCCAGTTGTTCTACAAGGCAAAAACGCCCCGACAAAAAGACGAGTTCGATTTCGAGGCCTGCCTACCGCTATTGAGCGCGTTGCAGCGCGACTGGTTGCGGCAATCGTTATGGTACGCTGCACCCCTGGCTCACGGCGCTGTAGCGCTTTCAATTGGTGCATGTTTTTATCCTTAAAGCGGATAGGATTTATGGAAACATGCAGTAGAAACACGTTGACCCACGAGCCGCGTCGACCAAAAGACGCTGGCGCAGCATAAAAGTCAGTATTTCATTGGCGGGTACGCCGGATGGTGTCGAGATGGAAAAGACCATGTTGTTTGATGGGCCAGAGAATGCACCCGTGACCATCTTGCTGGCGCATGGCGCCGGTGCGCCGATGGATTCGGCTTCTATGACTGCTTCCGCCAAAGCGCTGGCTGCCGAAGGCTTTCGTGTGGCGCGGTTCGAATTCGACTACATGGCGGTGCGTCGGTCAGGCGGCCGCAAACCGCCGCCGCGTGCCGAGACGCTCAATCCGGAGTTCAGGGCCGCGGTAGTGGCCCTTGGTGCAGCCGGCCCGTTGCTGATCGGCGGCAAATCGATGGGTGGGCGCGTCGCCAGCATGATTGCCGACGAGCTCTATGCCGAAGGCAAAATCATCGGCCTGCTTTGCCTCGGCTATCCCTTCCACCCGCCAGCAAAGCCCGATCAGTTGCGCACCAAACACCTCGAAGAGTTGAAGACGCCGACGCTGATCTGCCAGGGCACGCGCGATGAATTCGGCACGCGCGACGAGGTCCCCGGATATCCCCTGTCCGGTGCCATAGAAATCCTGTGGCTCGAAGATGGCGACCACGATCTCAAGCCGCGCAAGACGATCTCCGGCTATTCTGCTGCAGATCATCTGAAAACGATGGCGCAGACCGTCGCGCGTTGGGTCGGCGAGCGGTTGCCGTAAACGGCCGCGCCCGTCCGATTACCAAAAATCGAGACGCTGCACCGATCATTCCGCCGCTTGAGCGGTGCTGGACGAAAATGCGAAGACGTCGATTGGATCGTCGAGGCCCTTCACGGGAAAGGCGCCCAAATGCTCCATGTCGCGCGTGCGTCCCGCCAATTCGACGAAGGCGCGTGACAGTAGCACCGGGCGCTTCGCCTGCTTTGTCAGGTTCTCGAGGCGTGAAGCGATATTGACGGCCGGTCCGATCACCGTGAAATCGAGCCGACGGCGTGAGCCGATGTTGCCGTACATCACATCGCCGACGTTAACCCCGATGCCGTAGCCGAGGGCCTCGCGCCCCCTTGCCAGATTTTCCTGGTTCAGGGTAGCGATCGCGACCTCCGCCTCGCCGATTGCCTGCAGCAGGTTTTCGCAGGCCCGCGGATTGCTAAGCGGGAAGATCGCCAGCAGGCCATCGCCCATGAATTTCAGGATCTCGCCACCATGCCGCTCGATCGGCTCGGACATGGCATCGAAATAACCGTTGAGTAACTCGATCACATCATCGCGCGGCCAGAGGTCGGATAGTTTGGTGAAGTCGCGAAGGTCGCAGATCAGGATCGCGGCGTTGACGGTCACGCCGCTCCCCCGTGTCGTCGCACCGGCAAGGATCTGCTCGCTTGCATGCGGCCCGACATAGGTTTCCAGCAACGTTCGCGCCATCCGGTTCTTCAGCCGGATTTCGCTGACAAGGGCCAGAACCGGCAACAGACTGGTGAGAACCTCGAGATGAACAGTCTCGAAGCCGCCCTCGCGATCACTGGCGAAGGTCACCACGTGGCGCTTGCCGAGCGTGTGTTCCAGCGGCAAGGCGACGTAGTCGGTGAAGCCGTCGGCACGGAGTTCTTCATAGAGCGAGTTCGGCACCTCATCGTCGGTTGCCGCCTCGAGATTCTTGCGAACCTGGCTGGCGCCGTTGTTGACGGCATAGAGCGGGCTGTTGAGATACTGCGTCGTGTCTTCGACACCATAATCGAACATGCGGATATCCGCCTCCGTCAGGCCCTTGCGCCAAAGGATGCGGGCGCCGAGCCACTGCGGGTGATGGATCCGGAAATGCAGGGTGGCCCGCGCGAGCGGAACGCCGGCCTGGACCAGTCGTTCGCACAGATCCACGAAAATATTGTCGATGAAGCGTTGGTCACGGGTCTCCATGATCAGCCAGTCGAGAATTCCCTTGCTGTCGATGGGACGGGCGCCGCTGTCGTGCAGCGGTCCGGCCATTGCCTCGGATGAAGTCTGCATCGCAATTCTCCACTCTGTTCTGACGGCCTTGCTGCTCTCGAAGCGGAAGCTCCGGAGAACGCTGACCTCGAAACGCCGAGACATATGTGGACCATCGGCCGACCGTTGATAAGGGCTAAGGCGAAAAGTGATCTGAAAAGTTGCAAAGCCGTTGACGCCTTGTTCGACCGACCGACTTCCGCCCGGTGCTGTTCAGGCGGAGGTGGTCGAAAGCGCCGCGAGGTGATGCCCGTCGACCACCGGCAATTGCAGCCTGATCCGCGCGCCGGACCACGAACCGTAGAGGATATCGATACGACCGCCATGCAGCCGGGCGATTTCGCGGGCCAGATTGAGCCCGAGGCCAGCGCCGCTCGAACGCGGGCGCAGGCGGTAGAAGGGTTCGAAGACGCGGTCTCGCTCGTCCTCGGGAATACCGGGACCCTCGTCATGGATCTCGATCCCGCCGCGGGCGTCGACCAGTACAGTGATCGTTCCGCAATTGGCGCCATGCTCGACGGCGTTGCGCAGGAGATTGGCGACCGCCTGCTCGATTTGCTGAACATGAATGCTGACCGGCACCGGCCGCGTCGCATTCGTCTCGAAGGCCAGTTCGTAGCCGGCCTCGAAGGCGAGCGGCGCGAAGTCGGCGGCCAACGTTTTGGCGAGCGCCACAAGGTCGACGACCTCGCGGGTGCCGCTGCCGTGCTCAAGTACCTGGCGTTCCAGAAGCTGTTGGGCCAGATGCGACAGCCGCTCGATATCTTTCCTCAGCCGCGCACTCTGCGGATCTTCCTGCAGCAATTCGGCGCGGGTGCGAAGGATGGCGATCGGCGTGCGCAATTCATGGGCCGCGTCTGTCAGGAACCGATTGCGTTGGTCGTAACCCTCGTCCAGACGAGAAAGCGCGTTGTTGAAGGCATGCACCATCGGCGCGATTTCCGTCGGCACCTGGGCGGTTTCGAGCTGCACCGCGCGATTGTCGATATCGATCCGCCCGGCCTGATCCGCTGTCGCAACGAGACCGGCAAGCGAGCGGCGCACAACGGCCGGCGTGGTGACCAACGTGGCGACGCCCATCACCAGGATGATCGGCAGCAGCAGGCAAAGGATAAGCAGCGCCAGGACCGGCAGCACGCGAAGCCAGTCCGGATTGCCATTGGCATCCTTTGCCATCTCGGCGTTCACGTTGATCTCGACTTCGAGCCCATCGTTCTCGTCGCGCGACGAGATCGAGGAGGCAAGGATCTGCACTCGGCCGACATCGGTGTCGACATTGGCAAGGGCGGCTTCCGGTCGAAGGTCGCCCTGATCGAACCGCAGCGTCGCGCGGCCGATATTCTTCAACAACTCTCCACCAGCCGCTTCATAGGCGGCCGGAATGCTGCCTTGCTCGACCACATGCCCGTCGGCATCGCGGATGATGAACCAGAGATTGGGGAAGTCTTCCCGGAACGCACGAAGCTCCTCGGTGTCGCGCACAATGAGGCCGCCGCTCTTGTCGTGCGCCACCGCCTCGGACAGGTGCTTGATGGCCGCCTCGTTGTCGATGATCAGCCGAGGCTGGGCGATCGTCAGGATCGCAGCCAGCAGGGCGATGAAGGCGACGAACGTTGCCGCCTGCAGCAGGATCAGGCGGCGCACCAGGACCCATTGAAGCGAGCGAGGTTTTCTCATGCCGTTGCGCGCAGGAGATAGCCGAGGTTGCGGATTGCCCTGATCTCGACGCCGGCAGCGACCTCTTCGAGCTTTCGTCTCAGCCGCGAAAGGTGGGAATCGAGCGCGTTGGAATCGATCTCGTCTTCCATGGCATAGACGGAATCTTCCAGCGTTGCGCGCAGGACCGTGCGGCCCGGGCGGCGCATAAGCGCCTCCAACGCCAGCCTTTCCCGCCGCAGAAGGTCGAGCGGCTTGTCGTCGACGACCGCTTCGCGATGGCGGAAATCGTAGGTCAAGCGGCCAACCATGATCTGGTCGGACTTGAGCGTGACGGGACGGCGACCAAGTGCACGAAGGCGCGCCATCAGTTCCTCGACCGCAAACGGTTTGGCGAGATAGTCGTCGGCACCGCCATCGAGACCTGCGACGCGGTCGTTGATGGCGCCGAGCGCCGTCAACATCATGATGGGTGCTTCGACGCGCAGCGCGCGCAGCTTCGGAATAAGGCTGAGGCCTTCGCCGTCGGGAAGGCGACGGTCGAGCACGATCACGTCATACGACCAGAGCTCGACCACGGCCTCTGCGTCGGCGAGCGTCGAAACATGATCGACGATCACCTGCCGACGCTCGAGCGCGGCCTTCAGGGCCGACGCCATTTCGGGCTCGTCCTCTAGCAGCAGGATGCGCATGCCGATCTCTCCTGAATGCGGTTCCGAAAGCGCCGGAGCCGCGGTATCGAATGCATCATTTCTCAAATCGGGGCGAGTTGAAGCGCTCACTCGCATTCGAGCTTCGGTTGACGGAAGTTCGTCACATACCAGCGGCCGCCCTGCTGTCGGGCGTAGAATGTATAGAAGCACTCCTGCTCCTCGACATAGCCCGGCGTTACGGTCTCTTCATAGCGCTGGCCGCGCCGCGTGTCGCGAATCTCACCGCTCGTCGAGCCGGAAACGACGTTGGTGGAGATCTTGCGCCATTGGTAGGCGCGCTGATCCCATCCGAGGTCAAGAACGGCGGTCGGCGGTCCGTAGTCGATGACGACCGATTCCACCGGCTGGCCGATATAGTTCTTCATCACGGTGGAGGCGCAGCCGGTCAGAATGAGGGCTGCGGTGATAGCGATGGCGGCGAAGGTGCCGCGCGCTTTGCAAAAGGGCATGTTCGATCCCGGGTTCGAATTGTCTACCCCGGAGCTAATCTGCCAAGATTACATAGACATTGCGGTCCTATTCGATAGCTTCCCCGACACTTCGACCGGTGTCAGGCGGCGCGGTCTGCAGAAGCGACGACGTCGTCGCCGATACTGGCATAGACCAGCCCCGGTTGAACGATCCATTCGCCCTTGCGCAGCGACTGTACGTCCGGACCTCCGGCAACGTTGCGCGCGGCGACGCCGACGAACTGGTATCGAAGCCCGCCGCCGTCGGTCGCTATTTCGCGGATTGGCCGTCCGGCGAGGTATCCGACGACCTGCCCTTCGAAACGCACATTCGCCAGAATGAAATACTCGGTGGGCAATCTCCGGCTCTGTTTTGGCGCAAGCCTGAATGCGTTTCTCATCTTCATCGTCTGATACTCGTCATAGGATCTGTCGTTTGCTCCTTGAGGCATCGCTGCTGGCCGTGACGCCGCAAAGGAAAGGGGGCCGGCGTCTCAAGCCACCCGAAAGCGGCGCAAGCATGGCAGTGGCGTTCGAGCGCTGCCTCGGCCGATATTTCATTGGCGCACCGACTGATCACGCGTCGGGGCGCGGCAACACTTAGCCCAAGCGTGCATAGAAAATCGCTTGGGAAGAGGGAGTTTGGGAATAAGGAAACCGTAAAGCGCGGTGCTGCATAACATCCGTGTCAACGGGCCAAGTGGCCTCGTGGCCTTGGCGCGCGACGTTGACGGGACGCCATCAGGGCTGTTTGCGGCGCTGGTGTCGCCGCACATGTCTTTGCGCGACATGATACGGCCGGCATCGCTCAACAGATTCGATCGGACGTGCATTAGGATTGCTGGACGCAGAAGATCGCGAAGTTGAGAATGAACAGCACAAGAAGGCTCGCGAGAAAGCTTCCGAGGGAGACGAGCGCCCTTTCGCCGGCGGCTTTGCCACGGTGCTTTTGGGAGAAGATCGTGATGATCGCAACGCCCAGGGATATGCCGGCGACAACCGGCATGGACATCAGCTGCATCGTGAATCCTGTTTGGCGGTGCGGAACCTATCGGGCGCGCGCGGTGATCTTGAACGGACCGCCGTGGATGGGACCTACGGAATTCATCCGTTCACCGGCCGGCCGGTGGTCCGACCGCGGATACGCAGAGCGCCTTCGAGTGCATCCTTGACCTGCATCGCGCGGCGAAGCCCCGGAGACTGGGTCTCGCCCGCGGCCTCGATCGCGTTCTGTGCGTGGGAGATGGCGATACTGATTTCGGCATCGCTGACCGAACGGTCGAGCGCCAGCGCCTGGGCGGCTGCCTCATTTTCCATTGACATCATGTCACTCCATTCAATCACCCAGCATCGGGTGAGGAGCGTGTACTTAGGTGAAGCTGTGCGCGTCCCCAAGTGCATCGGGCGGCCCGATTCAAGCTATGCTTAATGAACCTTTAACGCGCGCGGTGAACTGCCGAAGATCGGCGGAGTCGGGCCACGCAGCCTCATGGCCGTCACATGCGTTCGCCGGGCAGTTGGCTGGCTTGCCCTACCCAGTCGGTGAACTGCTCTTCATCGAGTTGGTCGTCTTCGCGAATGTCGAGGTAGCGAACCTCCTTGTGCTTCGACTGGCCGGGCGGCATCGGATTGAGAGACGAGCCGCGGAAGAACGCCACCTTGACGTACTTCGTGAAGACATGGATGCCGAGGAACCAGCCCTCACCCTCAATGCCATAGAGCGGAGAGTTCCATTTGACGGCCTTGTAGACGCCGGGGACTGTGCGTTCGATCAGCGCGTCGAGGCGCCGGCCGACATCGCTCTTCCAGCCCGGCATCGCGGTGATATAGGCCTGGACGGGGGCGTCGCCATAGCCCTTGGCGATCTGCGGGTTGCCACCGGACAGCAGGGGCACGTCGCCGGCCTGAGCCGGTGCCGCGGCGCGTGGTTTGTCTGCCTTTGCCGCCGCCGGCTTCTTGGATGTCTTGCTGGCCATCGCGCTTTCTCCTATCCGGCGGTGCGTCGCCCGCTAAGGTAAGGCAGCACGAACATGTGGAGACCGGTGGGCACGAGAATGGCGAGTGGGAACAGGGGTAGGAAATAGACCCATTCGGCGGGCTGCTTGCCTACGCCCAAGGCGATGAAGATGGCGGCGACCACCACTGCGAAGACAAGCGACGTCCAGCGGTGAATTTGACGAATCCAGTTGTTCCAGTTCATTGGCACCTCCTCACAATACCAGCCGCAACGGATCGGGCGATCCGCGTGGCGCGAACTCAAAGAAAGGGTTGGTCTTCAGTCCATCCGGCCCAGGACCGCCTCGAGCGCCGAAAGGAATCTCGGCCATCCGGCCGTTGCACCCTGATAGTACGGCTGCTGATCTGGCCGGAAACCGGACTGCTCCATGCGCAGCCGGGTACCGGCGCCCGTCGGGGTGAGCGTCCAGGTCACGAGGCTCTTCAGATCCTTGGTGTCCCAGCTATAGGATAGCGATTTGTTGGGTTCGACCGCCTGCACCTGACAGTCGACGGCGCCCCAGTCGGCAGTCAGATTGAAGCGGTGCCCACGGTCTGGCTTGAAATTGTTCTTCATCAGCCACTCCTCGATCAGGTGAGGCTGGGTGAGCGCGCGCCAGATCTTCTCCGCCGGATAGGGTACCTCCCGTTCGACGATGACGGTGAGCGTTTCGGTTGATGTTTCGGTCATTGGTCCATCCTTTTGAGCAAGTCTTCGAGGTCGTCGAAGCGGTTGTGCCAGAACCCGGCCATCTGGTTTGCCCAGCCGATCAACGGGTCAAGCGCGCCGTGCTGCGCGCTATAGTGGGTCAGGCGGCCTTCGTGCCGATCTTGCACCAGGCCGGCGCGCTTCAGGATCCCGAGATGTTTGGAAACGGCAGGCTGCGATATCCCGGCGTGCGCCGTAAGTGCCCCGACCGTCTGGTCGCCGTCGCGGCACAGCCGCTCAAAGAGCGCCCGTCGCGTCGGATCGGCAAGGGTTTTGAACAGGATCTCGTGCGGCTGTGGCGTCACAATTCAATAACTCGTTGGCTATGGATTGGATCAATAACCGCCGAGCTATGGGTAGTCAAGCCCGGTTCTGACGTCGTCGACGTTAGGTACAGCGGCAAACCTTGCGGAAGTCCGTGGCGTTGGAACCCTTCGTGCTCGAGGGCCTCAGGGCCTGCCATCCGTAAACTGCACAAGATCCCAAAGGTTGCCGTAGAGATCCTTGAAGACCGCGACGGTCCCGTAGGGTGCATCCTTGGGTTCCCTGACGAATTCGACGCCGCGTGCCACCAGATCGGCGTAGTCGCGCACAAAGTCATCGGTCCGCAGGAAGAGAAAGACGCGGCCACCCGCCTGGTCGCCGATATAGTTTTCCTGGTGGGGACTGGAAGCGCGGGCGAGTAGCAAGGAGGTGCTGCCGTCGCCGACCGGTTTGACGACGACCCAGCGCTTGTCCTGTTCCGGTTGATAGCTGTCCTCGACCAAGGCGAACTTCAGCTTGTTCACATAGAAATCGATCGCTTCGTCATAGTCTCGAACAACAATAGCGATGAGTGCGAGCGCCTGGTTCATTTTACCCTCTGTCCTGTGCTGGAAGTGCGCGGCGTTGCCGGCGTCAGTTTGATCGAGCATCGGCCAGCGTTCTGTGGAACGCCACCATCGGTGATCGGCGCGGCCGGGCATGAGGCAGCAGACGGCGTCTAATCTGTCGGATCTACGATGTTGCAATCTTTGCTGGCGGTACCCAGCTAACACAAGCGACTTTTGAGGTCGCGGGAGTCTTCGCATTGAGTTTGTCACATGAATTTTTCGGGCGTTCGCCCTTCGAATGGGTGCCGGTCGTCACGGGAGAGTCCGGAGATTTCGTCTATCAGCGCAGCGACGGACGAGCCTATGCCAAGGTCGCGACGGCGGCCCGGTCGGCCGAGCTTTCCGGAGAGCGCGATCGGCTCCTGTGGCTGCAGGGCAAAGGCATCCTGACGCCTGAAGTGACTGATTGGCACATTGCCGACGAAGGTGCCTGCCTGATCATTTCTGCAATCGAAGGCATCCCGGCAGTGGATCTTTCGGCTGCCGACCTACTCGAGGCCTGGCCGTCCATGGCCTGGCAACTCGGCTCTCTCCACGCGCTCGATGCCGGCCAATGCCCATTCGACCGCGGTCTGGCGCCCATGTTCGCGCGCGCCGCGGACGTGGTGGCCCGGGATGCCGTGAACGCCGATTTTCTTGCGGTCGATGATCAGGAGACACCCGCCCACGACCTTTTGGCGCGCGTGGAGCGCGAACTTGCGGTTCGCCTCGAGCAGGAAACGGGTGACAGGGTCGTCTGTCACGGTGATCCGTGCATGCCGAACTTCATGATCGACCCTCGAACCCTTCGCTGCAGCGGCATGATCGATCTCGGTCGTCTCGGAACGGCGGACCGCTACGCCGATCTGGCGCTGATGACAGCCAACGCCCGTGAAAGCTGGACGAGTCCGGATCAGGAGCAGCGGGCTTTTGCCATCCTGTTTGATACATTGGGAATTGTAGCACCCGATCGTGCGCGTCTCGATTTCTACCTGCGTCTCGATCCACTGACGTGGGGCTGATGGCGCCACCCGTTGATGGGCCGGTTCCAGCGTGAGCCTGATGGCTTGTTTGCGGCTATGATGTCTTCGTCGCCGTCCACGCGGAAGGTCACGGGCACGACTTGCATCGTGCCCGTGTTGCGCTATGGCGACAACCGTCTTGCCCGTCGGGCTTGGCGGTTGCCTTCCACCTCAGTTGATCAGAACCGTGGGGGCCCACCGAGGTGATCCCCACGCAGCGATCCAGGGGTCGTCGGGCGGTTCGTCGACTTCGGGAAGCCCGATATCGCGGCGCATCCGGTTGGAGAGGCCGGTTGTCTGGTTGACCAGTCGGTGATGCCGCCAGGCTGCCCTGACGAGGCCGGCTGTTGTTCTCCAGATGCCAAATGTACGGCATAGTTCGTCGAGGGCTGCCGGCAGGGTGCCGACAACCGGAAATGATGTTTCACGCATGTGTTCATCCCGATGCTGCGACGCGATCGGGTCCTCTAAAAGTTGATTTGGGCTTGGACGCGAATGGTCTCGCGGTGGGCCGGTAGCGTTAGGTCAGTTGGGAAATGCCGAGCCGTCGAAGGTCAGCGTTTAGGCGCTTCGTGAACCCGATGGGTCGACGCAGGATGCGAGATGCATCCCGAGCACAGCAACGAATCCACCAGAAGTGCGCATATTAAAGAGAGTATATGTCATCTCACGCCTCCTATAGTGTGGGTTGCCGACAATGCAACGTCGCATGAGAGTATTCTCTCCGCAAGTCGCAATTTCGAATTGCAAATATTGATGTGAGATATGTTGCTGAGTTGCAACACCGTTCTGTTGCCCGGGCATCGATAAACCAGCGCACGCTTGCTCTGCCGTTTCTATGAGACAAGGCTGCTGCCGCAAAGACTGTCTCTGTGCTAACGGCCGCTGGCGCCCGTCGCCTGGAGCGGTGATCGCGGAAGCGTTCCGCCGTTCTTCTCGCTGCCTTTGCTTGCCGAATTTCTTAGTGAAACCGGAAGGACGAGGCTTGTCTGGGCGGGTGTGCTTTTCCGGAGCGTGGCACCTGTTGGCCGATTGATGGCGACCGCATTTATCGGCCGGGACCCCAGGGGGATGATCCCTGCATTGGATGGCGACCGTTACCCGCGCCTAGACAGTGGCAGGCCAGGCCGGCTTCGCTGTTCGAGCGATGCCAGCCTGTCCGAGACCATGCATAGGAGTGTGAGCAAAGGCCGCCGATCGCACCGGAAGGGCGGGTCCTACCGGCGGTCGCCTAAGCGCGTCGCGATGTCAAAAATTCAGTCGCTGCGCTCTGCGCCTTGTCTTTCCATGTCGCGCAAAACTGCTGGGCTTTTTTGCGCGACATGCTTCTGAATTACTTCAGCTGGCCGGCAGCCTTTTCGATCGCGGCCGCTGCGCAGGCCTCATCGAGATTGCCACCAGGAGCGCCACCCACGCCGATTGCGCCGATCGTGACGTCACCGGCCTTGATCGGTACACCACCGGCGAGCACGAGAAAGCCTTCGATGTTGACCAGCTCGGCTGCGGCCGGGTTCTTGGCGACGTTCTCTGCCATTTTCGAGGTCGGTGTGCGCGAGGATGCGGACGTGAACGCCTTGGCGCGAGCCGCCTCAACCGTATGCGGTCCGGCGTTGTCGGCGCGCACGAGCGCGCGCAGCACGCCCGCGCGATCGACCACTGCTGCCGTCACGTTGTGCTTGTCGGCGGCGCAGGCCTGGACCGCATTCGTGGCGATCTCGACGGCGAGGTTCGACGGGATATTCTTTTCGGTCAGCAGTTCGGCCTGGGCGGTGCCGCTGACGATGACGAGCGCGGAAGCCGTTGCGAGAAGGGTCTTGATCATGGCGTGGTTCCTGTCCTTTTTCCGGAGGAAGCGTTTCGCTTTTCCGAAACCAGAACTATCCAATCGGCCCCGCCTGCAGAATCCGCGATGGCACCACCTGGCATAGGTAGGACAACCTATGCCGGTCCCTTATCCGCGAGCGTTAGCCGCACGAACTCGGCCACCGAACTGGTGCCAAGCTTCTCGGCTATCTTCGCCCGGTGCGCATCGATGGTTCGTGCCGATATGTTGAGCGCTGCCGCAATCTCCTTGCTTGCCCAACCCAAGGCGACCATATCGAGAACCTCGCGCTCGCGTTCGGTCAGCCGTGCGAGCTGCAGTCGTGCCTCGCGCTTTTCGAGCCGTGCATCGAAGCTGGCGAATGCCTGCTGCAGCGCCTCCACCAACACCTCGCCGTCCACCGGTTTGGTCAGGAAATCCTGGATACCCGCCTTGAACGCCCGTCGACAGGCTGCGACGTCGCCATGGCCGGTGATCATGATCGTCGGCCAATCAATGCCGCGCGCGGCCAGTTTCGCGTGCAGTTGCAGCCCCGAAACCAAGGGCATGCGCAGATCGACGATAAGGCATCCCGGCTTCTCCTCATCGATATGCGTCAGGAAAGTCTGGGGATCGCCAAATGTTTCGACATTGATGCCATAGGTGCTGAGCAGAAAGGCGATCGCTGTCCGTACCGCCTCATCGTCGTCGATCAGATAGACCCGGTATTTGCTCACTGCGGCTCCTGTTCCTGCGCACGTGGCAGCGTAATCGTAAACCACGCCCCGCCATCTGCAGCATTTTCCGCTTCTATTCGGCCGTCGACGCGCTCGATCAGGGTCGAACACAGCGAGAGCCCCAGGCCCATGCCATCGGGCTTGGTCGTAAAAAACGGTTGAAACAGCTTGGGAAAAGCATTTGCGGCGATCCCCGGTCCATTATCACGCACGATGATCTTTACCTCGTCGCAAATGGCTCGTGTCTCGATTTCGACCTGCGCGTCTTTGGTCCCTGCGCCCTCCAGCGCGTCGGCCGCGTTGCGGATCAGATTGTGCAGCACCTGCTCCAGCTCAATCGGGTCGACGTCGGCCGCAAGCGGCTCCTTCGTCAGGTCGAGGCTAAGCTGGATGCCGCGTCGCTGAAGATCGGAGCCGGTGAGGGCCGCGATTTCGGCAACGATACCGTTGATCGCGCTGGTGATAGGCTCCGGTGTACGGTTGGAGGCATAGTCGCGCATCCGCCGCAACATCTCGCCCGCACGCTTCGCCTCGCGGACATTGACTTCAAGTGCCTCCGAGATCAGCCCGATATCGGGCTTGTCCGTGCCGGCCAATCTGAGCGCTGCCTGGCTGCGGCTGAGCATCGCCGTCAGGGGCTGCGTCAGTTCATGCGCTATGCCTGACGCCAGTTCGCCCATGGCGTTGACACGCGAAGCATGAGCAAGCAGCGCCTGCCGCTCCTGCAAGAGCGCTCGGGCTTCGGCCTCTCGCGTCGACTTCTGGGATTTCTGGACGGCGGCGCGCTGGCGCAATGCGAACATCAGCGCGAAAGACGCCAGTCCGGCCATTGCCGCAAAGCCGATCAACGGTCTCAAAGGCAGGAGCGCCTCAGTCGGCATTGGCCGGTCGAGTGACAGCGAGATCCGTTGGCTCTCACTGTCGATCGTCGATTCGAAATGGGCGGGCACGACGAAAGATGTGTTGCCACTGACGGCATCCTCGGCCGGCAGGTCGAGCAACAGCTGCTCGTTGAGCGTAAGCCTGACGTGCGCCCATCGCGGTTGTTCCTCCTGCTCCAGCAGATGGCGCGCGTCGATGGAAATCACCAGCGCGGTGTTCGAAGGCGCCTGTGCCCGCTTGGCCAGCAGATACCGGCCACTACTGCCGACATAGGCCCCGACCTTGCCGCGCTGTTGTCGCGTGATTGCGTCGCGCAACGGGGAAAGATCTTCGCCCCCGCCGGAGGGGACTTCGAGCAACAGTTTAGGTGCGCCGCCACTTTGTGCCGTTGCGGCGCCTTGCTGTCCGACCTTGTCATCGAGCGAAACAAGCGCGAGCCAGGCGATGCGCGGATAGAAGCGCGCAACACTTTCCATCACCTGCCGGGTGGCGTCCAATCGTGTGGGGTCCGTGTCGCCGGTTAATGCGATCAAGCTGGTCATGTGGGCGTCGTGCTGCGCGGCACGCTGGGATATCAAGCGGTGCAGGGTCCGGCCCGTCACCGCCAGTTCATCGGTCAGCCGCTGCCGCGACGCTTCGACGGAATAGAGCGCAAATGCCGAGACCGCAGCGAGCCACAACGCCACGCCGAACAACCAGGACTTCAAGAGGGTGTTGCTCACTCAAACTCAACCAGCGTCAAAGATGACGTGGCTGGTCTGCTGCCGATGTCTTCGGCCTGATCCAACACGCGCAGCGTAAAATGAGCACTCAATTCAAACATGTCTCTGCTTCGCCGGATACCGCATCCCAATCTGATGATTGACCCCAAAACGTTGGGGCCGTGAGACGTCATACCACACGCACGTGATGATGAAACCTGGCGGAACCTGACGCGCGGTGGCACACACCGCTGCAGCCCCACAGCGCCGCGCGTCTTATTAGACGCGCAAAGGTCGCTGTAGCACTTTGAATTGCTGCGCGTGCCATGCAGCAGCCGCATGGCCGGCATGATTTGCTTATAGCCGCTGCGATTTCCATATGAGGTGCAACACCAGAATTCGAACGTGATACCAGCGCCGCGGCTCATCCTGCCGGGCGCGAAGGAGATAACATGGTCGGGATCCCAAAAACGCTTGAAGACATGAGCATGCGCGAACGGTGCTGCATGCTCGAAACGGTCGCCGGTGCGCTCGATGCTGTCGCCGAAGAGGCCGAAGACCTGGGCGACGCCCGTTTTGCCGCCAACTCGAAGTGTGTTGCAGGTACGATCCGCGGATATGCCGACAACCTCGGAACGCAGGATCTCAAATCTGCCGAGCTTCTTCTCGAGCTGGGGATTACGCTCGTGCATCTGTCCTCGACGAGATCAACTGCTGCCGTGGCTGCTGTGATGACCCACACACCGGAAGCCTGCCATTAGAGGATTTCCAGGAAAAGCGCGAAGCGGTTTTCCGTCCGGAAATGGGTAAAACATGGCGTTAGAGCGTTTCGCGGAAACGCTCTGGCCGTCCTGGCAATGCCGTCATTGGCATCGCCGAATTGGCGAAAGACACTGACGGTTTCAACGGTCGCTGCACCGGGCAGATTGGCGCGCAAGTCCCGCAAGGGTATCCGCACGCTCGTTGCCAACGAGCCCGGAATGGCCCTTGCACCACGCGACAGCCAGTTGGGGATTGCGAGACAGCTGAAGATCGATCGCCATCCAAAGCTCGGCATTGGCTATTGTCCGGCTTCTGGCCTTCGCATTCGGGACAATCTTTTTCCAGCCGTTGTTCTTCCAGATCTGGCGCCAGCTGTTGCAGCCATTTACCGCGTAAACGGAATCGGACCAGACGATTGCGCGTTCGCCTGAGGCATTGCCGTTGACCCACAGCGCTGCCTTGAAGAGCGCGGTCAACTCCATTGTGTTGTCGGCGGAAGGTCGGGCGCCGCCAAACTCGGATGCTATTTCCGCGCCATTGCGATAGACGACGAATGCCCATCCGCCTTTGGCAGAGGTCGGTTCATACGAGCCGTCCGTAAAGACGTGAAGGCCCTCGGAAATGGGCAGTATCTCGGCGGTGTGATCGGGAGCACAGAGCTTGGTGAAAATGCCGTTCATCTTGCCATTTAATCCTGTCGCGTACATCTGCCTAACGTTTAACATTCTGAAGTGGGCTCAAGGCAGAAGCCGCCGTACGATCCATACGGGGTTTGTGGAAGCGGATGCCGCTCGAAATAGGCTGGCGACGCCACGACCGCGATTGGGACGCGCTGAAAACGCAAGTTGGGCAGGAGCTGGAACGCCTGTCGTTCCAGCTCCTCACGGCGGTTACTCGGCGAAATGAGTCAGCCAGTGGCGCGGCTTGTTGTCCGCCAGCTGAGCGACCCGGTCGATCTCATTGCTCATCGCCCAGGCCATTGGCTGCTGGTGCAACGGCAACATGATCATTTCGTCCTTGACCATCTGGAGTGCCTTGGTCTGCAATTCGAGCCGCTTCGTTCGATCCATTTCGGTCGATGCCTGGATGATCAGCCTATCAATCTCTGGATAGCTCCAGCCACCCCAGTTGAAGACGCCCGCTTTATCGCTCCTCGTCTCGATCATCTGGAGCAGGATCGAGTAGCTGTCGAGCATCGGCTCGTTCGCCCAGCCGATGAGGTAGACATCAGATAGACCCCCCGTGCGCTTGGGCGCCTGTGCAGCCGTCGGGCCTATGTCGAGCTGTGGCTTGAAACCGGCGCGGCTCAGCATGTTGACGATACTCTGGCAAAGCTCCTCCTCGTTGACATAGGCCTCGTTCGTGCAGACGAGGGTGAAGGGGAGATCGCTGGCGCCGGCTTCGGCGAGCAGCTTTTTTGACAATTCGGGATCGAACGGCACCACCATGTCCAGTGCTTCGGCATACCCGGGAATCTCAGGCGCAATGATCGTCCCCGCGATCCTCGACTTGCCGCGCATGACCCGCTTCTGAATGAGGTCCTTGTCCAGCGCATGGGCGACAGCCTGGCGGACACGCAGGTCGTTGAACTTGTTGTCGACGCCGTTGGCCAGATTCGGTTTGCGGTTGAAACCGACCATGATGGTGCGCAGGTCGGTGCGCTCCATGACCTTCAGGTCCGGCTGCGCGACAAGGCGCGGAATATCCTGTGCAGGCGCATTCTCGGTGAAGTTGATCTCGCCCGACAACAGCGCGGCTACTCGCGTCGCTGCGGAGATTATCGGTGTGAACTCGATGCGATCGATGTTGGACTGCGACTCGTCCCACCACTCGGCGTTCTTGACGAGAACGGTTTTGCTGTCGGGCGCGCGGCTCTCGAGCTCAAACGGACCAGTGCCGTTGGTGTGGTAGGTGGCGTAGCCTTCGATCCTTTTGCCGACATCCGTCGGCTTCAGCGAGTTGTTGTCGGTGAGCCAGGTAGCGTCGAAAATATGGATATTCGTCAGGTCGTTCAGCAGCAGCGGGGAGGGTCCGACCAGTTCGATATCGACAGTGTGGTCGTCGACCTTCTTCGCCGACTTGTAGGCCGGAAGGTTGCCGCGGAGCGGGGACACCGGATCGCTGACCCGAGTAAGAGAGGCGATCACGTCGTCCGCGGTGAAGTCGGCGCCATCATGGAACTTCACGCCCTCGCGCAGATGGAACCGCCAGACCGTATCCGATACGGTCTCCCAGGATATCGCCAGCGCCGGCTCGATCTTCAGTTCGGCGTCAAAGCGGACAAGCCCCTCATAGACGTGATTGAGAAAAGACAGCGTGTAGCTGTCGCCATAAGAATAGGGGTCGAGCGAATAGATGTCGCGCGAGGCGCCCCATTTGAGCGTTTCCGCGTGACCAGCCGCGGAAAGCGCAGCCGACATGACGGCCGCGAGGGTCAGTTTCTTGAGCATTCTGCAGTTCTCCCTGGTTGAGGTCACCTATCCCCTTGACGGGAATCTTTTTCGTAAAAGGCACGGGCGGCTCGCAGCCGATATGTCGGATCGCTGGGTCAGCCAGTGGCGCGGCTTGTTATCGGCGCAGACACGATCTGCTCAATCCTGACGGTCATCGCCCGAGGCCACCGGCTGTCGCTACAGCGGGAACATGATCAGCGCGTGCTTGAACTGAGCGCCACCGTTTCGATCGCCAGACGCTTTGGCGGTCGAGCTCCTTAGCCAGCGAGGTAATCAAGTTGTCAGCGTTGAAATCCGTATCGTTGCCAAACTCGCCACCTTGCGTAGTTTGAAACGCCAAATCTTGTTGTCGATAAGCCGCCAGTCGATAGTCAGCGCAAACACCATCTAAGGCTGTCCCGTGCCAACCCTTCATCGACGTGGTTGAGGAACGTTCGATGCGGAATGGGGATAGAGTGAGAAGATGCACGCCGATCGGCTCAGCGGAGCGTGTTGGGTGTGCGCCACTCGCAAAAAGCCCAGCGTACGCTGTCGCGACGGTCTTTCAAGGACCTTGCATCAACACTGCTCCTCCCTAGCTCGTGCCTGCTAACCGGGACCATCGCACACAGACAGCGTTTGTCAACGTAATTGTCGACAATGCTGAGTACTATTTATAACGTATTTGTTGACAATCAGGGCGGCCGGTCTTGGCATCGGCTTTGCGTCGGAATGGACGCTGGATCTTCCCAACCGCAATTTCGAGCTCAGGAAGGTGAGGGGTATCACGCTGACCGTGGCCCTTCAGCCGAGCGGTGCCCTCCTCGTCGCGGAGGCTTATTCCCCGTAGGACGCTCTGAACTGGTTCGGCGTCAAGGCCGCAAACGCCGCCAACCGGGTCCCCGAGTGCCTCGAACAATTCTCGCCCCATTCCTACGCCGCGGCCGGCAAGGAACTCCACCTCCTTCGTCACCCGGAAGCCCCCGGTCGTCTCTATGCGCACGGCGGCATGCGAGCGACCCCTAAGACCACCCGCTTTTGGCTATGAGGGCAGCGCCGGCATTGTTATGTTGAGGTGGCTTAAGGGGCGGTGGGACAGTCTGTATTACGGTGATCGTTTGTTGCGGAGCGCTCGGAGCTCGGCAAGAAAGGAGGCATAACTGCCGTCTGGCGCAGGGACGAGACTGAGCCTTGGACGTCCTGGTCCCAGGTTTGCGAATGGTTGTTTCGGCGGCGGCCTTCTTGCCTGGTCGAACCGCGGAGGGATAGCCGAAGATTGCAAGATGTAGCCTTCGAAGACGCTGCCGAAGCCCGGCCTGTAGCAGCCGATGGCCAGCGTTCCGTGTTAGCTTTGGCGGAGGGGCGTGGTCGATTCACGAAGAATAAGCTCGACCGGCCAGAGTTCGTGGATCTCGGATGCGGATCTGCCGGCGAGCAGTTGCAGCACGAGATCGGCGGTGCGCGCGCCGGCGGCGCGCATGGACGAACGAGTGGCGGAGAGCGAGGGGACCATGGTCTCGGGTGTCAGATAGGGAAAGACGTCGTCATGGGCGATCACGGAGATATCGCGTCCGATTTCGAGCCCGATGGAGCGCGCTGCCCGGTATACTCCAAGTGCCGTCATCATTGAGCCGGCGACGAACGCCGTCGGGCGGGGGGTCTGCTCGAGGAAGGAACGTGCGAAGCGGAAGCCAAGCTCGTCGGTAAAGTTGCCGTGGGCGACGAGACGCGGGTCAAACGGGATGCCTCGCTGTTGCAATGCATCTCTGTATCCCTTGTCGCGATGAAGCGAGAACGTTCGGCCCTCGCGCCCATTGATCATCGCGATGCGTCTGTGCCCGAGATCGAGCAGATGTGATGTTGCACGGTGAATGGCGCCCTCATTGTCGATATCGAGCCAGGCATGGGGCACGTCGGTTTCGGAACGGCCATGGACCAGGAAGGGCATGCCGAGCCTGTGCAGCAAGGTGATGCGTTCATCATTCGGTTCCGGCGAATGCACAATCACGGCGTCCACCCGGCCGCTTACGGCCAGCCGGCTGTAGAGTTGGATCTCGCCCTTGGTGGCTTTCTCGTCCATTGGGCTGACGAGGATGTCGATGTCCTGGGTTCCCAATCTCTCCGCCATGCCACTCATGAACTCGGAGAAGTGGAATTCGCCGGACCGCCCCATGACGACGCCGATGGCGCCGGCGCGCCCGGTGACGAGCCGCACAGCATTGATGTTCGGACGATAGCCGAGGCGGGCGGCTTCCTCGGCCACCCTTGTTCGCGTTTTCTCGCTGACCTCGGGATAGCCGCTCAGAGCACGGCTGACTGTCGTCGGCGAGAGGCCCAGTTGTTGCGCGAACTCCCTTAGCTTCATGCGATACTCGTATCCTCAGCCCTCATTATCCTGCAGGAATATACGCCTTCACCGCCGGTAACAATCCAATTGTCGGCGCGTTCCCACATGCATCTCCTCGCGAGCAAATAACCAAAGCGTTTTAAATTTTGACCGAACATGCGTAAATCCATATTTGCCGCTTGTCTCCATCATAAACGATCATGCACTCGGCAATATATTGAATCATAATAATAAAATTCTGAGTACCCATGTATTTGCAGGGGGTTTCTCGAAAGGGTTGACAGATTTTTCTGCTTCTGGCAGCTTTTTCCAACCAAACCGCTTTCGAATTACTGAGGAGTTTTCGAGCGGCATAGGGGAACCAGGAGGAGTCAACCGACATGAGAGCCATTCTCAGCGCCTTGAGTTTTTGCACGGCCATCGCCGCAGCCGATGCCGCCTTAGCCGCCGAGCTTTCGCTGGCGGCCAACACGACCGGGAAGAACGTCAATTTCATCCGCGAGCAACTCGACGTCTTCGAGAAGCAAACCGGCCACAAGGTGAGCCTGGTCACCATGCCGCCGTCGAGCAGCGAGCAGTTCAGCCAGTACCGTCTGTGGCTTGCCGCCGGAAACAAGGACGTCGACGTCTACCAGACCGACGTCGTCTGGGCGCCGCAGCTCGCCGACCAGTTCGTCGACTTGACGGAAGCGACCAAGGATGTCGTCGGTCAGCACTTCCCGTCGATCATTGCCTCGCAGACCGTCAACGGCCGCCTGGTGGCCCTGCCGGCCTTTACCGATGCGCCGGCGCTCTACTATCGCAAGGACCTCTTGGAAAAATACGGCAAGGCGCCGCCGAAGACCTGGGACGAACTGGCGGCGACCGCCAAAGAAATCCAGGAGAAGGAACGCACCGCCGGCCAGCCAGACCTCTGGGGCTACGTCTTCCAGGGCAACGCCTATGAAGGATTGACCTGCAATGCGCTCGAATGGGTCAAATCTTCAGGTGGCGGCCAGATCGTCGAGCCGGACGGCACAATCTCGATCAACAACGAGAAGGCGGCGGCAGCCATCGACCGCATCAAGGGATGGATCGGCACGATTTCGCCGCAAGGCGCGCTTGCCTATCAGGAAGAGGAATCGCGCGGTGTCTGGCAGACCGGCAACGCCGTTTTCATGCGCAACTGGCCCTATGCCTACGCGCTCGGCAATGGTGACGACAGCGCGGTGAAGGGCAAGTTCGCCGTCACGCCGCTGCCGACGGCGACTGATGGCGATCAACCGTCCTCCACGCTCGGTGGCTGGAACCTTGCCGTCTCTAAATATTCTGATTATCAGGAAGCGGCGATTACGCTCGTCAAGTTCCTCGCATCGCCTGAGGTGCAGAAGCAGCGGGCCATCCAGCTCTCCAACCTTCCGACCGTTGCTGCTCTTTACGACGATGCGGAGATTGCCAAGGCACAGCCGTTCATGCCGGCCTGGAAGCCGATCTTCGAAAGTGCCGTGCCGCGGCCGTCGGCGGTCACCAAGGTCAAATACAACGAGGTTTCCGCCAAGTTCTGGAATGCCGTTCACAACACGCTGTCCGGCAACGGCACGGCGGCAGAAAACCTGGAACTGCTCGAAGTCGAACTCACGGAGATGAAGGGCGACAGCTGGTAATCCTCCCGGGGGCGAGGGAAGTGCTTCAGGGCCTTCCCTCGCTACACCGAGCCACTCCGGCGCGCTGGATTACAGGAAATTCCGGACAGAGAACAGTTTCACACTTTTCCTGGAATTGCCTTGGCGGCGCCGTTCCTCTCAGGCCAACCGCTCGGCCGTGCGCCGAATGGCAAGGGTGAGTATAGACATGACCGACCTTTCCCTAGCAGAGCCTCCTGGAACACTCGAGAGTGGTGCCAGAATCGGCTCCGACCTCAACGCCCAGCGCATTCGTTCCGCCTGGGTCTTTCTCGCGCCGACCTTGCTGGTGCTGGCGTTGGTGGCGGGCTGGCCGCTGCTGCGCACCATCTATTTCAGCTTCACCAATGCGTCGCTGACCAACCTTGAGGGTGCCGAGTTCGTCGGTTTCAAGAACTATCTGAGCTGGATCACGCTGAAGAGCGGGCGCACGGTCTATAACGGCCTGCTTGCCGATCCCGCCTGGTGGAACGCCGTCTGGAACACGCTGAAATTCTCGGCGATGTCCGTCACCATCGAGACGGTGTTGGGACTGGTTGTGGCGCTGGTGCTGAACGCCCATTTCCCGGGGCGCGGGCTGGTCCGGGCGGCGATCCTGATCCCCTGGGCCATACCGACGATCGTTTCCGCCAAGATGTGGGCGTGGATGCTCAACGACCAGTTCGGTATTCTCAACGACCTGCTGCTCGGCCTTGGTCTGATCAGCCAGAAGATCGCCTGGACGGCCAATCCGGAGACCGCAATGGTCGCGGTTTTGATCGTCGACGTCTGGAAGACGACACCGTTCATGGCGCTGCTGATCCTCGCCGGGCTGCAGATGGTGCCGTCGGATATCTACGAGGCGGCCAAAATCGACGGGGTTCATCCCGTCAAGGTCTTCTGGCGGCTGACGCTGCCCCTGATCCGGCCCGCTCTGATGGTCGCTGTGATCTTCCGCATGCTCGATGCGCTGCGCATCTTCGATCTCATCTATGTGCTGACGCCCAACAATGCGCAGACCAAGACCATGTCGGTACTGGCGCGCGAAAACCTGTTCGACTTCGACAAGTTCGCCTATGGCGCCACCGCCTCGACGATGCTGTTCCTGATCATTGCGGCGATCACCGTCGCCTACATGTGGTTCGGCCGGGTCAATCTCGAAGGAGAGCGCTGATGATCGCCACTCTTACCAGACGCACGGCGTTCTATGCCCTCGTCGCCGCCATTATCATCATGGCCGTCTTCCCGTTCTATTACGCGGTCCTGACGAGCTTTAAATCCGGAACCGCGCTCTTTCGGGTCGATTACTGGCCGACTGAGATCTCCTTCGAGAACTACGCAGGGATCGTCTCGAGCAGTGGCTTCCTGCGCAACCTCGCCAACTCCCTGCTGGTCGCAACCGTCGTCGTCGCGGTGTCGCTGCTGCTCGCGGTCACCGCTGCCTATGCGCTGGCACGGGTGCGGTTTCGCGGACGCGGGCTTTTGCTTCTGACGATCCTGTCGGTGTCGATGTTTCCGCAGATCGCCGTGCTTGCCGGTCTGTTCGAACTCATCCGCTCGGTCGGGCTTTTCAACACGCCGCTGGCGCTGATCTTTTCCTACATGATCTTCACGCTGCCCTTCACGGTCTGGGTGCTCACCACCTTCATGCGGGATCTGCCGGTCGAGATCGAGGAAGCGGCGATCGTCGATGGCGCCACACCCTGGGTGATCATCACCCGGGTGTTCATGCCGCTGATGTGGCCGGCGCTGGTGACGACGGGCCTGCTCGCCTTCATCGCCGCCTGGAACGAGTTCCTGTTTGCGCTGACCTTCACGTCCTCAGACAGCCAGCGCACCGTGCCGGTCGCGATCGCGCTTCTTTCGGGCAACAGCCAGTACGAAATTCCGTGGGGCAACATCATGGCCGCATCGATCATCGTCACCGTGCCGCTGGTGATCCTCGTTTTGATCTTTCAGCGGCGGATCATTTCCGGGCTCACGGCCGGCGGCGTCAAAGGATAGGGGAGAAAAACATGGCAGAGCTTCAATTGCGCAACGTGCGCAAGTCCTTCGGCGCCTTCGAGGTGATCAAGGGCGTCAGCATGGATATCCGGGCCGGCGAGTTCATGGTCTTCGTCGGACCGTCCGGCTGCGGCAAGTCCACGCTGCTGCGCTTGATTGCCGGGCTCGAGGAAATCACGGGCGGCACGCTTTCCTTCGACGGGCAGGTGGTCAACCAGTTGACGCCGTCGAAGCGCGGCATTGCGATGGTGTTCCAGTCCTACGCGCTTTACCCGCATATGACGGTCTTCGAGAACATGTCTTTCGGCATGCAGCTTGCGGGCAAGGACAAGGAGAGTTGCAAAAAGAGGGTGGAAGCGGCGGCAGAGATGCTGCAGCTCACACCCTATCTCAAGCGACTGCCCCGGCAGCTCTCCGGTGGCCAGCGGCAGCGCGTCGCGATCGGCCGCGCGATCGTACGCGACCCCAAGGTCTTCCTGTTCGACGAGCCGCTCTCCAATCTCGATGCGGCACTTCGGGTCGCGACCCGGATCGAGATCGCCAAGCTGCATCGCAGTATGCACAAGACGACGATGGTCTATGTCACGCATGATCAGGTCGAGGCGATGACATTGGCAGATCGCATTTGCGTGCTACGGGATGGCGTGGTCGAACAGATCGGCACGCCGCTCGAACTCTATGAGAGCCCGAATTCGGTGTTCGTCGCCGGCTTTATCGGCTCGCCGAAGATGAACTTCCTCTCGGGCGCTCTTGCTGCTCCCTACGACGCCCACACGATCGGCATCCGTGCCGAGCATCTGGAAATCAGGGCGGGCGACGGCAAATGGTCAGGGACGGTGGTGCATTCCGAGATGCTGGGGTCCGACAGCTACATCTATCTCGATATCGGCTCCGCCGAACCGGTCATCATCCGGGAAGGCGGCACCTCGCTTCACCAACCGGGAGAGATCGTACAGATCTCGCCGGTCGGCGACAACATTCACCGCTTTGATGCGTCGGGGCAGGCCCTGGGCCGTGCGCCCATGAGAGGGGCCGCCTGACAAGCCCTGGTGCACCGAGACGGCCTTAAGTTTCGGGGTCGCCGATCGATGGCGACCCCATCGATCGTAAGACGACGTGCCCGCGACGGGCAAACATGCAAGGAGAATGAACGTGCCTATCAGAACAATCGTATGGGGCGAGAATATCCATGAGCAGACCAATGAGGTGGTCAGGAGCATCTATCCGAACGGGATGCACAACACCATCGCGGCGGCGCTGAACACGGACGTTTCGATCGAGGCAACGACGGCGACGCTGCAGGAACCGGAGCATGGCCTGAGCGAGGAGCGACTGGCGAAGACCGATGTGCTTCTGTGGTGGGGGCACAAGGACCACGGCGCCGTCAGCGACGAGGTCGTCGAGCGCGTTGCCAAGCGCGTCTGGGAAGGCATGGGCCTGATCGTCCTGCATTCCGGCCATTTCTCCAAGATCTTCAAGCGGCTGATGGGCACGCCCTGCGCATTGAAGTGGCGCGAGGCCGGCGAGCGTGAACGGCTCTGGGCGATCAACCCGCGTCATCCGATCGCCGAGGGCATCGGCGAGAACTTCGTGCTCGAGAACGAGGAGATGTACGGCGAGCAGTTCTCCGTGCCGGAACCGCTCGAAACCGTGTTCATCTCCTGGTTTGCCGGCGGCGAGGTGTTCCGTTCGGGTCTGACCTGGCGTCGGGGCGCCGGCAACATCTTCTATTTCCGCCCGGGTCACGAGACCTATCCGACCTATCACGACGCCAACGTGCAGAAGGTGCTGCGCAATTCGGTCAAGTGGGCCTACAACGTCGACAATCGCTACACGGCGATCCATGACGCGCCGAACGTGCCGGTCGAAAAGGCGCTGGAGCCGATCGTCGAGCGTGGGCCCAGGCTACATCAGGCCGGCGAAGCGGGTTACAGGTGAGCATCATGCGTCTTCTCGTTGTTGGAACCGGCGGCATGGCCAACAGCCATGCCCAAGCCTTCGCTCAGATCGAAGGCGTGGAAATGGTGGGAGCGGTCGATGTCGACCCCAAGCGCGCCGAAGGCTTTGCCGAGAAACACGGCATAGCCAAGACGTTCACCTCGCTCGACGAGGCGATTGCCTGGGGCAAGTTCGATGCGGCGACGAACGTGACGCCGGATAAGGCGCATCACCCGACGACACTGGCATTGCTTGCTGCCGGCAAGCATGTGCTGTGCGAAAAGCCGCTGGCGGAAAACTACGCCAAGGCGGCGGAAATGGCCGATGCCGCGGAGCGATCGGGGCTGGTGACCATGGTCAATCTGACCTATCGCAACGTCGCGCCGCTGCAGAAGGCGCGGGCGATGGTGCTGGCCGGCGACGTCGGCAGCCTGCGTCATCTGGAGGCGTCCTATCTGCAGAGCTGGCTCGTCTCCAAGGCGTGGGGCGACTGGGCGACGGAATCGCAATGGCTCTGGCGGCTGTCGACCAACCACGGCTCGAACGGCGTGCTCGGCGATGTCGGCATCCATATCCTCGACTTCGCCGGTTATGGCGCCGGCACCGACGCTGAGCGGATCTTCGCGCGGCTGAAGACCTTCGACAAGGCGCCAGGCAACCGCATCGGCGAATATGATCTCGACGCCAATGACAGCTTCGTCATGACGGCCGAGTTCGGCAACGGCGCCATGGGCGTGATCCATGCGAGCCGCTGGGCGACCGGCCATCTCAACGAGTTGCGGCTGCGGCTGCATGGCGACAAGGGGGCGCTCGAAGTGGTTCATACGCCCGATGGCTCGACGCTTCGCGCCTGCCTAGGCACGGATGTTGAAACGGCAACCTGGCGTGATGTCGATGCCGGCACGGTGCCGACCAACTACCAGCGCTTCGTCGCCGCGGTTCGGGATGCCAAGACGGTCGAGCCCGGCTTCCGCCATGCGGCAAACCTGCAGAAGGTGCTCGATCTGGCGATGGAGACCGAGGCGGAAAGGCGCGAACTCGGCGCCGTGCATGCCCAGCGCTCCAACAATCATGCGTTCGGTTAACTCGACGGTCGCCCGCTTCCGCCCGGATGTCGCCTGCGGGCGGTCACGCCATGTCTGGATGAAGCCCGTTTGGCAATGTGGTTTTGGGCATGTTTGAGCTTTGCGGGTCGGGTGCAGTCATGTCTCCGGCCTGTTTGTGCGGCACGTTATGACCTGCTGGCCCTGATGTTGTCCGCTTGACCCGATCCTACCACGTTGACGCGCTGTTGGTGCGCAAGACAACGAGAGCGGCGTCGCCTTATAGAGATCACACCGATCAGACGCCGATCGCGATCCCAACTCGGCAGAGGGATAACTTGAATCTCGCACATGTCGCGCGCACCGAAATCAATGTCCTTGTCCAAGCAATATTTGACATCTGCATCGCCGCCCAGGCCGCCGGCCCAGGCGTATTCGGACGGCCGTTCAAATGTAACGTGGCCGATCTCAGGCAACATCGGCCAGAGGGGCTGACCGTCGCTCCGTGAATGGTCGCCCTTCGCCTGCTTCGACGCCACCAGTAGGCCGGTTGCGATCTGAGGGTCCGGATTGACGGCCGGGAAGCGATCACCTTTCTTCACAAAGGAGGCCATGAGATAGGGCATATCCTGTCCGCCCAGGCGGGCGCGGCCTACATACTGCACCTGAACGGCGCCCGTGCCACGGGGCTTCAGGTCCAGCAGTTCGGCTGCCTTGCTGGAAACGTCGATGATGCGACCCCGATGAAACGGACCGCGATCGTTGACGCGCACGATGAGCGAAGAACCGTTTTCAAGATTGGTCACCCGCACATAGCTGGGCAAGGGAAGGGTCGGATGCGCGGCGGAAAGGTGATCCGGATCGTAAATTTCGCCGTTTGCGGTCCGCCGCCCGCGAAAGGCCGGGCTGTACCAAGAAGCGACACCCTTCTTGTCGTAGTTCGGGTCTTCCTTCGGATAATAACGCTTGCCTTTGACCACATAGGGCTTACCGACCATATAGCGGCCACCACCCTTGCGAATATTCTTGCCGTAGGCGCCCCGCGTGCTCGCCTTCACGCCGTGTACAATTTCGGAAGTATATCCATTGCTGCGGTTCTTGTGCGGCGCTTGTGTGGATGTACAGGTAGCACAGCTGGCGCAGACCATCGTAATCGCCAGCCATCGCAAGCCTTTGACAGCCGCCCTTACATCAATAACCATCCGTCCAGCGCCGGCGACAGCCACCCGTGCATCTGCCGCAAGTCTCGACACGAACGCTCATATCGGCCACGCGCTCGCAGTCCGCTGTGCATCGAGTCGAGGGACAGACGGAATTGAGCTGAGGCACTTGTCGTTACCTTGCAGCAGTCTGAGGTGAGGGCCATTATCGCTCCTTCCGTGAGATAATTGTAGAATCGGACCCGAAGCCAAAGGTTCCATTATTGTACGTGAATATATGCCACACCCTCTGCGGGTCGCTGACAGACCCACCGCGGACGCCGATCCACAGCACTAGCAAGACTGCCAGCTCACCTTCTTGACCCCCATGCTTCCGAGTCTCTTTTCGGCGTAAGTCGGTCAGGAATGGGCCAGCAAGCGGAACCGATCGGCAGCTGCGGCGTTGGGACTAGTGTTTGGCTGACACAAAAAAGTCGGAACCGCGGGCGATGGCCCGTTGGGAGTTCGCGAGCGGGCGCGCCGCTCGACCGACTTTGATGCGGGGCGATACGCGCAACTGTCGCGGGGACCTCGCAACAAGACGAAGGAAGATCATGTCGATTCGATCCAAACTTTTCGCAACAGTGGCCTTGCCCGTTCTCTCCGTGTCATTCGCAATTCAGCCGGCGCTGGCCGAGAGCCTGATGGCGCCCTTCCAGGTGGCGCAGCAAGGCGCCGACCAGCAGTCGCCCGAGGACCAGCTGTTGCTCAAGAAGCGCAAGAAGCAGCATGCCGCCGAGGAAGGGCAGACAGAACAGCAACAACCGCGTGTCGAAGAGCCGCAGCGCCAGGTAGAAGAGCCTGTGCGCAAAAAGCGCAAGCAGCAGGCGGACGGACAGCAGCCCAGCACCGAGGAAAACGCGCCGCAGCAGGTTGAAGAGCAAGCGCCCGTGCGCAAGAAGCGCAAGCAGCAGGCCCAACAACAGCAACCCGCCGTAGAGGAAGGCGCTCCGCAGCAGGCAGAGGAGCCACAAACTCCTGTGCGCAAGAAGCGCAAGCAGCAAGCCGAAGAACAGCAGCCCGCCGTAAAGGAAGGCGCTCCGCAGCAGGCTGAGGAGCAACAAACTCCTGCGCGCAAGAAGCGCAAGCAGCAGGTCGAAGAACAACAGCCCGCCGTAGAAGAAGGGGCTCCGCAGCAGGCTGAGGAGCAACAAATTCCTGTGCGCAAGAAGCGCAAGGAGCAGGTCGAAGAACAGCAGCCTGCCGTAGAGGAAGGCACCCCACAGCAGGCCGGGGAGCAGCAGATACCTGCGCCCAAGAAGCGCAAACAACAGGCGGAAGGACAGCAGCCCGTTCCGGGGTCCGAACAACCCGCAACGGCGGAGCAGCTCCAGGGTGAAGCGCCTCGGGCCAGGTCCGCTCCGATCGTCGTCGACAGGCGCACGAAGGAAGAGAAGCGCAAGATAGCACAGGATCCGGCGGCGACCGATGAGACCGTAGTGCTTCCGGTCGATAACGGCGCGGCTGTGCTCGACAGCGACAAGGACGCCGACAATGCCGGTGGCAACCGGGGGCGCGAGGCTCGGCGCAAGCAGCGCGAAGAGCTGCGCGTCCAGGAGCAGAACATAGCGCCGCCGACCGACGACGCCGCGGCCCAGGCGGAGATTCCAGCCGAAGTGCGGCAGGCGGCCCCGCAGAGGATCGAGGCCGCGATCAAGGAAGAAGGCCAACGCGTCGAAGCGGCGCCAGAGTTCACGGTTCCGGAGACGACGAACATCGTCAATAACACGGTCATCAACAACACGGTAATCAACAACACCACGAATAATGATGTCACCGAGGTGCAGGTGGTCGAGAGGATCGACGATCGCGTCGTCCTCGGCGTCGGCGACCAGTTCTTCGTGCGTGGCGACGATCGGCCAAGGCTCCGCCGCGATTCGGAGGAGACCTACTACGATCAGTTGGCGCGCGGCCGCGTTCGTGAAACGATCGTCCGCCCGGGCGGCTATCGCATCGTCACGGTCTACGACCGGTACGGCAACATCCTGCAGCGGTCGCGCGTCGACCGCGACGGCAACGAGTATGTGCTGATGTACGCGCCGGAATATCAGGAGGAACGACGTCCGGCGATCTTCGACGTCGGCTACGAATTGCCGCCGATGCGCCTGGCGATTCCGGTCGACGACTACATCGTCGACTACGCGGAGGAACCGGATCGGGACTACTATGAATTCCTGTCCGAGCCACCGGTCGAACGGGTCGAGCGGGTCTATACGATCGATGAGGTCCGCAATTCGGCCCGTCTCCGTGACAAGGTCCGACGCATCGATCTCGATACGATCCACTTCGTGACGGGGAGTGCCGAAGTGTCGATGTCGCAGGCCAAGACACTGCGCAAGGTTGCGGACGCCATGCAGAAAGTTCTCGACAAGGATCCCGGTGAGACCTTCTTCATCGAGGGGCACACGGACGCCGTCGGTTCCGACCGCTCGAACCTGGTACTCTCCGATGAGCGTGCCGAGTCCGTCGCAGTCCTCCTGACCGAGGTCTATGGCATCCCGGCGGAAAACCTGGTCACCCAAGGCTATGGTGAGCGCTTCCTGAAGATCGGCACGCAGGAGCCCGAGGAGGAGAACCGCCGCGTGACCATCCGCCGCGTGACGCCGCTGGTGCGCCCGGTCGCCCAGCGGTAACGGAAATCTGACGCGCCATGACATCGAAGGCTCTTCACGAGAGCTAACTGCCTCGAAAGAAGGTCTCAGCGGCTTTTGTTGTCACTGAGACCTTGGAGATTGTGGCGTGTTCCAGCGGTATTTTCTCAAAACGCATAGCATCTGGATTAGTCCCGGCGCTGCGGAAGGCATCGACGAAAACGACAGCGGTTAGTGTTGAATCCCGAAGGCTTGCTGTCCTGAATTCGACGTGTTGGGGCAACTCGCCTGCAGAACCAGTTGAGATTTGCGTGCGTCGACCGCCGTTGGCAGAGAGCTCTGTGGCGCACAAAGAAAAGGCCGCTTCGTTCCGTCACACGCTCTAACGAGCATTGGTCTCCGACTGCAATGCAAGGCGCAGAGCGGAGACGAAC
Source organism: Ensifer canadensis (assembly GCF_017488845.2). Taxonomy (NCBI): domain Bacteria; kingdom Pseudomonadati; phylum Pseudomonadota; class Alphaproteobacteria; order Hyphomicrobiales; family Rhizobiaceae; genus Ensifer; species Ensifer canadensis. The sequence goes on from NZ_CP083371.1 coordinate 176,451, forward strand.
ACGCGCACTTTGGGCAGGACGTTCCTGGTGGTCGGGTAGACTGCCCAGATCCCAATTTCTTCAGGAGTGGCGTCATCGAGGACCACGCGCTGCAGCCGCCCTTCGAGTACGTCATCGGCGATCGCCCATTCGGAAAGCAGGGTGATCCCAGCCCCGGCGACACAAGCAGATTGGCATCCAGCGATGCTGCTCGAAGAAAACCGAGAGCCTATGCGAACATGGGTTTCGGAGCCACTGGCGACGAAAGTCCAATGCGTGACTCCTGTCATAGGAAGGCAATCATGGTGAGCGAGGTCATCGATGGAACGCGGCATCCCACGCCGCTCAAGATAGCCTGGCGAGGCAACAAGCGTTCGTGGGTTATCCGCAAGTTTTTGTGCGATCAGGCTGCTGTCCTTTAGACGCGCGATGCGGATTGCCAAATCGGTTCCGGTAGCAGTCAGGTCAGGCAGGCGGTCATTCATATCCAGGGCAATCTGCAGTTCTGGATTAGCCGCAAGGATAGCTGGGACCAGCGGAGTCACAATCTTCACGCCAAATACGATTGGCACCGAGACGCGAAGAAGCCCCGCTGCGCCAAGCGTGTCCGCGCGAACCTGTGCGCGGCCTTGATGTTCATTTTCAATGATGGCCTGAGCGTACGGAAGGAAAGTTTCACCTTCGGGCGTCAGCGACAGTGACCGAGTCGTCCGGTGAAGCAAACGCACGCCAAGCGTTGCTTCCAGCGCGGAGAGGCGCCGTGTCGCCGCCATCGGCATTAAACCAAGACGGCGCCCTGCCTCGGATATGCTTCCGGAAGAAACAGCGCCCACGAAGACCTCGATGTCGTCAGTGTTCATTATAACGGGTTTCGATAAACAGGCTCAACATTAGCCAATACTACAACGGAAGGCGATGCAAAGCTACATCTGTCGCGATCTCATAGCTTGAAAGGCTCCGGAAATGACAATCACGACCGTGAATGCAAAAACGCCTACGGGATTGAGTAGAGTTGGCTTGCTCGCCATGGCCACCGCCAGCGGCATCGCTGTCGCCAACATCTATTACAATCAGCCGATGCTAGGCATCATCGAGGCCGATTTTCCCGGCCAGTCCGCAACCGCTCTAGTACCGACCGCCACCCAGTTGGGATACGCTCTCGGTCTCTTCCTTCTTCTGCCTCTTGGCGATCTGGTCCACCGACGCAAGCTCATCATTGGACAGTTTCTGATCCTTGCCATCGCCCTGTCCCTAGCCGCTGTTTCCTCGTCCGCGTGGATATTGGTCGCTAGTTCCCTTCTGGTTGGAGCAAGCTCGACGGTAGCGCAACAGATCGTTCCCTTCGCGGCTTCATTGGCACCTGCTGACAAGCGCGGGGCGACCATCGGAACCGTGATGGCGGGCGTCCTGTCGGGCATTTTGTTCAGCCGAACCCTATCTGGTTTTGTCGGCGAACATGCCGGCTGGCGCGAGATGTTCTGGATTGGCGTGCCGATGGCCTTGGTGGCCGCCGCGATGATGTTCGCGACGCTTCCAGATCATGCTCCCACGTCTCGTTTGCATTACCGCAACGCGATCAAATCGCTGGGGCACCTCTGGACACATGAGCCATCTCTTCGGACAGCGACCCTCGTACAAGCCGCCCTCTTCGCTTCGTTCACCGCGTTCTGGACCATACTTGCGCTATATCTTCAGGGCCCGAGCTTCGGCCTTGGTGCCGATATTGCCGGGCTTTTCGGTATCGTGGGAGCGGTCGGCGTTTTCGCTGCTCCGGTAGCGGGTCACATTGCCGACAAGCGTGGACCGCATTTCGTTGTTTGGCTTGGCGCGGCCTTGACTGTCGTGTCCTGGATTATCTTTGGAGCATGGGCTTCGATCGTGGCTCTCATCATCGGCGTCATCGTCCTCGACTTCGGCATTCAGGGCGCATTGGTCTCCAATCAACACATTATATATGCACTCAATCCGGATGCACGAAGCCGCCTGAACACGATCTTCATGACTGGAATGTTTCTTGGCGGCGCGACGGGATCGGCACTTGCTTCAGTTGCCTGGCAAAATGGCTCTTGGCTCGGTGTGAGCCTCGTGGGCGGTGTCTTGCCGCTACTCGCTTTGGCCGTAAAAGCGCTTGGTCGCTCACCTCAATTGTAAGATCAAAATCAACGTTGTGCGAGCATCAACGCGGGAGGATGGTGCTCATCGCCCTCCATATTATTTCAAAGGATGCAATGGAATCGAAACGATTGCTGCAATTGTTGTCACTCCGGATTGGTGGCAATTTCCCTTCGTCAGACGAACACAGCGTCGGCTGAGGGCAAAAGACAAAGATCGCAGGGCGCGAGTATGACTGACAAATTTCTTCACATGACGCGCCGCGGCGCGCTGCTTTCCGGAGGCCACCATGGCACTCTCCACATCATTCAGCTTTGCAGGCAACGCTGCTGCTTCCACCGCCAACTCAATCGAAGGGGACAATGCAATGAGCACCATCACCACCAAGGACGGCGTCGAAATCTTCTACAAGGACTGGGGCCCGAAGGATGCGCAGCCGATCGTATTCCACCACGGCTGGCCGCTGTCGTCGGACGATTGGGATGCCCAGATGCTGTTCTTCCTCGCCAACGGCTACCGCGTCGTTGCCCATGACCGCCGGGGCCACGGCCGTTCGGCGCAGGTTTCCGACGGTCACGATATGGATCATTACGCCGCAGACGCCTTTGCGGTCGTCGAAGCCCTCGACCTGAAGAACGCCGTTCATATCGGCCACTCCACCGGTGGCGGCGAAGTCGCCCGCTATGTCGCAAAGCATGGCGAACCATCCGGCCGCGTCGCCAAGGCCATCCTCGTCTCCGCCGTTCCGCCGCTGATGCTGAAGACTGAAAGCAATCCTGAAGGCCTGCCGATGGAAGTGTTCGACGGCTTCCGTTCGGCGCTCGCCGCTAACCGCGCGCAGTTCTTTCGCGACGTCCCGGCCGGTCCGTTCTATGGCTTCAACCGTGACGGTGCGAAAGTCCAGGAAGGAGTGATCCAGAATTGGTGGCGTCAGGGGATGATGGGTGGCGCGAAGGCTCATTACGACGGCATCAAGGCCTTCTCCGAGACCGATCAGACCGAGGACTTGAAGGCGATCACTGTTCCGACTCTCGTCCTGCATGGCGAGGACGACCAGATCGTACCGATCGCTGACTCGGCGCTGAAGTCGGTCAAGCTTCTGAAGAACGGCACGCTCAAGACCTATCCGGGCTTCTCGCACGGCATGCTGACCGTGAATGCCGACGCCTTGAACGCTGACCTTCTCGCCTTCGTTCGGTCTTGATGTAGAAGTTGCGGCCGCGGCAAAACTTGCCACGGCCGCACCCACTTAATCCTATAAAACGCGTCAGATTCCATACTGCGAGGGGCCTCGCACGCGGGGTCATGAAACCGTTACCTCAGTCTAGCATCACCATCTGAGCTGCCGCCTGCTCCTCGAAGAATTTCGAGAAAGACGCAATGCGGGGCGGCAATGCCTGATAGGGCGGGTAATAAAGCGTCAGCCACAGATCGGGCGGCGCCCATCCACGCAGGACGTGAACCAAGCGGCCTGTTTTCAAATGTTCCGAGACATGAAATCCAGGCAGCATCGCCACTCCGGCACCATCAGCTGCCATGTCAGCCAGAACCTCACCGTTGTTGGCACTGAACGCCCGGCCCGCCGAGATCGTTATGCTCGATCCGCCGTCCGACAAAACCCAGTTTTCCCGCCGGCTTTCGCCGCTATAGGCGAGGCAATCGTCGGGCGTCAGTTCGCTGGGATGCTGTATATCGACAAACCGGCTTCCGGGTGCGGCAACGAGAATGCGCGGCACAACGCGGATCTTGCGCCAGATGGTGAACTTATCCGATGGCTGCGAGGAAATGCGGATCGCAAGGTCGTAGTCGTCGTCGACGATGTTCACCAGACCGTCAGATAGCGAGATTTCAAAGCTCATTTTTGGATAGAGCTCCCTGAAGCCCGATAGGATCGGCGGGAGCACGGCCTTGCCGAACCAGGTCGGTGCGCTGATGCGCAACCGTCCCTGATCAGCCTTGTGCGCATTCATGACATCCCGCCGTGCATCTTCAAGTGTCTTCACGGCCGGCTGGATCTGCGCGGCGAAAATCGCTCCGTCAGTTGTCAGCGAAACCTGCCTTGTCGTGCGCACGAAGAGCTGCACGCCAAGTTCGGCCTCCAGCGCAGCGATGGCACGGGTCACGGCTGCCGGCGTCATGTCGAGTTCGCGGGCGACCTGAGCGAAGTTACGTTTTTCGGCGGCGAGTAGGAAGGTTCGGAGGGCTTTGTAGTCGTTCATCTCGATTATTTCAAAAATAGCAATTCAATCGGAAGAAATATTGCAATTCCGCGAATCCATCAACCCGGTTACATCTTTCTCCATCGAAACGGACAAAGCCAACGAAGAAAGGCACCGGCCATGATCAAGGATATCAAGGGACTGCATCACGTTACCTCGATGGCGTCGGATGCGCGCGAAAACAACAAGTTTTTCACCGACGCCCTCGGACTGCGCCGCGTGAAGAAGACCGTCAACTTCGACGATCCCAGTGTCTATCACCTCTATTATGGTGACGAGAACGGGACGCCCGGCACGGTCATGACCTACTTTCCGTTCCAGAATATGATGATTGGCCGCCCAGGTGTGGGCGAGGTGGGCGAGACCCAGTTCTCCATCCCCAAGGGCTCGCTCGGCTTCTGGAAGGATCGCCTAGTTGCCAAGGGCGTCGGTGGATTGGAAACAGACGCAGCGTTCGGCGCCAACCGCCTCCGTTTAATCGGACCTGATGGCGACGGGCTCGCCCTGGTCGAAACGGCCGATGACACCCGTGCCCCCTGGATCGCGGAGGGCATCTCAGACCAGACGGCCATTCGCGGCTTTGCCGGCGCCCGCTTCAACCTGCATGATACGGCGGCCACGGAGGAACTGCTTGGTTTCATGGGCTACCAGCGTGCCGAGACCGAAGGCGACGTGACCCGCTTTATCATCCCCGGCGGCAACGGTGCCGATACGATCGATCTAGCAGCGCTTCCGAAAACGCCGTTTGCCCGCCAAGGTGCCGGCTCGGTCCACCATATTGCCTTTGCCGTCGACAACCGCGAGAAGCAGCTCGAAGTGCGCAAGGCGCTGATGGATACCGGCTACCAGGTGACTCCGGTCATCGACCGAGATTACTTCTGGGCGATCTATTTCCGGACCCCGGGTGGGATCCTGTTCGAAATTGCGACCAACGAGCCCGGCTTCGATCGTGATGAAGACACCGCACATCTCGGCGAAGCGCTCAAGCTTCCGAACCGATATGAAGCCTTCCGTGACCAGATCGAAGAAAACCTGGTTCCGCTTGCCGCATAGGATCCGATCTGAACCGGTCCCCTGATCAACACACATCTTCACTTTCGAGACGGCTGCCTGAGCCAGGCAGTCGACCGCCGAAGGCTTATCAATTTCAAACGCCACACCGCACCAGACATCAAAGGGAGAACTAAAATGTCCAAGCTCGAAGTCCTGACCCCCGTCAACAGCCAGCTCATCTTCATCGACCAGCAGCCGCAGATGGCATTCGGCGTCCAGTCGATCGATCGGCAAGTGCTGAAGAACAACGTCGTGGGCCTCGCCAAGGCCGCCAAGGTCTTCGATATTCCGACGACGATCACCACCGTCGAGACCGAATCCTTCTCCGGCCACACCTATCCCGAACTGCTCGCCGTCTTCCCGGAAAACGACATCCTCGAGCGCACTTCGATGAACTCCTGGGACGATCAGAACGTCCGCGATGCGCTGGCGAAGAATGCTGCGAACGGCCGCAAGAAGATTGTCGTGTCAGGTCTGTGGACCGAAGTCTGCAACACGACCTTCGCACTCTCGGCTCTCCGCGATGTTCCGGACTACGAGATCTACATGGTTGCCGATGCTTCCGGCGGCACTTCGGCCGACGCACACAAATACGCAATGGACCGCATGGTTCAAGCCGGCGTCATTCCGGTGACCTGGCAGCAGGTCCTCCTTGAGTGGCAGCGCGACTGGGCGCGGAAGGAAACCTATGACGCCGTCACCACGCTGTTGAAGGAGCATTCCGGCGCCTACGGCATGGGCATCGATTATGCCTACACCATGGTCCACAAGGCCGCTGAACGCGTCACGCACGGCAAGCGGATTGGCCCGAACCCGGCAAAGTAACCCAGCAAGAACAGCCGCTCCGCCAGGACAAGCCCGTCGGAGCGGCAATCTCATCTCAGCGAGGACGAATTCCATGAAATTCTATCTCATGTCCATCGGTGCCGGCTTGCTGGTCGGCATTGTCTATAGCCTCCTCAATGTGCGTTCGCCGGCCCCGCCGGTTGTCGCCCTGGTTGGCCTTCTTGGCATCCTCGTTGGCGAGCAGCTTGTGCCTTTTGCCAGAACGCTGTGGAGCAAGGAGCCCGCCGCCGTTTCCTGGATCAACCAGATCAAGCCGCACATGTTCGGTCATATGCCGAAGGGTGGGAACCAAAATGATCTCGCTGCGGCTCGTCAGGTTCAGGTCAAGTCTGATAGCTGACCGCCAAGAGGAGAGTAGCATTGCGGTTCGCGGCGACACCTAGCCATTGCCCAATATCCAGGGACCGCTCACCAAACGGCGCGATGGCCGAGATAGGTCGCTACGACTTTGCCGTCCTCGATGTCGAGCGCGGCCCCACTGTAGTTTGCTGCCGGCTCCGCAACGCAGCGAGCCTGTCAGGCAGAGGGGAACCTGAAGACGAGGGCCTATCGCGACGTCGCTGGCATCTGGACGGCTACGGCCCCTCGGGTCGCTGATCTCAGGTGAATTGAATTGCGGGTATGTCGTTCGCAACCACAGGCATTCCGACTTTGGCCTCTCCATGAAAAGCTTTCCACCAGTTCAATTAGAAGCCGCCGCGAGGGATCACCTTTTATCGCGCGGTGACGGAGGAGAGGGCAAATCGCGGTGACGGAGACGGAGTTTCAGGAACTACCCTTTTCGCGCAGCAAGGTTGAATTGTCCGCCCGTTCGAGCTTAGCGAGGTGTTCCGCGCAGATTGTTTTGACCGGATCGTAGAGAACGGAAGTTCGAGCGGTCAGCCATGCCATTGCCTCCTCGCTGATCTCGTAGTGTCCCGAGTAGCGGGCTTTCACATACGCCTCATTCAGCGTGTTGAACCATGACTGCGATGTTGATCCCGAGGTCAGGCGTCCGTCAGGCGCACATCCTGACCCTCAGCCAAAGGGACCCATTGCCCCGACCGCGATCATTTTGGAGCGGTCAACATGACCAGGACAATTGCGGTGAGAAACGGGCTGATAGACAGCAGCGCAATGATGTACGTCCCGGCAAACAATACATCGATCGCCAGGTGGCTCGCGCCCATCGAGCGCTACTTGAGAGAGGTTCGGTCGGTCTCGCCGGAGTTCTGAAACTCCAACACGGCGTTCCGAGGAGGGGCCCACCCCTTCACAAGGGCCCCTGTAACGACGCTTGCCATGCAGATGCTAACCAATCGAATTAACTCGCCGATCTCTTGGCGAGATGGTTCACCAACCGTGCTGCTTCCTCAGCAACCCCAGGTATAACTCCCGACTTCCGAGTCGAGGCAAAATCGAGGCCGGAAAAATACAGTCCGGGAACGAATCCGATCCCCTCCTCGTGAATAGGCTGGCCGTCGTCGTCGATGGTGTCCGGGACTTTGATCCACCGGAAATCGCCTCTGAAGCCCGTGCACCAGATTACCGACGCTATGCCGCTCGTCGCCAATTCGATTGAGCGGATCGGTGGATCGGCGAGGCGTGGGGCGATCACCTCGGCAGGATCATCCTCGGCAGGCGGCGCGTTCAGCCCGGCGCGCCCGATGTAAGCGTCAATAAGGCGCTTGACGTTGGCTGAGCTCTCGTCGGCAAAACGCATGTGCTCATCCAGGTTGTCGCCGAATACCAGGCTGCCATTCGTCATACCCAAGAAGCGACCGAGCAACACGACCCCCTGGGCGCTCAGCGATTGCAGGCTGATGGTGTGGGTGGCACCAAGCAAGCCTCGCGGCGGCAGCTTCCCCGATGGCAGGATGATTTCCCTGCGCGGTACGTCGAAATAGCCGGACAGGGTCATCCAATTGAAGATGTCGCCGCCGCGATAATAGCGGACCAGACGGCCGACTCGGCTCGTCGCCAGAAAGACCGAGCGTCCCGCGAGTGCCAAGTCCTCGGCAATCTGGTCGCCCGATTGACCGCTGCCGACTACAAGAACAGCACCTTGTTCCAACTCGGCTGCATTGCGATAGGCCGAGGAATCGAGTTGGCGGACCGTTGCCGGCAGTTCCGCCGACTCAGGCGACCGTTTCGGACAGTTCAGGCTACCGCTCGCGACGACGACGTTGCGGGCCTGAAAGACACCACGCGGTGTCGTCACAAGAAAGAGTTCGTCATCTCGGGACAGTTCCTCTGCTGGAGTCCCGGTTATCACCGGCAATTGGTGCCGCTCAACATACTTCTCGAGATAAGCGACAAATTGATGCTGTGTGCTGGCACCCCAGGGATCAGGCACGTCATGGGAATCACCGGGCAGCAGCGAGCGAATGTTAGGCGAGTTCAGACGGAAGGAATCCCAGCGCTGGGTCCGCCAGGTTTCTCCGATGCAGCCTCGCTCAAGCACCTGATGATCGCGACCTTGCTGCTTGAGTAAATAACTGATCCCAAGCCCGGCCGAGCCCGCTCCGACGACAACCACGTCAAGTATCCCCGCCATGGCACATCCTCCCAACAAGACGGCATCGTAGGAATCGAAGCGCGACGGCCCCGGATCAACGTTCAGGCGGACCTGCTGGCGGTGCCGCCATCTGCCTGGTCCTGGATGACGGTAACATGGATTCGATCAACTCTAAGGAGAAAGGCGTTGTTCGTTTGTGTGCCCGCAGGCCAGCAGCATCCCCAAGTCTCAACGACTGAATGCGGGAAAGCGCGCCGTTATCCCATGCTCGTTCCTGGGAGCAGACCCGAGGCTACGCCCTCAGCAAGGAAAGAAGTTTCACTGCCTGGCAGAGCTGTCGGATGAGATGATCGATGAGGCCCTCGAAATCGCTGTCGATGCGCCCTCGAACAACACGCTTCGCTCGATCTGGAACTTCGGTGGCAGGACCGCTATATGCCAGGGGAATCCCTGCTAAACGGTCCAACGCCTTAACGTGCAACCGCTTCGGATGCGACGGCTGGTAGTGCCGTCATTTCAAGGCCCGCCGCGGTGGCGATCATGCTCACTGTGCGTCGCCGAATTGTGCGTGACCAATCTAGCGCTCTGCAGCTCAACGCTCGTCTAACGCCAAGTTTTTTGAGATATTGAGTATGGCAGGTCACCCGATCTGCCCAGTTGAGGGAGGATGTCATGCCACTGTTCATAACCACAGGGTGCTATACAACCACGTCAGCGAAGGGAATGATTGACAGTCCATCGGACCGAGAAAAGGCGGCCCGTGGCATCATGGAAGCAGCGGGCGGGAAACTGCATTCTTTCTACGTTACGACGGGCGAAACCGACTGGATGGCAATCACGGAATTCGACGATGGCGCTGACGTGGTCCCCGCACTTCTCGTTGTCAGCGCATCGGGAGCTGTATCGAATGTAAAAACCGTGCGAGCCTACACGGGCGCGGAATTCCAGGCTGCGCAAGAGAAGGCGGGCAAAATCGCATCTTCCTATGGGCCCCCAGCAAAATAAGCAGGCCGCTGGTTGAAACGTTTTTGGCAGCGGAACCTCCGCTGCCAGAAACGAGGTGCATTTTCCCCAATGTAGACGCACGTTCCTCCCCGCCACAGTACATTGCCGCGCTTTGGTGTTTTGTACTTGGCGACAACGTTCACGTGCTCGCTCGCGATGGTGACTGGCACGCCCTAGCCATAGTCGCATGTTCCGCCCGGACAGGGAGCGGATTATCGAAGCCATGCACCCTTATCGCCATCAGTCGCCCCCTGGATGTCATCTTCGGATGCGGAGAGCTGATACGCACGATCCTTCTGAGCTGCGCGTAAGCGACCGCCCACTGACCAGCAGTGATATAGCGCAGGGCGGTGATGAGAGGCGACGACGCGCGGGACAGGAGGTATGTCTCCGGGCTCGTCCGAAATCTGTGCCTACCTGTTTTTGAACTGACGTCGCTATCCCCGATCTGTCGCACACACGGCTTGGCGCTGGATCCTTCGATTGTCTGCTGCAGCGTCTCATGAAGCGAAAGCGGTCGATCGCCGAGCGAGTTCTTTGGCCAGCCGAGACCACCGAGAGCGAGACGAAGATGCTTTATTACGCGGTGGTGGCGGCCTCAGACGTCGAGCTTGAGACAGTCTTTCGTGAACTCATGCACTGAGCGGACAAACATCTAGCAACCGGCCTGGCCACAACAGCTAAGATCGCAGCTCTCGGCGTGACGCGGACCCGGCAGTCTACGGCGCAACCTTTCAATTCGCACGGCAAAAACGGCCAGCGCCCAGCGTTGACCGTTGACGCTGCACTCAGCCACATGTACCGATTGACACACTGTTTACCGATCGGTACAGTGAAAAGGATCTGGAGATCATGACCATGACTGAACAACGCCCACCACTGCCCCCTTTCACCCGCGAATCGGCAGCGGCCAAAGTCCGAGCTGCAGAGGACGGATGGAACAGTTGCGATCCGCACCGCGTGTCCCTCGCCTACAGCGTCGACAGCTATTGGCGTAACCGCGCGGAATTTGTCCAAGGACGCGAACGTATCGTCGAGTTCCTGGCGAGGAAGTGGACAAAAGAACTCGAATACCGGCTGATCAAGGAGCTGTGGGCTCATGACGGCGACCGCATCGGGGTGCGCTTCGCCTACGAGTACCGCGACGACTCCGGGAACTGGTACCGGGCATACGGCAACGAAAACTGGGAGTTCGACGAAAACGGGCTGATGCACCACCGTTATGCCTGCATCAATGATCTGCCGATCGAAGAATCTGAACGCAAATTCTTCTGGGATCGGTCTGGGCCCAGGCCAGCGGACCACCCGGGACTTTCCGAATTGGGACTGTAGCACATGCCAAAGATCGTCGCCGAGCGCTCGGACGTAATCCCATCCCTCGCCGAGATCTTTCGGGAGTATGGCTTCGACGGTGCAAGCCTATCGACCATCACCGAAAAGACCGGCCTCGGAAAGGGAAGCCTTTATCACTTCTTTCCCGGCGGGAAGGAAGAGATGGCCGCAGCCGTGCTCGGCGAGATCGACGAATGGTTCGCGACGCAGGTCTTCGAGCCGCTAAGGAGCGCGGACGATCCGCGTTCCGCAATCACCAGCATGTGTAGCTCGGTTGCCGGCTACTTTCGCTCCGGCCGCCGTGTATGCCTCATTGGCGCGTTTGCACTGGACAACGTCCGGAACCGCTTCAGCGATCGGGTCAGGGATTACTTTGCCGAGTGGCGTGGTGCGCTCGCCTCTGCTCTTGAGAGGGCCGGATGCCCTGAACGTGACGCCCTTGCGCTTGCCGAGGAGACAGTAGTTGCCGTCCAGGGGGCCTTGGTGCTCGCCAGGGCGCTCGACGAACCGGAAGTCTTCGAACGAACCCTAGAGCGAATCCAGTCCCGGCTTATTGCGGCGACCGGTGGAGACGAGCAAAGATGAGGGATCGCAAAACAAACTCCGTCGTGCTCGCACCATGGCGGCTCAAGCGCGCCGTAGAGTTCATCGAAATGAACCTAGCGACCCCGCTTCAACTCGTAGACATCGCGCGCGCCGCGGGCCTCAGCCCCATGCATTTCGCTGCCGGCTTCCGGTTCGCGACAGGCCGGAGCCCGCATGCCTATCTGCGCGACCGTCGAATAGAGCGCGCGAAAACGAAATTGTTGAGCGACGACCTGAGCATCGACGAAATTGCGATTGATGTCGGCTTTCGTTCACAGACCCATTTTATCACAGTGTTCCGACGTCAAACGGGGCATCCACCCGCACGCTGGCGGCGTTGCAGCGCTTGCATCGGCGAGCCGTCCGAAGTTGTATGGCGGATGTCTCAGTAAGGGGCACACATACGAACTGCGCTCCGGTTATCGCTGCTCCAGTCTCGACATCAGCTCTCGCGCTGCGACAAGATCTGCTGTGACGGCTCATTCCATGAACCTCGAGCAGACGTCAGCGAGCGCTTTGCTCCATCAAATGCCGGGACTAAACATCTCGCTTCCTTGCAGAGCTTCCAGGCTCTGCTCGACCTCAACGCGCAGCGCGCTAACGAACGATAGGTGCTCGCATGATGAGCCAGAAACGAATCTTCGGCCTCTCCACGGTCGCAACACTCCTGCTCGGCGCGGGCGTGGCGCTCTATGCCGAGCCGGGCGTTGCGGTCTCCAATCCAACGCAGGCCGGATCGACGACGGGCCGGATCAGCGATCCGGCCCCGCAACGGTTCGAGGTTGCTCAGGCCCAGACCGGCGGCGGCTCGACGCTGCCGGGCGGTGCATCCTCGCTCAACGAGATTCGCGCTTCCCCAAAGAACAATATCGTTTCGACGACATGTGGCGTAGAACTTAGCCTACAGCGTCTCTGTTCGGCCGGCGGGACAAGGTACGAGCAGCGAAGTCGATAGCGAACCAAGGTCCTGCACGGGATAAGAAATTTTGAGAATGCTTACGCGCCTTTTCCAAAGGTTTCTCATCTTCTGTCTGGGGGCAGTTAGCGTTTGGCTGATCGTCTTTGTCGTTTTTGACACTGCGGACCACAGACTTCCCTGGATCCTGGCGGTAGGTCTTACCTATGGGCTTGCTGCCTACGTCATTTTGCCAAACGTGGTCCGAATGGGCTTAAAGATTCTCCACCGGAGACTCATCCCTAGATACACCATCACTGGCGACGGCTTGCCCGGCGATCCAGTGAATCTCGTGCTGATAGGCACTCTTCAACAACTTTGCGATGCGTTTGCAACAGCGGGCTGGTCAACAGCCGACAGTTTGGGGGTTGCAAGCTCGTGGCGAATGGTACGAGCGTTTCTGCTCAACACTCCGTATCCGACGGCTCCTTTCAGCACGCTCTATCTCTTCGGACGAAAGCAGGACATAGGTTTCCAGCAGCCCATCGACAACAGTCCGCGCAAGCGCCACCATATCCGCTTCTGGGCGCTGAGCACCGCCCATACGGGCGACGATATCACAGCAGCAAGCTTCTGGCTGAATACGGATAGGCCATCGACTGATCAGCGCGTCTTGTGGGTTGGGGCGGGCACCAGAGATACTGGATTATCGCTGACCAAACTGACGCTCCAAGTGACACACGCTACCGATTCAGATACGAATGTTGAACGAGATCACATAGTCACCCAGTTGAAGTCAAAGCGGGTGATCGGGGATGTCGTCTTGCATCAATCCGGCTCACGTCTACAGACCGGAAAGGTCAACCATTACATTACCGATGGTGAGATCGCCTTCGCCAGCTTGATGAATAATTGACAAGGAGGATCCTTACCTGCTCTACCCTCCTTGGATCCGAGGATCGATGCGCTGAGATCAGCAAAGTCCGGCAGAACTCGAAACAAGACTGCGCAGGGGTCCCATGAGAATTGTGCAACCAGCTACATTCTGGATTGCGGTTTCCGCAGTCGCCTTGGTTGCGCTAGTGCTTTTGCGCGAAATCCTGCTGCCATTTGTTGTTGGCGCATTGCTCGCCTATCTTCTCGTTCCCGCAGTCGACAGGTTAGAGCGGTTCGGGATCAATCGAAGTTTTGCAGCACTAGCCGTCATCTTGCCGCTGATCGTGGGTATTATCGCGGTCATGCTGGTTATGTTCCCGGTTATCATTGGTGAGCTGAGATTTTTTATTGATGAATTTCCCCGCTACATCACGCGTCTGCAATCCCTTATGACCGAAGCAAGCGGCCGCTGGATGCATGACATCATGGGTGAGAATCTTCACATCGAGCAATCTTCCGTCGACGTCGTGAGGGCGATGGGCAGCAAATGGCTCGACGGTTTCCTCAGTTCGCTGTGGTCGAGCGGACGAGCATTGATTTCCCTTCTTTCGCTCCTCGTTGTCACTCCAATCATCGCCATCTATCTCGCCATTGACTGGCACCGAATGATTGCGACAATTGATGGCTGGCTTGCTCCGGAGTACCGCGATGATGGTCGGGCGCTCGGGCGCGAAATCCACGATACTGTTGCCGGGTTCGTGCGCGGTCAGGTTGCCATCTGTCTCATTCTTGCCGTTCTTTATACGGCAGCGTTGAAGCTGACCGGACTCAACCATGCCATTTTGATTGGTATAGCTGCAGGCCTCATCAGTTTCGTTCCCTACCTTGGGGCAGCCACCGGTATCTTGATATCGGTATGCGTTGCGGTGGACCAGTTCTGGCCCAATTGGGCACCTGTCGCTGTTGTGGGGGGCATCTTCATTGTCGGTGAAATGCTTGCCGACTATGTTCTGTCCCCGCGCCTCATCGGCCGGCGCGTCAACCTCAATCCAGTCTGGATGATGTTTGCGCTATTCGCCTTCGGGTGGTTATTCGGCTTCATCGGTGTCTTGCTGGCGATACCTATTGCAGCTTCGCTGGGTGTGGTCCTGCGCTTCGCGAGACGGAAATCACTAGCAAGCGCAGGTCACAACGTTTTGAACAGTCCAGGTACTGAATAGTGAACTCATCACGCCGGCGACGCTTTTAGGCCAGCCTTAACAAGAGCGAGCAGCGCCACGCCCTCACCCATCAGGTCGGGTCACCATGAAATCATTCAGAGAGTCTGTCCCAAGCCGAGGACGATCCAAAAGCAGTTGCCGATTTCAGTGCAGGGATCGCAGCATATCAAGCCAAAGATCTTCCACTCGCCTTCAAAGAGTGTCGCCTGACACGCACTGCGATCTCTGGATCAGCTGCGGGGCCAACATAGGTTAGCACGATCGCGAACGCGTTCACCCACCTGCGCACGGGCCGATCCGCCCGACAACAGGCTTGCGCTGCTCACCGCCATCTTGCCGATGGCATCAATCTCGGCCTGACCCGCATGGCAGATGTTACTCCAGGCCCGACGATGCGGCAGCTTGTGCGTGGGCTCATGAACGGCACATCCGGGTCAATGCTCAAAGAAACCTGCCCCTCACGGCGATCTGGGGAAGTTAATGGTCTTGATGGCAATCTCCGGCTGCATTATTGCGCTAGTCGAAACTGTCTTCAGCCGGGCACTCAAAACATCAATCGTCGATGTGCCCCTTGAAGATAGGCAGAGCGCCAAGACCGACTTAGAGGAACTTCACTCTCGCTGGTCGCTACGCCTGTTGGACTGGTCGACGGGCGCCGTAGCATGATTGCCAGTTCTTCTGCCTTCATTCCGGTTAGTGGCCTAGCGCGCATCTAGGCGACGTCGCGGTTGCAGCGGTTTCAACGAAACATTTCGGGACGGTCTCGAAAGGCAATCGTTTCGCAGTGATTGCAATGGACCGTCGTGATTTCGGTCGCAAAGTCGCCGTCACACAGGGAGACGGTGAAAGGATGGATGATTTGGAACAGGTAAAATCGGTCACAGGAAAAGGTCGGCGCAAGGCGCTGTGGTTGAGCGCCGCGTTTGTGGCGGTGCTGGCTGCCGGGGCGACGGGTTACAAGATCACACTGGAGCGCGGCGTCGAGAAGCATATCACAGCGCGCGGGGGAACAGTCGGCTCCGTCCATGTGGATTATCTCGGCCGATTTCATCTGCGTGACGTGATGCTGCCGCTAAAGGACGGCCTTAGCGCAAAGATCGCCGGCATCGACGGTCGCCCAAAATTTCTCTTCCTGAATGCGGAGCTCGAGATCGCCAACCTGAGCGCCGAGCTTGCGGGCTACAAAATCGCTGTGCCGCGCGCGAGTGTCGAGCAGCCAAATTTCGACCGCCAGACGGTCGCCGAGATCTTCGCAAACAAGAGCAGCCTGTCATTGCCGGAGCGTATCCAGCGCTTCCAGGCCAATCGCATCTTCGTGCCGGAGGTCGCGATGACCAAAATCGTCGAGGGGAATGAAGACAGGATCGTCTACAGAAACATCGCGCTCGAGGATATCAGGGATGGCCGCGTAGCACGCTACAGCTCGTCCAATGCCAGCCTGGACATGCATGTGGCTGAGGCGACGGAAGACGGGAAGACGAAAAACGCGCGCATCAACGGCTCATTTGGGGCGATGACCGGTAAGGACCTTGACGTGGGCTATGCCGCACGTTTGTACACGCAAGCGGCCGGGCCACAGGACAAGCAGGCCAAGGCGCTTTACGGCCCCTTGTCGATCAAGGATGTCACTCAGACAATAGGCGAGGGCAGCTTCCAATATGATGAGTTGCGCAGCAATGGTCTTAGCATTCGTATGCCGGCTGAGCCGCTTTTGGACACGCTGGACATGCTGCGTTCGGTCAAAAACCCCGACGAATTGCCTGCTGCCGAACGAAACGCCTTTTACATGAAAGTTCTCTCCCTGCCCGATATGATTGGCCCGGGCGATATCCAATTGCTGGGGCTCAAGGTCAAAGTCCCGGGCAAAGACAGTGGCAAACAGATCGACCTCGATGTCGAACGCACGTCACTTCACCTGAACGGTCGCGAAGTGAACGCGAGCCTCAACGGGATCTCGATGGAAGAAGGCGATGATCATTTCCGGCTCGCTGAAGCCAGCGTCAGCGGTTTTTCCTGGCACCCGACAATGGAGGGATTGAAACAACTCCTTGTTTTGAACGAAGATCAGGCTCAAGAATTTGCCTATTCCGCATTGCTGCCCGAGTTCGGGACATTCCGGCTTGCCGGTCTGGATGTCGATCTGCCGAGCGGATCGGCCGACGTTGACGAGATCGCAGCGGTCGATGACGAGGCTGCGGCGCCGAGCGAGACGACGTCTGAGGATGAAGCAACCGCTGCACCGGCAATCGACGCGCCCGATCCCAGCGATAGCAGCCGAAACAGCGATGTCGCCGTTGAGGGCGCGGACGCCGGGCCCGAAGTCTCAGCGGCGCCGGTTGACGCGGACAAGGACAGTTCGGCCATCGACGATGGCGCGGACGCTGCGGCAGATGTGGCTGCCGCTGAAATTGCAGATGCTGCTTCCGATCAAGCGAGTGATCCTGACGCTGTGGATGGTGCCGGTGACGATGCCCTTCCTCAGACTGCGCTCAACGATGATGCAGGCGAAGTCCAAGCCTCTGAAACAATGTCGACCGACATCGCATCGCTCGTGCCGCAGCGCGTGAAATTTTCGCTGAAATCCTATGAAGCGGCGCTCAGTAAACCGTACAATGGCATCCCTACCGATATTCGTATTGTATACGAGGACTTGAGTGTCCCGATGCCAGCAGACGCCAAGGACGAGGCGTTTGAGCATTTGCGAAAGCTCGGCTACGACAAACTCACCTTGTCGGCTGGGGTTGAGGGACATTGGGACGAAGCGGGCAAAAGCTTCGTCATCAAGGATATCTCCCTTGGGGGAGAGGGGATGGGCAGTGTTTCGCTGTCTGGTGTCTTGGCCGGCGTCTCAAACGATTTGTTTTCTGCTGACACGATACGCATGCAAACCGCAGCACTCGGCGTTACTGCACGGGAATTGAAGCTCCGGATCGAGGACAAAGGGCTCTTCGACAAGGCGCTGACTTTGTATGCCCGGCAAAACGACATGACGGCGGAGCAGGCGCGCGGCATGCTGGTGCTGGTCGGATCCACCATGCTGCAGCAGTTCGTGGCCGATCAGCCGAAGCTTCAAAGTGTCGCCGGGGCAGCCTCAACTTTCCTGGGAAGAGCGGGGACATTCACCCTGTCTGTCAAATCGAAGGACGCCGCAGGCATTGGTGCGATTGAACTGATGACAGCCTCCGACGATCCGGCAGGTTTCCTGGAGCGGCTCGATATCGAGGCAAAGGCCGAATAGATCCTCGTCAACGCAGCGCCGGCAGTCGTTTGACGTCGGCGTTGCATCTTGTTGCGTATGGATCTAAACCCATGCCTATGTATCTCGTTTTCCCGGCAGCACTGCTTTCGGCGGGGCGCATCGGATTACCGCGTTGGGCTAACATGTTGTTGGCTGACATCGCGCCTGCAACGGACCGACGCTTGACCCCTCGCTCTTGCGGCTCAAGAGGCGTTGCGTCCTCAGACACTAGGAGAGATCCGGCACGCCTCCCTCTAAAGATCGCGGTTAGAGAGCTTGTCGCGAAGGGCAGACGGGTGCGGCAGGATTGAACGACTGAATTTTTTTTTGGTAGGGACTGTCGTGGCTCTTCTCGATTCCCTACTCGCTCGGCGCGAAGCGCCTTTCACGCCACCACAATCGGAACTTTGGTCGGCGACGCCTTGACCCGGTTGTAGAGGTCGATGACGTCCTGGTTGATCATGCGCACGCAACCGGAAGATGCCTGAGTGCCGATGGTCCACCATTCGGGTGAGCCGTGCACGCGATAGCCAGTGTCGTGGCCGTCCTTGTAGATATAGTGTGCGCGGGCGCCGAGCGGGTTGTCGAGGCCACCCGGCTGACCGCCCGTCCATTTCACCAGCTCCGGCTTGCGCGCGATCATCTCTTTGGGCGGCGTCCAGGTCGGCCATTCCTTGGTGTACTGGATCTCGGCGCGGCCGCTCCATTCGAAGCCGGCCTTGCCGATGCCGACGCCGTAACGGATCGCTTCGCCGCCTTCCTGCACCCAATAGAGATGCCGCTCGTTGAGCCGCACCACAATCGTGCCCGGCGCCTCGCCGGTCGGATCGATAACGATCTGACGGCGGAATTCCGGCCTGATCTTCTGGAATGGAACTGCCGGGATCACGAGGCCATTGTCGATCAGCGAGGCATACATCGTGCCGTTATCGGTGATGTTGCTGTCGACGCTGAGCGGTGGGATCGAACCGGTCGGCATGCGGTCAACGCCCCCAGGCGGCATACCACCCGACGGCTCGATTGATCCCAGCTCCGGGAATTCGAGCGTCTGCGAGCAGCCGGAGGCGCCAAGCAGTGTCAGGACACCGAGGCCCGAAAGCACGGCGCGGCGGGAGACGAAGTAGCCGGACTCCGGTTTGGTGGCGCCGGAGGACAGCGCCTGATCTTGCGGCTTACGCATGCACTCATTACCCCAAACGAACGGTCGGCATCATGCCCACCGGATGGGCCGCATTTTCACAATTCGTGGTTAAGAAAGCGTGAAACCATTGCCGGCCGTGCCCCACCGTTCGGCGCGTTCGACATGCCGCTCGTGCACCGGTGGTGACGATGTCGGCGACATTTGTCAGTGTGCCCGCATATCTCGTTCTGTTGATGTCTCCGTTGTGGTGGATCGGCGACCCGGCATTGCTTGCAGCCTCAGCGCGGGATTCCTGTTCGGTTATCTCTGCTATGCCACGGTTCATCATCTCGTGCATTATCGACCGGGACGCCAAGGATCGCTGTGTTCGCGCTCAAGCGACGCCATGCGCTCCACCACCACGTGACGCCGGAAGGCAACTTCGGCGCGACCTCCGGCCCCTGGGATCGGGTGTTTGCAACCGACATCCAGCCGCGCCGCAATCCAAGGCGCGCCCAACCCAACGGGCGTCACCTCGCAGAGAGATAGACGCGTTCGTGCCATAGATTTATCGCTCGCAAGGACGATGAAGACGCCGTCCCGCCACTGAGCGACTACATGACGCCGAAGCGTTCGAATGCCTCGACCGTGGACATGCCGGCCTCGATGGCAAGGCGAACCTTGTTTTCAGTTTCTGCCTTTTCGAACGCCAGCGCGATCGCTTCCCGTTCCGCCTCGCGCGGAATGACCAGAACGCCGTCGCGGTCGCCGAACAGCATGTCGCCGGGCCGAATGCGGATGCCGCCGATCTCGATCGGAACCGCATAGTCGACGACCTTGCCGCGCGGTCCCTGATCCTGAGCATAGGATCCGTAGCAGAAGGTCGGGAAATCGAGGGCCAGGATGCCGCTGCTGTCTCGGCAGTATCCGTCGCAGATCGCACCTGCGGCTTTCAGCTGGATCGCGCGTGTCGACATCAACTCGCCCCAGACGGCGTAGCGCGGCGAGGCGCCTGAACATACGTAGATTTCGTTGGGTTTCAGGCTGTCGAGCGCATGGAACATCAGGCCGAAGGGCTTGGAGCTGATCTCGGCGTGGCCGCCGGTTCCCGCGGTCGCAAAGAAATCCGCCTCAAGCACCGGCATGGCGCGCCCGACTGTCACCATGTCGTCGCGCAGGGCCCGGATCTTCGGCGGCAGGAACTGATGCTGTAGCCCCATCGTGTCCAGAATATCGCCGACAACGGCGGTGAAGAGCCGGCTTCGCATCGCCGTGAACAAGTCGGCATCGTCTTCAAAAATCTTCATAGTGTCACCTGTTTGTTCCTTGCGGCCTTGACCGCTGAAATGCCGTGCATCACGCCGCGGATCTCGGCGAGCCCCTTCAGTCGGCCGATGAGCGAGTAGCCGGGATTGATCCGTTCCTTGCCAATGTCGTCGGCAAGGAGATGCCCATGGTCTGGACGAACGGGGATCTGCCAGTCGTCGCGCCCCTCGGCACGCCGGCGCTCTTGCTCCTCGAGAAGGGCGAGAATGACGGCCGGAATATCGCTCGAGCCACCAAGATGGTCGGCTTCATGAAACGACCCGTCAGCTTCGCGCTGAACGTTGCGCAGATGGGCGAAATGGATGCGGGAGCCGAACTCACGCACCATGGCCGGCAGGTCGTTTTCGGCGCGGGTGCCGTAGGATCCGGTGCAGAAGGTCAGGCCATTGGCGGGACTGTCGGCGGCTGCCAGGATGCGGCGCACGTCATCCGCAGTGGATACGATCCTCGGCAAGCCGTAGAGCGGGAAGGCCGGATCATCAGGATGAATGCAGAGCTTCACCCCGACCTCCTCGGCGACCGGCACGATCTCACGCAGGAAGCGTGCGAGGTTTTCATGCAGGTCCTCGGCGCTGATGCCATCGTACTCCGCGAGCGCTCCAAGAAAGCCGGCGCGATCAAACTTACGCTCCGATGCCGGCAGGCCGGCAATCAGATTGCGTTCGATACGGTCGATCTTTGCTGGATCCATCGCGGTAAGCCGCGCCTCCGCCGTTTCGATCTGGGCGGGCGAATAGCTCTGCTCGACACGTGGCCGTTTCAGCACAAAGAGATCGTAGGCGGCGAAATCGATAGCATCGAAGCGCAGCGCATATCCGCCGGTCGGCAGCGGATGCATGAGTTCGGTGCGGGTCCAGTCGACCACCGGCATGAAATTGTAGCAGACCGTGCCAATGCCGCAGCGCGCCAGCGCGCGCATCGTGTCCTTGTACCAGCCGATGTAGCGTGCGCTGTCTGACGATGCCAGCTTGATCGAATTGTGCACCGGAATGCTCTCGACCACGCTCCAGCGCAGGCCTGCCGCCTCGATCAACGCCTTGTGCTTCAGGATCTGATCGTCGGACCAGGGCGAGCCGTCATAGACGTCATGAAGCGCTGAGACGATGCCCGTCGCCCCTGCCTGCCGGATGTGGCTGAGCGGCACCGGGTCATCCGGGCCATACCAGCGAAAGCACTCTTCCATCGGCCTCATCTCTTAAACTCCTGCGATCTCGGGATGATCTCTATTGTTGGACCAGATGACGCATTAAGGATCGGCGTGGGCGCAAATTCAAGCGAAAATACGCTTAGATTGTTGTTTTTCCGGCAAGGCGGCAAAAATTCCGATGCAGCTCTTGACTTGTCACTCAATCTGGACCAACAAATAGAACCGCACACAGGAGGAGAACGTGGCGCACAATTCGGCAAAACCGGCGCAATCGACAGGTGTCGAGCCAGCTGAGGTCGGCAAGACGTCTGCGGTCGATAGGCTCGTCGAGCAGATCAGGGATCTGATCGCCGAACGCGGCCTCGGGATTGGCGATGCGCTGCCGACCGAGCGCGATCTTGGTGAGCAGTTTCAGGCCGGACGGAATACGGTTCGCGAGGCGCTTCAGGTCCTGCGAGCCTATGGTCTGGTCGAGACGCGGCCGAAGGTCGGTGCCGTCATCAGCGGTGGTCATGGCGAGGCGATCCGCAGGCTTTTTGCCTTTCACAACGGCATATCGCCCGATTCCTTCCGCGATCTGCAGGGTTTCCGCCGCATCATCGAGACCGGCGTCGGCGACCACATCATTCTTCATGCAAGCGAAGCCGACCTCGACAGGCTGGAGGCGGCCAATGCTCGCATCCGGACGGCTGAGAGCGTCGAGGAGGCGGCCCGCTACGATTACGAATTCCACGAGGCTATCGTCGAACTCTCAGGCAACAGGACGACCCTTGCTGCCTACCGGATGATGCGCACCGTCATCGAGGAAGTCATGCGCCTCGGCAAGGCGGAGCGGCCGGTCCAGTCGGCGACCTACGAGGCCCATGCCGAAATCATCGGCGCGCTGAGGGCGCGCGACCGAATTGCCTATGCCTATCTCATGAGCCGCCATCTCGAATTCGGCCTCAAATTCGTCGGCGCGCCGACCAGTGGACAGTCCGCCGCGACCAAGACTTGAGGCTGCGGCGGCATCGTCTTCCGCATTCAGTCAGAACCGGCCCCTTTGCCCGCGGGGCCGGCAACACGATCAAGGGCCTAGGGGAGGAGACCCAGTATGATCAAAACAAAACGCCACGTCCTGACGCTCGCAACACTTCTGGTGAGTGTCAGCTTCGCGCCGAGCGCGGTTCTTGCCGACGGCAAGGCCATCGCCGGCATCGTCTTCCAGCAGGACCAGTACTTCCGCGGCATCCAGATCGGGATGGAGAAGGCGGCGGAAGCCGCCGGCGACGAACTGCTCGCCGGAAACAGCGACAGCAAGCTCGAAAAGGAAGCGCAGCTGATCGACACCTATATCGCCCGCGGCGTCAACTCGATCGTGGTCGCGCCGCTGTCGGCCGACGCTTCGGTTCCCGCGCTCAAGAAGGCACGCGATGCCGGCATCACCGTGGTCACCTACGGCACGTCTGCCAATGGTGACGTTGCCCAGGCGACGGTGACCAGTTCAGACCGCGATATCGGCATCGGCACAGGCGAGGCGGCTGCTCCGTTTCTGAAAACGCTCGGGAATGGCGAGAAGGTCAAGATCGGGACACTCGCTTTCAAGGCGCTGTTGCCTGAGCAGTCGAACGCTCGCGTCGACGGCTTCCTTCACGTGGTGTCCTCCCAGGTCGAGATCGTCGCGCAACAGGATGCCTGGCTGGCCGAGAAGGCGCTGGCCGTTGCCAGCGACATGCTGACCGCCAACCCGGATATCAAGGTGATCTATGCCGCCAACGAAGGCGGCACGATCGGCGCGGTCCAGGCGGTGAAGAAGGCCGGGCTTGAGGGCAAAGTGTTCGTTTTCGGCACCGATGGTTCCGAGCAGCTCGCCAACATGCTTCTCGACAAGGACAACGTGCTCCAGGCAACGACGGCGCAGCAGCCTCTAGAGGTCGGCAAGCAGGCGATCGAGGCAGCGCAAAAACTGCTCGAAGGCAAGACGTTCGAGACCAAGGTCAATGTTCCCGTCCTTCCCTTGACGCGCGCAAATGCCGACGGGGTCGCCGCCTACAAGGAAGGCCTGAAGGCTCTGAAGTAAGGTTGCGTGGCAGGGCCACTCGGCCCTGCCACCATTTTCTGCGCCAACCGGGAACCACCGATGACCTACTCTCAGCCCCGGACAGATACCGCCCAAGGGCGGCTCGAGTTCCGATCCGTCACAAAGCGTTACGGCCCGACGGTTGCCCTGTCGGAGTTTACCCATGATTTTACCCCAGGGCGGGTTCATGCCCTGATGGGGAAGAATGGCTCGGGTAAATCGACGCTGATCAAGCTTCTTGCCGGCGTGACCGAACCCACGTCGGGCACGATCAGCGTCAACGGAAGAGACCAGAGCTTTACTTCGCCGCACGACGCGTTTGATGCCGGCATCGTCACGGTGCATCAGGAACTGTCGCTCGTTCCCGAACTGTCCGTCGGCGAGAATATCTTTCTTGGTCGCCTGCCACACACCAGGCGCGCCGGCTTGCGTGTCGTCGATTGGAAGGGTTTGCACAAGCGCGCGACCGAGCTCCTGTCCGACATGGGGCTATCGATCGATTCCCGCCAGCCGGTCTCAGCCCTCAGCGTCGGACAACAGCAGGTCGTCGAGATCGTCAAAGCGATGTCTTTCAACCCATCGATCCTGCTGCTTGACGAACCGACATCGGCGCTCGCCTCGAAAGAGGTCAAGCAGCTTTTCGCGCTGATCGAGCGATTGCGGGCACGCGGCGTGACGATGATCTACATCACCCACCGTATGAGCGAGCTTTTCGAGATCGCCGACACCTGCACCGTCATTCGCGACGGCCACTATATCGGCGCGGTCGAGATGCGCGCGACCTCGCCCGCCGAGATCGTCGGCATGATGTTTGGCGACGCCGCCCGCACGAAACGGCCGCCGCGCCAGGTGATCGACAGGCTCAAGCCGCTGCTCGAAGTGCGCGGCCTGACCCGTGCAGGACACTTCAATGACGTCTCCTTCGACCTTTATCGCGGCGAGATTCTCGGGATCGCTGGCCTGCTAGGCTCGGGCAGGACCGAGTTGATGCGCGCGATCTTCGGCGCCGACCGGACAGACGCCGGCACGGTGCACCTTGCCGGGCAATCGATGACGGGCGCCACGCCGCGCCAGATGCGCGCCGCCGGTCTTGGCTATACGCCGGAGAACCGCAAGGAGGTCGGTCTCGTGCAATCGCTGCCGACGGCCGACAATCTCTGCATGGCAAGTCTCGGCCCCATTGCGCGAAACGGACTGATCTCCCGTCGCCGCGAACAGCCACATGTCGATCGGCAGATCGCCGATTTGCATATCAAGTGCGGCGATCCGGAATTGCCGGTGTCTTCCCTGTCGGGCGGCAACCAGCAGAAGGTGGTGATCGGCAAGTGGCTGAACAGGGCTCCCTCGGTGATGTTCTTCGATGAGCCGAGCCGCGGCGTCGACGTCCAGGCCAAGCGACAGATCTTCGACATCATCTGGCAAAAAGCCTCGGACGGCCTGGCAAGCATCTTCGTTTCGACCGAACTCGAGGAGGTCCTCGAAGTGGCAGACCGCATTCTCGTGATGCACCACGGTAATGTGGTGGCGGAGGTGGATCCCACTAGGACCGATCTTACCCAACTCTACGGCCTATGCATGGAAGGGGCCTCCCAATGACACTTGTCAGCCAACAAACAGCTGAAGGCGGCGGACAGAACGTCTCGCTGCGTCTCCTCAAGACCTATCCGATGGAGATCATCCTGGCGGGTCTGGTCCTGTTCCTCATCCTGATGGCGCCGGGCTTTGCCTCGACCGCCAATATCCTCAACGTGCTGCGAACCGTGGCGATGCTGGGGATCATCGCCTTCGGCATGACGGCCGTGATCATTTCGGGCGAGATCGATCTTTCTGTTGGCGCCGGGGTCGCACTGGCGGGATGCATCGTTGCCTGGTTCGCCGACGCCTACACGGACGCAATCGGCGGCTGGAACGCCGTTATCCTCGGCTTTGCCGTAGCGCTTACCGTCGGCTTTTCGCTTGGTTACCTCACCGGCCGCTTCCGGCAGTGGTTCAACGTCCCGACTTTCATTACCACGCTCGCTTTGTTTGCCGCCCTTCGCGGTGTTGCGAACCTCATCACCGGTGGATTTCCGCTGTCGACGTTTCCGACCGGCTTCGATTTCCTCGGTGGCGGCTACCTCTTCGGCATTCCCTTCCCGGTCTATATTTTCGTGCTCACCTTCGCGGCCATGCACTTCCTGATGAAATACACCAGCTTCGGCCGCGAGGTTTATGCCGTCGGTGGCAACATGGAGGCGGCCCGGCTCTCGGGTATCGACATCTGGAAGGTCAAGGCGCTAACGCTCGGCCTCACCGGCGCACTGACGGCGATTTCGGGCACGCTGATCGCCTCGCAGATCGGAGCCGGTACCGGCACGACCGCCACCGGCATGGAGCTTGACGTAATTGCGGCCGTCATCATCGGCGGCACCTCGCTGTTCGGCGGCAAGGGCCGCATCTGGGGAACGTTGATCGGTGTGTTGTTCCTTGGCTGCATCTCCAACGGCATGACCCTGATGAACGTCAGCGAGTACTGGCAGTACGTCGTGCGTGGCGGGATCATCCTTGGCGCCGTGCTTCTCAATCAAGTCCTGGAACGTGTGCGTTAGGGAATTCGGAGCCGATCATGACTGAATTTGCAGGAAAAGTAGCGCTGGTTACCGGAACCTCCGGTATCGGGCTGGCATCGGCCATAAGGCTTGCCACGGCCGGCGCCAAGGTCTTGGCTTGCGGCAACGATGCCGCGGCCAACCAGACGTTCGACCGGATCGCACAGGAGCGTGGCCTGGCAATGGCCTCACGATTGGTCGATGTGTCGGTCGAGGCAGATGTGGCGGCTGCCGTCGCGGCGGTTGTGTCGCGCCATGGTGGTCTTGATATCGTCGTCAACGCCGCCGCCGTTCATCCCTTCGGCACCGTGCTCGACACCAGCTTCGAGACTTGGAACCGGTGCTTGTCCGTCAATGTCGGTTCGATCTACCTGACGGGGCGCTTCGCCATCCCCGAGATGACCAAGCGCGGCGGTGGGGCGATCGTCAACATTTCCTCGGTCCAGGGCCATAGCTGTCAGCAGAATGTCGCCGCCTATGTCGCCACCAAGGGCGCCATCCATGCGCTGACCCGCGCGATGGCGCTCGATCATGCCGACCTCAAGGTGCGGGTGAATTCAGTCAGCCCCGGTTCCGTCCGCACTCCGCTCCTGTCGCTGGCCGCGCGCACCTATGGCGGCGAGGGCGTCAGCGAGGAGGAAGCCTTCGCCCGCTTCGGCGCCGCTCATCCGATCGGCCGCATCGGCGAGCCAGAGGAAGTCGCGGACCTCGTCGCCTATCTCGCATCCGATCGTGCCGGTTTTATCACCGGATCGGACTTCCGCATCGACGGCGGGCTCACCGCCGGCATCGGCGTGAAATAATCGCACAGGGAAAGAACAAGATGAAAATCGGCCTTGGCCTCTATCGTGAACAGCTCACGCCCGACAACTACCGCTTCGCGCTCCAGTCCGGCGCGACCCACATCGTCGCGCATCTGACCAACTATTTCGCCGGCAAGGATCCGAAGATCGACAGCGGCGACAACGGCGGATGGGGCGATTGCTCCACCGACCGCCTTTGGACCTATGAGGAGCTGTCGGCTCTGGTTCAGGACGTGCGGGCAGGCGGGCTCGAACTTGCCGCCATCGAGAATTTTTCGCCACGCTTCTGGCACGACGTCCTGCTCGACGGACCGGAGCGCGATGCGCAGATCGACGCGCTGAAGCAACTGATCCGCGATGCCGGGCGCGCGGGCGTTCCCTGCATCGGCTACAATTTCTCGCTCGCCGGCGTTTACGGCTGGACCCGTGGCCCCTATGCCCGCGGCGGTGCTGAATCCGTCGGCTTCGGCGTTGAAGATCTGCCGGGCGCCGTGCCCGACCCGGACGCGCCCATCCCCGACGGCATGGTCTGGAACATGCGGTATCGCCGCGGTGTGCCTGGCGCCAAACCGGTATCGGTCAGCAACGCCGAGATCTGGGATCGCCTCTCGCGTTTTCTGAAGGATGTGGTTCCGGTCGCCGAGGAAGCCGGTGTCATGCTCGGTGCTCATCCCGACGATCCGCCGGCCGAGGCGCTGCGTGGCACGGCGCGCCTCGTCAACCGGCCGGAAAAGTACGATCGGTTGATGTCGATCGTCGATTCCCCGTCGAACGGGCTGGAGTTGTGCCTGGGCTCGCTTCAGGAAATGCCCGGCGGCGATATCTACGAACATGTCCGCCGGTTCGCGCGCTCGGGCCGCATCGGCTACATCCACTTCCGCAATGTGAAGGGCAAGATGCCGCGCTACGTCGAAACCTTCGTCGACGAAGGCGATATCGACATGGCCGAAATCGTGCGCATCCTGCGCGATGAAAACTATCAGGGCGTGATGATCCCCGACCATACGCCGGCAATGACCTGTGCTGCCTCTTGGCATGCAGGCAAGGCCTTTGCGCTTGGGTACATGCGCGCGTTGGTGCAGAATGCCCATGCCCTCGGACCTTCGCGGTCGCTTGTCCACGATCTCGCGGCTGAATAGGAGGCGCGGATGGTGAGGTCGGTTACCTGTGTTGCCCCGGTCGGCGACAAATGCGGCGAGGGCGCCGTCTGGTCGGCATCCGAGCAGGCGCTCTACTGGAGCGACGTCAATCGATTTCTCGTCCATCGGTATGATGAGGCGAGCGGTTCGGTCCGCTTTTGGATATTCGACGAGCCGGTGGTGGCGGTCTCCCTCACCGACGAGCCAGGGCGGTTGCTTCTGGCGCTAGCCTCAAAACTCGTCTGGTGGTGGCCGGAAACCGACCGGCGCGAGGATCACGGCTTCCGCTTGCCCGGATATCCGCGCGTGCGCCTGAACGACGGTCGTCCCGACCCGGCGGGAAACTTCTGGGTCGGGTCGATGAAGAACAATGTTCTGCCCGACGGCGAGCTTGGCGAGACGGCAGAAGGCGAGGGCATCCTCTACCGCATCGCGCCTGATGGAACGGTGAGCGAGTGGCGGCATGGGCTCGGCATCTCCAACACGCTTTGCTGGAGTCCCGATGGCAGCACCTTCTATTTCGGTGATACGCTCGCCAACGAGATCTACGCCTTCGATTACGCAATAGCGGACTGTTCGATCTCGAACGAACGGACATTCCTTGCTGACTTCTCCCGCGGTTCACCTGACGGCTCGGCGATCGATAGCGATGGCTATCTCTGGAACTGCCGTTTCGGCGGCGGCTGCATCGCGCGCATATCGCCTGAGGGTTCCGTGGCGGAGATCATCGAAATGCCGGTCACCAATATCACGACCTGCACCTTCGGCGGTGCCGACCTGAAGACGCTCTATGTCACGACGGCCAGTATCCTCTCAAAGCCCGGGGAACGGCTCGCCGGCAGCCTTTATGCCCTGACGGTCGACACCCCCGGACTGGCGGAGAACCGTTTTGGCGGGGCGGCATCGAGATGACTGAGACGACAAGGCGCGGCCTGGCCTGGGCGCATGGATGCCTGGCGGTGCAATCCCTGGGCGGCATGCTGGGGCCGGTCACTTTCCTTTTGCCTGATGGACGACAGGTAAGCCCGCTGCATGTCGCACCCTGGGGTTCGGATCCCGACAGAACGACGCTGCCGCCGATCCTGCAGGAATTGCGCGGCGAATGGCCCTGCGTGCCCTTCGGCAGCGACGGCTCGCGCCCGCTGCCGAAAGGCTGGTCGGACGCTGGCGAGACCTTCGCTGGAGCGGATGTGCCGCACGGCCACGGCTCGAACGCACATTGGAGTTGGGGCGACTGCGACGAGCGGCAGATCGTCCTGACGTGCAGCTATCCGGACGGCCATCCCGTGCGCCAATTGCGCCGGCGCATCGTGCCGGACCCGCGGGCCGCCGCCGTCGACATCACGCTCGAGATCGAGGTGCGGCGACCCTGCAGGCTGCCGATCGGCCTGCACCCCACCTTCCGCCTGTCACCCCGGCCCGGATCGGTCTGGCTCGAGCCCGGAGCCTATGGCGAGGTTCGCAGTTTTCCCGGCGACGTGGAGCCGGTGGCGACGCTGTTTGCGCCGGGCGGACGATGGTCGAAGCTTGAGAGCGTCGACGCCCGCGATGGCGCCACCATCGATGCGGCGTCCGTTCCGCTTGACCAGAATGCCGAGGAACTGCTGCAGCTGGTCGGCATCGATGGCGCGATCGCCTTGCACTACCGTGACGAGGGGTTTCGTGCCCGCCTTGAATGGCAGAAAGAGCATTTCCCAAGCCTGTTGCTCTGGTACAGCAATCGCGGCCGCAAGGCCTATCCATGGGATGGGAAACATCTCGCCCTTGGCGTTGAGCCGGTTTGCTCGGCCTTCGATTTCGGCCCGGCGGTCTCGTCAGCCGACAACCCCTTGGCATCGCCAGCCGCGCCCACTTCACTACCCTTCTATCCCGATCAGCCGTTCGTCACGCGCTACCGGATCTCGGTCGAGGCCGCACCCATGGGGTGAAGCCATCATAGGGTGAAGCCATATCTCGCGGGCGATCTGGTGTATCGGGCTGAACCGCTCCGGCCGCGCGCGGCTCATTTCTTCCGACAGGTGCAAGGGTCGTAGCCCCTGGCAAACAACCGGCCGGCCCGCATGCCGATCATGGTCGGAATGTCGCGGACCTGCGAAACGCCCAGAGACCCGGCAATCGCAATCGCTGCCTCGGCACAGATCGCCGCGTCCTCGGCAGCGTTGTGATGTGCGAAGGTCAAGCCGAGATGACCGGCCAGGATGTTTAACTTGTGCGATCCGAGATGCGGCCAGACCTTTTTCGCCATCTTCACCGAGCAGAGATAGGACAGTTCCGGATAATCCTGCCGGTAGAGATCGAGACAGGAGCGCCAGACGCTGAAGTCGAAGGCCGCGTTGTGGGCGATCATGGTGGCGCCGCGAAAGTCGTCGGCGAATTCGTCCATGACTTCGGGAAACTCGCCTGCGTCCTCCACATGCTCCGGGCGGATGCCGTGGATTGCGATGTTGAAGGAGGAGAAGCGCATGGTCTTCGGACGGATGAGCCGTTCCTCGATCCGCACGACCCGGCCATCCTCGATCCAGGCCAGACCGACCGAACAGGCACTGCCGCGCTGCTCGTTGGCGGTTTCGAAATCAATGGCGATGGTCTTCAACGTGGTGTCCCGACTGGTCTTGCGCGGCAAGGTTAAAGCCCTACAGCATCCTTCGCGCGCCCTTTGCACGCAGGAAGAATGCTGTAGCGGTGTGCGGGCGATTCGGCAAAGAGTGCAAAGGGTTCCGGCCAGTCGATCTGGCGCTCGCGACAGCTGTGATCCTGCGCGAATACCACTTGCGTTTCCCGTCAGCGTAGGAGAATCTCCGGATCAGGACAAAACAGGCTTAGGTCGCTGCCGGATACCCCAGGCTGCAACGGCAGCCCCCCAAGTGGAGAAAACCATGCCCACCAGATTTCTTACGGCAATTGCAGTGACGGCGCTTCTGGCGATCTCAGGATGCGCGACAAGTGGCTCCGGCAACACGACCTACGCGCAATCACAAGGGGTCGACCCCGATATCGATCCTACCGGCACCGGCGATGAAACCATGGACGCCGACTAGCCGGCTACTACCGCATGTTTCGTTAGATCGTATTCGCTTTAAGGATAAAAACAGTCAGCAATTCAAAGCGCTACAGCGACCTTTGCGCGTCTAACAAGACGCGCGGCGCTGCAGAATGTCTCCAGTTTAGACTGAGTGGCAGAAACGCTCTACCTCCTTGTTCTTAGACGTTCCTGTCTAAGAACCGCTTCGCACTTTTTCCTGGAAGTGCTGTAACACCCTACCTTGTCCGCTTCCCTTCGCCCGTTTCTCGTGGAGGGGGCGGGCGAGTATCGATGCCGCAATGCTTGTCCAGGCCTGAAGAGAGCGCTCCGCTGCAGGGCATGCCGTTGGGGCCGGCCGTTCCGCGCCGGGAAATAGCAAATTCTAAACATCCCCGAACAGGTGCAGAACGGCTCGGGTGAGGAGCATGTCCGACGGTCGCTGCCTAAGCCAATTGGGAGAGGAACATTTTGCTCGTCTCGATTTCCCCACATTGAAGGCTTGATGTAAGGCGATGGACAAAACCGGTATCGCCTTCCTCATCCTTATCTGCGTGCTCGTCGCAATCGCGCTGAGCATTCTCGCCATCAGGCCGGACGCCGACGTCGCTCCGCCCCCGAGCCCGACAATCGTTCCCAGCAATTAGCGAAACGAAGGCGACGCCCCTTGCCGCCAGTTTCGCCTTGTTTACAATGCTAAAGCTCAAGGCTAGTTGCCCGCTTGCCGGTCGCGGAATGCCGCTTCGCCCGCCTCCGACACTTCGACCCATTTCTTGTCGGGCGCGGCATCTGCGACGTAACTGTCGTTCCAGTTCCACCACTTGTAGGTTGGCGTCTGCGGGTAGCCTGGAGGTGAATCCTCCCAGACCTCCTGCCGGCCCAACGGTGTGATGTCGAGGTAGTTCCAGGTGCTTCCCATCTGTTCGTCACCGCGATTGTTGATGAAGTAGGTGCGGAAGACACGCTCGCCGTCGCGGTAGAACACGTTCGTACCGTGCCATTCGGCCACGCCGAAGTCGGCATCAAAATCGTCGGTGATGGTGAACCACGGTATGTCCCAGCCCATGCGGGCCTTGAGCCGCGCTATGTCAGCCTGCGGCGCGCGCGAAACGAAGACGAGCGTGGTGTCGCGGGCGTTGAGGTGGGCGACGTGGGCCACCTGGTCGGCGACCATGGAGCAGCCTCTGCAGCCATGATCGGGCCAGCCGAACACACCTGGTTCGAAGAAGGCGCGGTAGACGATTAACTGGCGCCGACCGGCAAACAGGTCGGTCAGGCTGGCTCTGCCCTCAGGACCGTCGAAGGTATAAGCCTTTTCAACGGCCATCCATGGCATTCGCCGACGCTCGGCGGCCAGTGCGTCGCGAGCGCGGGTCTGGGCTTTCTCCTTCACCAGCAGTTGCTGGCGCGCTTCTTCCCAGGCTTGCGGAGATACGACCGGTGGTGTCTGCATGGCCGGGTGTCCGCCTTTTTCTGCTGATGTCGTCATGGCGTTTGTAACCTCCTCGTTGGCACGGGCGACTTCGCCCGAGATTGCTCTGAAGATAGTTTCGCACCGGAGTGAAAATAACGGGAGTAACAAGTGTGGCGGCATTCTGGACCTTGCCCGGCGCCAAGCACGCTCCTACTCGTCGGCAAACGCAGCAACCGTGCGCGTTGCAGGCGCGAGGACGCAAACGAGACGACCCTATCGCGAGGCGTAGAACGCCAGACCAATGGCGACGGCGAAGGTGAGGACCGCAAACAGCATGTTCAACGTGGATTGGTACTTGCTGAAACTGTGGGCGGCGCGGCAGCCCGTAAGCGCGCCGAGGGCTCCGCCGCCGATGAAGGAGAGAGCCAGTGGCCAGTCGACCAGACCGGAGAAGGTGTAGCTTGCCCCGGTTGTAAGGCCGAAAGCGGTAATGGCAACCAGCGACGTGGCGATTGCGTTGATCGTCGGCATGCCGGTTGAAACCATCAGGCCCGGAACGATCAGGAACCCGCCGCCGATCCCGAAGAAGCCTGAGATGATGCCGGTTCCGGCGCCAAAGGAGAGCACCTTCGGTGCGTTTCTTGGTGTGCAGCTCGACGCCGGATCGCCAACCATGTGGCGCCGCCGCAACATGGTCACGCTGACGACGGCCATCAGTGCAGCGAACAACAGCAAGAGCCGTCGGCCATCCAGCGCCTTGCCGAGTGCTGCGCCGATCCAGGCGCCGACGATGCCGGTGACGCAGTACATTGCCGCGCAGCGCCATTTCACCGTCCCGTGCCGCGCATGCATCGCCAGTCCCGAAAGCGCATTGGCTGCGACGGCGACGGCGCTCGTCCCGATCGCCACATGCACGTTGCTCACCCCGACGACTTGGACGAGCAGGGGCACGGCGAGAATGGAGCCGCCGCCGCCGAACAGTCCGAGGCTGAAGCCGACGAGACCGCCACTCAAGGCTGCCAGAATGTATTGGACGAGGTCCAGTGTCATCATTCGGCGCCGGGCTGCGGGGCGAACCGCGTCGCCCGAGATGCACCGAAACCGGAAGATGGCCGGGACACGGAACGTGCCCGCGAACGGAGCGGCATCAGGACCATGCGGCACCTTGCAGGGCGTCGATGGGGAATCTCAAATAGCGCCGGCCATTTTCCTCCGGGTCGGGAAGCCGGCCGCCGTTGATGTTGACCTGTAGGGCATGGAGGATGAGCTTGGGCATCGGCAGCGTTCGGTCCCGTCCCTCGCGGAACGCGACGAACTCGGTTTCGCAGGCATAGCGTGTCAGATGGATGTTGTCCGCCTTCTGCAGTGCAACAGTGCTTTCCCAGCGCGGTTCGCGTCCACCAGGCTGATAGTCATGGCCGACGAAGATACGGGTATCGTCCGGCAGGGCCATGATGTCGCGGATGCTCGCCCACAGCGCGTTGGCGCTGCCGCCGGGGAAATCGGTGCGCGCGGTTCCGCTGTCCGGCATGAACACCGTGTCGTGCACGAAGGCAGCGTCCCCGATGAGGTAAGTGATCGATGCCAGCGTGTGTCCCGGCGAAAACATCACCCCGGCCTCGAGACTGCCGATCCGAAACGTATCGCCACGATCAAACAGCCGGTCCCATTGCGATCCGTCCGTTTTCAGGCCTGGCCAATTGTAGATGTCGGCCCACAATTTCTGGACCTTGACGATGTGCGTACCGATGGCCGTGGGCGCGCCGGTTTTTGCCTTCAGATAGGCGGCGGCGGAAAAATGGTCGGCATGCGGATGGGTATCGAGGATCCACTGGAGGTCCAGGTCCTGGGCTCGCACGAAGTCGAGCAGCCGGTCGGCATTGCCTGTCGCTATCGCGCCCGATTTCTCGTCGAAGTCGAGCACCGGATCGATGATCGCACAGGCCCGCGTTTTCGGGTCGCTGACCACATACTGCACGGACCAGGTTCGCGGGTCGAAGAAAGCCGCAATGTCAGGCCTCGCCATGCCTCAGGCCTCCGCTGCAAGCGCTGCACGCGGGAAGAAGATGGCGCGCGCCGGGTCGAAATCGTAGTGTTGCTCGTAGCTGGCTGCGTCGGCGGCAAGCTTGGCGACGGCGTCGAGGATGAACGCCACCTCTTCGTCGGCGAGCAGGACGCTGAAGTTCAACCGGACAAAACCCGGCTTCAGCATTTCCTGTCCGGCAAGGATGGCGTCGCGCAGGCGTTGCGATTCCTCGTCATCGATGCCGAGCAGCCGGTGCACATAGGGACCGGCACATGCGCAGCCACCGCGCGCCTGAATGCCGAAGCGATCGCTGAGCATGCGGGTGACGAGCTGCTGGTGGACATGGCCGCCCTTGCCGTCCTTGACGCGGAAGGAAAAGATCGGCAGCCGCTGTGGCCCGAGAGGACCGAGCAATTCCAGCCGCTCGATGCCTTGCCATGCGGCGATAGCGCGACGGGTCAGCTCGGCGTTTCTGGTCTGCATTGCCTCGGCACCGATCGCTTCCTTGACGAGGAAAGCGAGCGCGGCGCGGATATCGCCGACGACGTTCGGCGTGCCGGCCTCCTCGCGCGCCTCGAGGCTATTGCTGTAGTCGTGACCGGTGGGCGAAACGAATTTGACGGTGCCGCCGCCGGGCCAGGATGGCTTGGCGGTGACAGCCGCGTCACGCCGCAGGACCAGAATGCCTGACGTACCGGGGCCACCGATGAACTTGTGCGGCGAGATGACCACCGCGTCAATCGCAGCAGCGCCCTCGGGCGACATGTCGATCGGCAGGTAGGGTCCAGCACCGGCATAGTCCCACACCATCTTTGCGCCTGCCGCCTTCGCGATCCGGGTGACGGCCGCAACATCGGTGACGATGCCCGTGACATTGGAAGCGGCGGAAAAGGCGCAAACGACGAGATCGGCCGGTTGCTTCAGCGCTTCGTCGAGTGCAGCGAGATCCGGCCCACCAGCCGGACACTCGGCGATCTCGACCACCTCGGCACCGCTTTCGCGCCAGGGCAGGATATTGGAGTGGTGTTCATAGGGCCCGATTAGGATGCGCACGCGCCGACCGGTGGCGACCGCCTCGGTAACACCCAGCAGGCTCACCAGCCGATTGATGCCGGCGGTGGCGCCGGAGCCGGCGAAAATGACGGCGTGTTCAGGTCCGGCGCCGCAGCAGGCGGCGATCACAGCACGCGCGTCGCGGCGCAACCTGGTCATCGAGCCGCCGCAGTAGGACGCCTCGGTGTGGCTGTTGGCATAATAGGGCAGGACCTGTTCGAGGATGAAATGCTCGATCTGCATCAATGCCCGGCCCGATGCGACATAGTCGGCATAGACGAGGTTCTTGACGCCGAAGGGACCGTCGATCTTTGCAGTCTTGCCGACAAGCCCAGCCCGCAGGTCAGCGATTGCGTTGTCGCCGGCAAGGCTTTCTCGAAATGCTTCGAGCGGGCCGGTAAGATAGGGCTGGCGTGGGCACGGCGTCGTCATCGTTTCCTCCCGGAGTCGGACAGACGATAAGTCTAATCGATCGGTTGCATGCAAACCTCATCATTCTTATGCTTCTGCCAGTCAAAATCGGGTCATGTGATCGCTGAAATGGAAAAGATTGACGAAATTGATATGCGGATCCTGTCCTGCCTCCAAAAGGACGGCACGATTTCGCAGCGTGATCTGGCCGACCGAGTCGGACTGTCGCAGAACGCCTGCTGGCGGCGCCTGCAACGGTTGAACGCCAGCGGGCTTGTGCTTGGTACCCATGCCGCAATCGACGTCGCAGCGCTCGGCTTCGACCTTACCGTGTTCGTGATGATCCGCACCCGCCATCATTCCAAGGAATGGGCCGACAACTTCCGCAAGCATGTCGAGCGTCTGCCGGAGGTGACGGACCTCTACCGGATCGGCGGCGACTGGGACTATCTGATCAAGGTGGTGACGCGTGGCATGGCTGGCTATGACGCCTTCTACCAGAAGCTCATCACCGATTTCGACCTGATGACGGTCACCGGCTTCTTTTCGATGGAAACCATCATCAGCAACCGCATGCCCGACCTGCGCGGCCTGATGCGGTAGCGTGCAGTTGATGTTCCAGGGATGCCGTTGCGCTGCGCGCCCTACCAGCCGACAACGCGCGGTCACCTGTTATCGGCCGGTACCGCCGCGGCAAGGAAGGTGTCGAGTGCCGGATTCTGGTCCGAACTGCGCCACGCAAGGCCGGTTTCCACCTCCGGTACGCTGCCGGCCAGCGGCAGATAGGTTGCCCCGCGCCGCTGAAGATTGGTCATCGATTGCGGCACCAGCGCCACCCCCAGCCCGGATGCGACCAGACCGACGATCGTCTGCATCTGGATGGCTTCCTGATAGGCGGTGAACGCCAGCCCATGTTCGGCGAAATATCCCGAGACGATATCGTGAAAAGCCGGTGCCGCCCGCCGTGGAAAAACGATGAATGGCGCCTTGAAGAAGTCGGCTGGTTCCAGGATTTTTCCAGCAAACCCCTTTCGTCCTTCGTTGATCCAGGCCGTCGGCACCGCGGCAACCAGCGGTTCCCGCAGCAAAGCCTGGTAGGAAAGGGCAGGATGAAGCGACGCTTGGCTGGGGGCAATGATCAGCCCGACATCGATTTCTTCGTCGAGCAACGCCTCGATTTGGATATCGCTGGTGGCTTCGCGCATCGTCAGTTCCACATGCGGATAGGCCGCGCGATAGCGGCTGACCATGTCGGGCAGAACGCTATAGTCGGCTGTGCTGACGAAGGACAAACGCAGGTGGCCGATCTCGCCGCGTGACAGCCTTCTTGCGGTGTCGGCAAGGCCGTTCGCCCCGTCAAGCACCTGGCGGACATGGGCGAGCCATTGCCTGCCGACAGATGTCAGTTCCACGTTCCGCTTGGTGCGCTTGAACAGCTGTACCTTCAGCTCCCCCTCCAGTGCCTGTATCGATTGGCTGAGCGGCGGCTGGGTCATGTTGAGGCGAGCGGCCGCATGGCCGAAATGCAGCTCTTCGGCGACGGCGACGAATTGGCGAAGTTGCCTCAAATCCATGATGCATTCCGATTGATATGTTCAACGACTTATTTGTGCGAAAAAAGTATATTTCACAGGCCTGCTGAACGCCAGTAAACTCGACCTTGAATGAACCGAGGGAGCAAATCATGGCCTGCAACGAGCGCTCGAAACACATAACGCAAGGTGTCGCGCGATCCCCCAACCGGGCGATGTATTATGCGCTCGGCTACGAGAAAGCCGATTTCGACAAACCGATGATCGGTATTGCCAACGGTCATTCGACGATCACGCCCTGCAATGCCGGGCTGCAGCCGTTGGCCGACGCCGCTGTCGCTGCCATCAAGGCTGCCGGTGCAAATCCGCAGATCTTCGGCACGCCGACGATTTCCGACGGCATGTCGATGGGCACCGAAGGCATGAAATATTCGCTTGTGTCCCGCGAGGTCATCGCCGACTGCGTCGAAACCTCGGTACAGGGACAGTGGATGGACGGCGTGCTCGTGCTCGGCGGCTGCGACAAGAACATGCCGGGCGGCATGATCGGTATCCTCCGCGCCAATGTGCCGGCGATCTATGTCTATGGCGGCACGATCAAGCCTGGCCACTGGAAGGGGCAAAGCCTTTCGATCGTCTCCGCCTTCGAAGCCGTCGGCGCCTTCATGGCGGGCAAGATGAGCGAGGAGGATTTCGACGGCATCGAGCGCAATGCCTGCCCGTCGACCGGCTCCTGCGGTGGCATGTACACCGCCAACACCATGAGCTCGTCCTTCGAGGCGCTTGGTATGTCGCTTCTTTACTCGTCCAACATGGCCAATCCAGACCAGGAGAAGATGGAGAGCTCAGCTCAATCCGCCAAGGTCCTGGTCGAGGCGGTCAAGAAGGGCATCAAGCCGCGGGACATCGTCACGCGCAAGTCGATCGAAAATGCCGTGGCCCTGATCATGGCGACGGGCGGATCGACCAATGCGGTGCTGCATTACCTCGCCATCGGGCATGCGGCGGAAGTCGAGTGGACACTGGACGACTTCGAGCGCGTTCGCCGCAAGGTCCCCGTCCTCTGTGACCTCAAGCCGTCGGGCAGATACATGGCCGTCGATCTGCACAAGGCGGGCGGCGTGCCGCAGGTGCTGAAGATCCTTCTGAATGCAGGTCTTCTGCATGGCGACTGTTTGACGATCACAGGCAGGACGATCGGGGAAGAGCTTGCAGCCGTTCCGGACGAGCCGCGGTCGGATCAGGATGTCATCCGGCCCTATGAAAGACCGATCTACCGCGAGGGCCACCTCGCGGTGTTGAAGGGGAATCTGGCCGAAGGCGGTGCCGTCGCCAAGATCAGTGGTTTGAAAAGCCGAGTCATGAGCGGGCCCGCGCGCGTGTTCGAG
The DNA here is from genome assembly GCF_017488845.2 of Ensifer canadensis. NCBI lineage: Bacteria > Pseudomonadati > Pseudomonadota > Alphaproteobacteria > Hyphomicrobiales > Rhizobiaceae > Ensifer > Ensifer canadensis. Next base: position 215,333 of record NZ_CP083371.1, read on the forward strand.
GACGAACAATCGGCGATGGATGCCATCCTGTCGGACCGGATCAGGCCAGGCGATATCCTCGTTTTACGTTACCTCGGCCCAAAGGGCGGCCCGGGAATGCCCGAGATGCTCGCGCCAACTTCGGCGATCATCGGCAGGGGCCTCGGCGACAGCGTCGGCCTTATCACCGACGGCCGCTTCTCGGGCGGCACCTGGGGCATGGTCGTCGGCCACGTCACGCCGGAAGCTTTTGAAGGCGGCACGATCGCGCTGGTAGAAGAGGGCGACCGCATCGTCATCGACGCCCATCAGCAGCTGCTGCAACTCGAAGTGGATCCGGAAGAGCTGGCAAGAAGGCGCACCCAGTGGCGGCAGCCGGAACCGCGCTACAAACGCGGTGTGCTGGCAAAGTTTGCAGCGCTGGCGCGCCCGGCCAACGAAGGGGCGGTCACCGGCTGAATGTCATCCTGGCTTCGGTCCGTCGCTCAGATGTGCCGGGTCTGCGAAAACGCCATGCTGTTGTTTCCAAAGTCTGAAACGGCGTCGGTCTTTCGGGCCGATGCTCTCATGAAAAGACCCATGCTGCCTTACTGCGACTTTCTAGCGCCTGCCCAGCCAAAGCCCCGCAGGCGCTGCCGGCCCTATTCGTTAAAGGGCGGCTAACGATAGGAGAATGCGACTTTACGTATATTTGAAATGGGGCTTGGCCCGCTCTTGCCCAATTGCTAGTTGTGTGCTGGGGAAGCCCGCTGGTGATTCATGCGGGAGGGGTAAGATCTTGTCGCGTTTCGTTTCTGTTCTGTGGGCGTTGTTCGCCCTGTTTGTCGTTGCGTTGTGTGTGCCGCAAGTGGCGATGGCCGCTCCGTCAGATGGTTGTACGGCGATCAATTCGACCTGGGGTACGGGTAAAATGCTCGCGGCCGGAGCTGAGCTATGGGATCAGTCCCTCCTTCTGAATGCTGGCGAAACGATTACGTATCACGCGACGACTTCCGGCAGTTTGAATGCGGGCAATGATCGTTATAGCGGAGCGGGTTTTGCGCTCTACACGGAAGGTCCCCCGACAAACTACGGTATCATCGTTGAAGAGTACGCAACATCGGTTAGTGAACTCAACCTGACCGGCACGCACACAGTGCCCGCCAGCGGCGAGTATGTCGTCTATGCCTGGAGCAACGTCAGCGGCGCGACGATACAGGCGACGGTGAGCTGCGTAGCACCGCCGTCGACGGATGCCACCTTGGCCAGCTTGTCGCTGACCGGAACCTCCCTGTCTCCGACGTTTGCGCCGGGCACGACATCCTATACGGCCTCTGTTCCCAATACGACGGCGTCGCTGACGGTGACACCCACGGTCAATGACGCGGGGGCGACCATCACGGTCAACGGAGTGGCCGTTGTTTCGGGGACGGCCTCTGGCCTGATCCCCCTTTCCGTCGGTTCGAACACGCTGACCACGGTGGTGACGGCCGAAGACGGCACGGCATCGAAGACCTACACGGTGAACGTGACCCGTGCGGCTTCGTCGAATGCCGACCTCGACAGCATGATCTTGAGTGATGGCACGCTATCGCCATCGTTTGCCGCAGCAACGACATCCTATACGGCGTCGGTGCCGAACGCGACGACGTCGCTGACGGTGACGTCAATGATCGGCCATTCGGCGGCGACATTGACGATCAATGGCGATCCGGTCGCCTCGAATGCGGCTTCCGGTGCGATTGCGCTCAATGTCGGCTCGAACACGGTGACGGCGGTGGTCACGGCCGAAGATGGCACGACCGTGAAAACCTATACCGTTACGGTGACACGCGCGCCTTCGGCAAATGCCGACTTGTCCGGCCTGGACTTGAGCGCCGGCACGCTGTCGCCGGCCTTTGCCTCCGGCACGGTTTCCTACACGGCTACAGTTCCCAATGCGGCGGCATCACTGACCGTGACGCCCACGGTCAGTGACACGACGGCGTCGGTCACAGTCAATGGGGTCGCCGTCGCGACGGGTACAGCTTCGGGCACGATCGCGCTTGCGGTCGGCACCAACGTCCTGACGACGGTGGTGACGGCCCAGGACGGTACGACGAAAACATATACGGTAACGGCGACGCGGGCCGCCTCTGCAAATGCCGACCTGTCGAGCCTGAGCCTGAGCGCCGGCACGCTATCTCCCGCCTTTGCGTTCGGTACGACCACCTACACGGCCTCGGTCCCCAATGCGACGACGTCGCTGACGGTGACGCCAGGGGTAAGCGATACGACAGCGACGATTACGGTCAATGGGGTGGCCGTCTCTTCGGGTGCAGCCTCGGGCACGATCGCGCTTGCGGTCGGAGCCAATGTCGTGACGACGGTCGTCACCGCTCAGGATGGCACGACGGTGAACACCTACACGGTGACGGTAACGCGTGCTGCGTCGTCGAATTCCGACCTGTCCGGCCTGGGCTTGAGTGCAGGCGCACTGTCTCCGGCGTTCGCATCCGGCACAACCAGCTACACGGCTTTCATTCCGAATACGACGACGTCGCTGACTGTGACGCCTGATGTCAGCGATACGACCGCAACGGTCACCGTCAATGGCGTGGCGGTGGCTTCGGGCGCTGCCTCCGGCTCGATCGCGCTTGCGGTCGGTCCGAATGTGCTGACCACGGTCGTGACAGCCGAGGACGGTACGACGAACACCTACACGGTCACAGTGACGCGCGCGCCGTCGACGAATGCAGACCTGTCCGGCCTGTCGCTCAGCAGCGGCACGCTGTCTCCGGCGTTTGCGACGGGCACGACGGCCTACACGGCCTCGGTCCCCAATGCCACGGCCTCATTGACGCTGACGCCGACCGCAAGCGATGCGACGGCGTCCATCACTGTCAACGGGGTAACAGTCGTGTCGGGTGCTGCCTCGGGCTCCGTCACGCTTGCGGTCGGCACCAACGTCGTCACGACGGTGGTGACGGCCCAGGATGGCACGACGCAGACGTCTTACACGCTGACGGTCACTCGTGCGGCCTCGACGAACGCCGAGTTGTCCGGGCTCGGCCTAAGCAGCGGCACGCTGTCACCGACATTCGCATCGGGCACGATGTCGTACACGGCTTCGGTTTCCAACGCGACGGCGTCGCTGACGGTGACACCGCTGGTCAGTGACGCAACGGCGACGGTGACGGTCAACGGCGTGGCCGTCGCGTCGGGCACCGCGTCCGGAGCGATAGCGCTTGCGGTCGGCTCCAACACGGTGACGACCGTGGTCACGGCCGGGGATGGTGCGACGCAGACGAGCTACACTGTTATCGTGACCCGTGCGCTTGCCGCTTCGACCGACGCCAATCTGTCGGGCCTGTCGTTGAGCATCGGCACGCTGTCTCCGGCCTTTTCGTCCGGCGCGACGTCCTATACGGCGTCGGTTCCAAATGCGACGGCGTCGTTGACGCTGACGCCGGTGGCAAGCGATGCGGCGGCGACAGTCACCGTCAACGGAGCGCCGGTCGCATCCGGCGCAGCTTCTGCCTCGATCCCGCTCTCAGTCGGCTCGAATACGCTGGCCACGGTCGTGACGGCGGAGGATGGCACCGTGAAGACCTATACGGTGACCGTCACCCGCGCCGCGCCAGCGGCCAACTTCACGTTCACGCCGGCGGCGGGCGCTCTTCCACCGGCGATGGCCGGCGAGAAATACGCGCAGCCGATATCGGCCGCGGGAGGTACCGGCGCTCTGCTCTACGCGGTGAGCGGCGGCACCCTTCCCAAGGGCATGGTCCTCAACGTTTCCACGGGCGAGTTGACCGGACCGCTGAGCAACGATGCCGAGGTCACGGATTACAGCTTTACGGTTTCCGTCACCGATGCCGCCGGCAGCACGGCGAGCGCCGCCTATACGCTGAAGGTCACGGCTCGCGAGGTCAGCGTCGCCGACCAGATCGTCAACGTTCCCGCGGGCTCATCGCCGCCAAATGTGTATTTGAATGGCGGGGCGACCGGTGGACCGTTCAGCGACGCGCAGGTCCTTACCGTGAGCCCCGCCAACGCCGGCAAAGCGGAGATTATCGAGGGGGAGCTGGCCCAGGTCGGTGCATTCGCTCCGGTTGGCTATTACCTGAAGTTTACACCGGATCCTGCTTTCTCCGGCCAGGCAAAGATCGGATACCAGCTGACGGCCGCCGCCGGAGCGTCGAATGTCGGTGTGATCACCTACAACTTGAGCTTCGACGCAGATGCCGTCATCGGCGAGATCGATTCACTGGTGCGAGGCTTTGTCCAGACCCGGCAAAATCTCCTGGCGTCAAGCATCCAGGTGCCGGGCCTGCTGGAGCGGCGCCGACTGCAGGCCGGAACCGACCCGGTGACGATGCGTCTGTCGCCCTCGACGGATGGGGTCGGCATGAGCTTTGCCACCAGCTTGGCTCAGCTCGAAGCGGCGAGAAACGCTGCAGACGGTATCGAAGGCGGCGAAGTTTCGCCGTTCAACGCATGGCTTGACGCCACGATGATGCTCCACAATCGGGAGCAGAACGATGATCGGTGGGGCGGCTTTGGCCTTCTTTCGGTCGGCGTTGATTATCTGCTCAACGAAAAGGCGCTGGTCGGGTTCTCGTTCCATCTCGATCATATGACCGATCCGACGGATGACGACGCCGAGATCCGTGGCACAGGCTGGCTTGCCGGACCGTATACGTCGCTCGAACTGGTGACGGGCATCTTCTTCAATACCAGTCTTCTCTATGGCGGTTCCAGCAACGATATCGATACCGCCTTCTTCGACGGCTCCTTCGATAGCAGCCGATGGATGTGGGACAGCTCCATCACCGGCCAATGGGACCTCAATGAGGAGACGGTCGTGATGCCGAAGCTGCGCGCCGTTTACCTCAATGAGAATGTCGAAGACTACGGCGTTCAGAATGTGGCTGGCGGCGATGTCGCTCTGGAAGGATTCACCCTCGAGCAGTTCCGGGTGAGCCTCGGGGCCGAGATCGAGCGGCAGTTTACACTGGAGAACGACATGACGCTCAAACCACGGCTCGGTGCCGCGGCCGGGTACTCCGGTCTCGATGGCAATGGCATGTTCGGTTCGGTGTTGGCTGGTTTGTCTCTGCAGGCGAACGAGAGCTGGGTTGTCGACGCAAACCTGCGCGTAACCGTGGAAGGCGATGGTGAGACCTATGCTGGTGCGCGCTTGGGGGTCGGCGGACGATTCTAGAGTGTCGCATCGTGCGTTTCCGCGGCTCCGCCTGAAGCGGAAACGCACGATGCGAATCCCTGGCAAAAAGATCAGATTGCACGACTTTCCGCAGCCGCTGTCGCCGAGATAGCGGCTGTTCGATCGAAAATGAGCACCGCCTTATTTCGATGACGAGCCGTCTTCGGCGGGCAGCCTCCTCGACGTTTCCTTGCGTCGCTCAATTGCGGATTGCTGATCGTTCGTCCGCCTGCTCTCGACGCGTGCAGCAGGGTCGAATGCGGCCTATAGCCCCAAATCGAACGGAAGCGTCAGATGAGGCCTGCGGGATGGCTGATGGATTTTGTGAAGGACAACGCAGCTGGCGTAAACGGCTGCGAGATTTCCGAACTCAGTAGCGTTGTGCTGCCGGCCTCTGCTCTTCTGACGGCGGCCGACGACTACGCGCCATTTGCCGATCCGCATCGCTCGACAGACGGGTCGCGTGTGGTTACATCGCTTGCCATGGAACTCCGCTTCAACCGTACCGCCTTCTTATTTTCCATCCTTCTGTTCGTCGTCCTCGTCGTGCTGGCAACGTGTGGGGCCGGATGGGGTTGGGTCCGCAGTTTTTCCGGCGATGTCCTTGCCGTGATGTGGGTGTACTGCACGCTGGCATCGGCGGTGAAAGCTCGACCCCAGCTGCTCGCCGGTATCGCCTTCCTGCTAGGCGTGGCGATCGAGCTTGCGCAGTATCTGGCGGCCAGTTTCGATATCCGCATTTCCAATCCCGTCTTGAGGATCGTGCTTGGAGCCACGCCGGACTGGTGGGATGTGCTCGCCTATGCGCTGGGTGCGGTCCTCGTGTTGGCCATCGCAATGCTCGGCCGCTTCCGGCACCGCCGTCACGTCGGTGCATACGCGCTTTGATCAGACGGAAGCGGGCGCTTTCGAAACCAGTCCCATTGCGCCCGAGACCAGACGCGCGACATGTGCCGTATCCGGCGCCTCGCCGAAAAGGATGCGGTACATGATCGGTGAGACGACGCGGTCCATGACGGCGTCGACCTCAGGAAATGCTTCGCCACGGTCCGCAGCGCGTGCTGCGATCACCTCAATCTGCTGCTTGGTGAAGTTGCAGCACTGATAGGCGCCGCTGCCGTCCTGCGCTGCCAGCACGTCACGTATCATCTCACGCCCGGGTTTCGAGGACATTTCCTCGGCGTATTGTTCGGCCCAGGCCAGAAGATCCTTGCCACCATTTCCGGTATCGACCGGCTGCATGTCGGGTTTCAGCCGTTCGACAGCGACATCTGCCAGGAGTTCCTGGATGTCGCCCCAACGGCGATAGATGGTCGAGGGCGTGACGCCCGCTTCGACGGCGATCATCGGAATGGTGATCTCTGCGCGCTCCATTCGTGTCATCAGAGCCTGAACGGCCCCGTGCACCGACGCCTGTACCCTGGCGCTTCGCCCGCCTGGACGGGGACCTTCCCTGCCTGCCATTCCAACCCTTCCTTCCGCGTGCTGCGCATGGATCAGAAACTTTCACTGCACCATAAACGCAAATTATTTGCTTTTATCGGCGTTCGTCCCTACATCGCCTAAACGCAACGATTTAGCGTTAAGGGCTATATAGATGTTCTCCTCTGCCAAATCCAGTGAGAGTGGCGGTCCGGCCGCCAACCCCATCGCCTTCCACGCGGTCACGCTTGCCACGTTCTTCGGCGCGTCGGCGGCACCAACGCCGCTTTACCGCATCTACCAGGAGAGCTTTGCCGCCTCGCCCGTGATGATGACCGGCATCTTCGCGGTCTACGCCTTCGCGCTTCTGTCCGCCCTGCTGATCGCCGGTTCGATATCCGACCATCTCGGCAGGAAGCCGGTGATTTTCGTTGCGCTGCTTCTCGAAATCGTGGGGATGGCGCTCTTCGTCGTTGCCGACGGACCGCCCTGGCTGATCGCGGCGCGTATCGTCCAGGGGTTTGCGACCGGCATTGCGGGCGCCTCTATCGGTGCGTCGCTGGTCGACGTCGATCGCGGCAGGGGCCAGCTCGTCAATTCGCTCGCGCCGCTGATCGGCATGGCCGTTGGCGCATTGGGCACCAGCGCGCTCATTCAATACGGGCCGTTTCCGCTTCACCTCGTTTATGGCCTGCTCCTGATCGGCTTTGCAGTGCTGGCGCTCGCGATATGGCTGACGCCGGAGACCGGCGGCAGACGCAGCGGCGCGCTGTCTTCGCTGAAGCCGACGATCGCCATTCCGCCTCAGATCAAGCGACCGCTGGCACTGGTGACGCCGATCAACATCGCCAACTGGGCGCTTGGGGGCTTCTATCTCTCGCTGATGCCCTCGCTCGTCGCGTCCGTCACCGGCAGCCGGGCACCGCTGACCGGTGGAGCCGTTGTCGCCACGTTGATGGCAGCCGGTGCCGTCAGCGTCTTCCTGCGCCGCTCGCGCAGTCCCCGGGCAAACGTGGCCTTCGGCGTCTCGGCCACGACCGCCGGTATGCTGATCGTGGTTGCCGGCACGCACCTCGCAAATGTGCCGGTCATGACCCTTGGCACCTTGCTAACCGGAGTCGGTTTCGGCACCAGCTTCCTCGGCATCATGGGCTCGATCATGCCGCTCGCCAAGGCGGATGAGCGCGCCGGGCTGCTTTCTGCCTTCTACATCCAGAGCTATCTCGCCTTCAGTCTGCCGGCGATGGCTGCAGGGTTTCTTGCAAAGACACTGGGCTATCAAACGACCACCGACATCTACGCCGCCGTCATCATCGTCACCGCGGTTGGAGGGCTGATGGCAAGCCGCGAGCGCCGGGCAGGGGTGTCGGCGGTTTCGTGATTGATCGTCGACGCCTCACATGGGGAACTTCGGGTCAAGAACTTTTAAAGGTCCATCGCATGTTTCCTTCGGTCGCTCTTTCGGCATCCAAGGCTGAGCCTGTTCGCGTGAACGGGCCTGTTTCCATTGCCGGTTCAAACTCACATTCGGTCGCCGCGCCGAGCGGCTGCACCATCATTCCGCTTGCGTTGCGGCAAAGGCTCAGGAGGACGAGACCATTCTTAGTAGCGGCGTTTGAAGCCATGTCGCGGATCGGTTCGTCCCCCTGGATCCGCCAGGATTGATCGCTCCTGGAAGATTAGAGAATGTGGCTTGTGTGCATTGTCAGGCCGTCTTTAACACCGCGCCCTCGATGACAACGCCGGCGATCACATATTTCCATAGAGCAACCAACAATTTGCGTGCCAGCGCCACGATCGCGCGCTTCTTCGCGCGCCCACCGCTGGATTGCACGCGGGCCGTAAACCACTGGCTCAACGCTGATTGCGGCTGATGGCGCAACCACAACCACGACAGTTGGATCATCGTGGTACGCAGGCGCGGGTTGCCCGCCTTCGAGACGCCTTGCTCGTGATCGATGGTTCCACTCTGCCAGGGTGTCGGTGCCAGCCCCGCGTACGCAGCAACCTGTCGCCGGTTGTCAAAATGGCGAAACAGCCCTTCGGTCCAGAGAACAGCCGCGAATTCCAGACCAATGCCTTTGACTTCGCACAACATCGCCCCAGTTGGGATCAGCGTTGCCGCCACGCTGTTCTTTTGCGCCGCCAGGAGCGTATCGCGCTCGTTCTCCACCGCTGTAATTTGCTCTAGCAACAATTCAAGGCGATCAAGTTCACGGCCTATTTGAGTTTTGAGGTGGGTCGGCAAAGGACGGCCATCACCCGTGTGAAGCTCGTCCAGTTGCTTGCGCCGGTTCTTGCGCAGCGGCTCGTAACCACTTATGCCCTGACCGAAGAGCAGGCCTTTAATGCGATTGACATGTTTGACGCGCTCGGCGATCAGAACCTTGCGCTCCCGGCAAAGGCGACGGCGATCTTCTTCCTCGGGGCTTGGCGCATTGACCATGGCGCACACCCGCGGCTCTCCGCGTTTGAAAGCCAACAGCGCTCGGACCAGCGCCTCACCATCCAATTTGTCCGTCTTCGCTCGCCGGCGCCTGCGCGAGGTTGCTATCGAGGCTGGATCGACGACGTAACTTTCTATCCCGTTCGCCTTCAGCACACGATCGATCCAGAAGCCGTCAAGCCCGGCTTCCTGAATGCTCACGATCGGAACCTGATTGCCCGTACGAGATCGCACCTTCTCCTGGAGCTGAGTAAAACGACCCAGCAATGCCGTCACATCGCCGCCAACCACAGAGTGCTTCGACATCTTCTCGCCGTTTCCCGGCGACAACGATGTGATCAGCCAGGTTGAGCGAGAGAGTTCCAACGACACGAAAATTGCGGCAAGATCAGTGCGGATAGCGGTCGGCGAATGCGGTTGGGAAGTTCCAGCTTCCATGACGGCGTCTCCTATGAGGTGAGTGCGTTATTGCAGCCTCACTCTGCCAGAGCGCCGGCCGCTATTCACTCCCCATGGAATCTTAGTTCGAGCGAGGAAAGTGTTTCACGATGGAATAGAGCTTCGTGACGCCCGTTATTCCTTCGGACCGGAGATACCGGTTCGCTTTTCAAGAAGGAGTTACGGGCATGAAGAACCACTGGAAATTGGGCGCCGCCCTCATCGCCGGCGTAACCGCCCTTGTCGGCACTGAGGCGCAGGCAAAGCAGAGCACCGCGCCGGTGCAATCCGTCGGCAGGCAGGCGGGCGGCCACAACGACGGCACGATCATTGGCAACAGCTCCTCCAACTCGTCGAGCAACTCCAGCTCGAATTCATCATCGAACAGCTCGTCCAATTCCAGTTCGAACGGCTCAGACCGCACGTATCGCTCCGGCAAGCTGTGGCATACGCGCTGACAGATGATCAAAAAAATTGAGCGGGGCCGGTGGACCGGTCCCCGCTTTTTGACGTTGGCAGCAGGTCAGCGCGTGGCCCGTGCCATCTTTCGATACCAGCCAGCCTCGACGTTTCGCCCGTCGTCGCGGATTTCGAGACGCACCGTGGCGGCCAATGGCAGGATCCAGCCTGATGTCATCGCGTCCAGGAATGGCATGCAGCGCTTGATGGTCAGGCCGTTGTCTCTGGCGGAAAGGTGCTGCGGGTCAGCTGCGGGCAGCCTGCGATACCATTCCGGCAGACTGGTTTTGGCGGCCACGGGCGGGGCGATGACCCCCAGGTCTTCCGGCTGGCAGAGGAATTGGATGCGTGGCGGTTCTTTCTTCCAAAAGTGCAACATGCCCGTTCTCCGTTCGGATGGGCGGAAGAACGGTCGGCGTCAGGGATTATTCCCCGTTCATTCAAAAGAACGCAAAGGCAGGCTGGACGGTAGCGTCAGATGCGGAGCCGAACCGCCGCAAGGGCGGATCAGTTCTGGTCGAGCGCCCGGGTGAGGCTGAGCGCTACCAGCGTGCAGATTGCACCGGAGATCAGATAGCCGCCGATGAAGACGATGCCGAAGCTGGTCGCAAGTCCAAGCGCCACCAGCGGTGCGAACGCCGCGCCGACGAGCCAAGCCAGGTCGGAGGTGAGTGCCGCTCCGGTGTAGCGGTAGTACTGGGTGAAGCGCGAGGAAACAGCGCCGGAGGCCTGGCCAAAGGTGAGGCCGAGGACGCCAAAGCCGATTAGGATATAGGCGTCCTGCCCGGCCCCGCCGGCGTCAAGAAGGAAGGGTGCGGAGAAACTGAAGATAGCGATCAGTGTCGCGCCGATCATCAGCTCGTTGCGGCGGCCGACGCGGTCGGCGATCAGGCCCGACACGATAATGCCGATCACGCCGACGGCTGCGCCTGCGACCTGGACCAGCAGGAACCGGGCAGCCGACTGTCCGCCGTTCAGGATGACCCAGCTCAGCGGGAAGATCGTCACCAGATGGAACATCGCAAAGCTTGCCAAAGGCACGAAGGCGCCGAGCACCACGTCCAGCGCGTGTTTGCTCAGCATTTCGAACACTGGCCGGGCTTGCAGCTCCTGTGCCTCCATCGCCGCGCCGAATTCCTTGCTGGCGACGATGCGCAGCCGGGCAAACAGCGCCACGACGTTGATCGCAAAAGCGACGAAGAACGGGTAGCGCCAGCCCCAGGAAAGGAAATCCTCCTCGGAAAGATTGGCGACGAAATAGCAGAAGATGATGCTGGCGAGGGCAAAGCCGATGGGCGCGCCGAGCTGGGGGATCATCGCATACCAGCCGCGGTGGTCCGGCGGTGCGTTGAGGTTGAGCAGGGATGCAAGCCCGTCCCATGCGCCGCCGAGCGCAAAACCCTGTCCAAGTCGGAAAAGCGCCAGCAGCGCCACCGCCCAGTAGCCGATGGTCTCGTAGCCGGGCAGAAAGGCAATCGAGGCCGTTGAGCCCCCGAGGATGACAAGGGCGATGGTCAGCTTGGTGCCGCGTCCGTAGTTGCGGTCGATCCACATGAAGACGAGTGAGCCGACCGGACGCGCGATAAAGGCCAGCGGAAAGATCGCAAACGACATCAGCGTGGCAGCGACCGGACTGGGAGCGAACGGGAAGATGAGCTTCGGGAAGACCAGGATCGAGCCGAGGCCGTAGACGAAGAAGTCGAAGAACTCCGACATCCGGCCGATGACCACGCCAATGGCGATGCTGCCTGGTGACAGTGGCTTGTCGTCATGGATGCGACGGGCGTCCCGCTCAAGGCCTGAAGACGTAGGATTGACGACCGAGCTCATGAATTCCTCCCGGCGATTTGTGCCGCCTCGTCGAAATGTTGATCAATCAACGCCCGAGATCAAGGAAGCGGCGAAAAAAAACGTGAACTCGTCGGCATCTTCCCAATGGTCAGCCGGCGAGGATGCACTAGATTGGGCATTTGCGGACGTCGCTGTCCATTCTGCTGCGATGCGACAGAATGTTGCAGTGCGACGAACGACCTCATTCCGCCGAGCCCGATACGCGATTAGTGCCGACTAGACAAAACGCAAATGGAGCCCGAAATGCCCACTCCATTGAAGCTCGCCGGACGATCGGCCGTTCTTCTATCGACCCTGGCCCTTGCCGGGTGCGACCTGGTCGTGATGTCGCCCTCCGGCGATATCGCGGCACAGCAGAGAGATCTGATCGTCGTTTCGACGATCCTCATGCTGATCATCATCGTGCCGGTGCTTTTCCTGACGCTGTTCTTCGCCTGGCGCTACCGCCAGTCCAACACGGCTGCCAAATACGATCCGGAATGGCATCACTCCACCGGGCTGGAAGTCGTCATCTGGTCTGCGCCGCTGGCGATCATCATTGCGCTCGGGGCCGTCACCTGGATCAGCACCCACAAGCTCGACCCCTACAGGCCGCTCGACCGGCTTGACGCCAATCGGCCTGTCCCCGCCGAGACGAAGCCTCTGACCGTCGAGGTCGTGGCGCTCGATTGGAAATGGCTGTTCTTCTATCCTGACTACGGCATCGCCACCGTCAACGAGATGGCAGCACCGGTGGACGTGCCAATCAATTTCAAGATCACCGCATCCTCGGTGATGAACTCCTTCTACGTCCCCGCCCTTGCCGGCATGATCTATGCAATGCCGGGCATGCAGACCAAGCTGCACGCCGTTATCAACAAGCCGGGCGAGTATGAAGGCCTGTCGTCCAACTATAGCGGCGACGGCTTCTCGCACATGCGCTTCAAGTTCCATGGGTTGGACCAGGCGGGCTTCGATCAGTGGGTCGCAAGGGTCAAGCAGAACGGCACCATGCTCAATCGCGACGCCTACCTGAAACTCGAAAAGCCGAGCACGAAGGAACCGGTCCGCTACTTTGCCGGCGTCGAGGACGGGCTTTACGAGGCGGTGCTGAACATGTGCGTGCGCAGCGGCCAGATGTGCATGAACGACATGATGCACATCGACATGATGGGCGGTGCCGGCGTCGAAAGTCATGAGAACCGCGCCAAGCTCGAGCACGACAACCGTCATGCCGGGGAAACGGGCCATGCGGGCGAAGCCGCACCCGGCGCCACCTTCCCGGCGACGGGCAATCCTTCGAAGAGCGAAGAGCCGGCCGAAGGTGTCGACAAAGAGCCGCAGTCGATGAACCACGACATGCACAACATGCACGGCGACAACGCAGCGCCTGTCGGGAACCAAGCCGGTCCGGCGCCTGCCCAGTTGAACAACGCCGGCACCACGAAGCCCTGACGGCCGCATTTCAAGAGAATTTGGATAGCCCTATGTTCGGTAACACCAACCTCACACAATTCATCTTCGGGCGGCTCACCTGGGAAGCGATCCCCTATCACGAGCCGATCCTGGTCGCGACGTTCATCGCCGTGGCGATCGGCGGCATCGCCGTCCTGGCGCTGATCACGAAATACAGGCTCTGGGGCTACCTCTGGACCGAGTGGTTTACCAGTGTCGATCACAAGAAGATCGGCGTCATGTACGTGATCCTGGCGCTCGTCATGCTGCTGCGCGGCTTTGCCGACGCGATCATGATGCGCCTGCAGCAGGCGATCGCCTTCAACGGCAACGAGGGCTATCTCAATCCGCACCACTACGACCAGATCTTCACCGCACATGGCGTGATCATGATCTTCTTCATGGCCATGCCCTTCGTCACCGGCCTGATGAACTATGTCGTGCCGCTGCAGATCGGCGCGCGCGACGTCTCCTTTCCGTTCCTCAACAATTTCTCGTTCTGGATGACGACGGCCGGTGCCGTGATCATCATGATGTCGCTGTTCGTCGGCGAATTCGCGCGCACCGGATGGCTTGCCTATCCGCCGCTGTCGGGCGCCGATTATAGTCCCGGCGTCGGCGTCGACTATTACATCTGGGGCCTGCAGGTCGCGGGTGTCGGAACGACCTTGTCCGGCATCAACCTGATTGCGACCATCGTCAAATTGCGTGCACCGGGCATGACGCTGATGAAGATGCCGGTCTTCACCTGGACGTCGCTCTGCACCAATATCCTGATCGTCGCCACCTTCCCGATCCTGACGGCGACGCTGGCGCTGTTGTCGCTCGACCGCTACGCCGGCACCAACTTCTTCACCAATGACCTTGGTGGCAACCCGATGATGTATGTGAACCTCATCTGGATCTGGGGCCATCCGGAGGTCTACATTCTCATTCTGCCGGCCTTCGGCATCTTCTCGGAAGTCGTTGCCACCTTCTGTGGCAAGCGGCTCTTCGGTTACGCCTCCATGGTCTATGCGACCTGCGTGATCATGATCCTGTCCTATCTCGTCTGGCTGCACCACTTCTTCACCATGGGGTCCGGGGCATCGGTCAACGCCTTCTTCGGCATCACCACGATGATCATCTCGATCCCGACGGGGGCGAAGATGTTCAACTGGCTCTTCACCATGTATCGCGGCCGCATCCGCTACGAAGTCCCGATGCTGTGGACGGTCGGCTTCATGGTCACCTTCGTCATCGGCGGCATGACCGGCGTCATGCTGGCCATCCCGCCTGCAGACTTCGTGCTGCACAACTCGCTGTTCCTGATCGCCCACTTCCACAACGTCATCATCGGCGGCGTCGTGTTCGGCCTGATGGCGGGTCTCGTCTACTGGTGGCCGAAGGCCTTCGGCTACAAGCTCGATCCGTTCTGGGGCAAGATGAGCTTCTGGTTCTGGCAGATCGGCTTCTTCTTCGCCTTCATGCCGCTCTACGTGCTCGGCCTGATGGGCGTTACCCGCCGCGTGTCGCAGTTCGAGGACCCGTCGCTGCAGATCTGGTTCGTCATCGCCGCCTTCGGCGCCGTGCTGATCGCGCTCGGCATCGCCTCCTTCGTCGTCCAGCTCGTCGTCAGCTACCTCAGGCGCGATCAGCTGCGCGACACGACGGGCGATCCGTGGAACGCCCGGACGATCGAGTGGTCGACCTCCTCGCCGCCGCCGGATTACAACTTCGCCTTCACGCCCGTCGTGCACGATCACGACAGCTGGTACGATATGAAGAACCGTGGCTACGAGCGTCCGCTCGGCGGCTTCAAGCCGATCCATATGCCACGGAATACCGGAACCGGCGTCATCCTCGCGGGTCTCAGCGTCGTGCTCGCCTTCGCGCTGATCTGGTACATCTGGTGGCTGGCGATCGTTGCGTTCGTTACCATGCTCGTCGTGTCGATCGGCCACACGTTCAACTACAAGCGGGATTTCTACATCCCTGCCGAGACCGTCACCGCAACCGAGGACGCCCGGTCCGAACTTCTGGCGGAGCGCACCTGAGATGGCGAACAAGACCCAAGTCGAAGCAACCGAAGCGCCGCAGTTCTACCTGGAGGAAGAGCACCATCCCGAAGGCAGCACCATGCTGGGCTTCTGGATCTACCTGATGAGCGACTGCCTCATCTTCGCCGTCCTCTTCGCCACCCATGGCGTGCTCGGGCGCAACTATGCGGCCGGTCCGTCGCCGGCCGATCTGTTCGATCTGCCGCTTGTTGCCATCAACACGGCAATGCTGCTGTTCTCCTCGATCACCTATGGTTTTGCCATGCTCCAGATGGAGCGCAACGCCAAGATGGAGACGATCTTCTGGCTTGGCGTGACCGCCGTGTTCGGCCTGGCGTTCCTCGGGCTGGAACTCTACGAGTTCTATCACCTGATCCTTGAGGGGGCAGGCCCGACACGCAGCGCGTTCCTGTCGTCGTTCTTCACGCTCGTCGGCACCCACGGCCTGCACGTCACCTTCGGCATCATCTGGATCGTGACGATGATGGTGCAGGTCAAGATGCATGGCCTGATCCCCGAGAACCGTCGCCGCCTGATGTGCCTGTCGATGTTCTGGCACTTCCTCGACGTCATCTGGATTGGCGTCTTCTCCTTCGTCTATCTGATCGGAGCCATCGGATGAGCTCACAGCCAAACAGCCTCACCCATGAAGATGCCGGCCAGGCCCATCACGGCCACAGCCACGGCCACCAAGCCGGCCACGGCTCGTTCAGAAGCTACATGATCGGCTTCGCGCTTTCCGTCGTCCTGACCGCCATTCCCTTCTGGTTGGTCATAGGCGGCGTGTTCGATAGCAAGCTGACGACGGCCGTCTTCGTCATGGGCCTCGGGGCCATCCAGATCGTCGTGCACATGATCTTTTTCCTGCACATGAACCCGCGTTCGGAAGGCGGCTGGACGATGATGGCGCTGATCTTCACGCTCATTATCGTCGGCATCGCGCTCGCCGGCTCGCTGTGGGTCATGCACCATCTGAACGTCAACATGATGCCGATGACGCACGAAATGATGAAGAACATGCCATGACGGCCCGTTGACGGCATGGCGATGAATGGGGGAGCGGCGAAGATCGAAGTGGGGGCAGAGCCTGTCCGCGCTCGCACCATTTTCACCGTCGCCCTGTCGGTGCTGATGGTGGCTTTCTTCGCCCTCGGCTCCTGGCAGGTGCAGAGGCTCTTCTGGAAGCTCGAGCTGATTGCCCGCGTCGATGCCCGGGTTCACGCCGAACCTGTTCCGGTTCCGCCCCCGGCCGAATGGCCCGGTATCAGCGCGGAAAAGGACGAATACCGTCGCGTGACCACGACCGGCGTCTTCGAGCACGAGAAGGAAGTGCTGGTCCAGGCGGTCACCGAGCGTGGCGCCGGCTTCTGGGTGATGACGCCGATCGTCCAGGACGACCGGTCGACCATCCTGATCAACCGTGGCTTTGTTCCGCTCGATCGGCGCGATGCTGCTGCCCGCTCCCAGAGCCGGACTTCCGGTGTTGTCGAGGTTATCGGCCTCTTGCGAATGCCGGAACCGGGTGGCGGCTTCCTGCGTTCCAACGACCCGACAGCCGATCGCTGGTATTCGCGTGACGTCGTTGCGATCGCCAGGGCCCAGGACCTGGCGAATATCGCACCTTATTTCATCGATGCCGACGCCACGCCCAATGCGGGTGGTCTCCCTGTCGGCGGGCTGACGGTGGTCAGCTTCCGCAACAGTCATCTCGTTTATGCGGTAACCTGGTATGTGCTGGCACTGCTGAGTGCGGCGGGCATCGTTGTCGTTTATCGCTCGCGGGCGGGCTGAAGGCTTGGCGATTGTGCGTCGGCGCGGATAGGTTTCACGAAAGACGGACATCTCTCGGGTGCGATAGCCGCAGATGCATCCTCGCCCGAACAGCCGCGCCACCGATTAACGATAAGCACAAAGGCCTCCCATGCAGTCAGTCAGCATCGAACAGGGCATCGAGGCCGCCGGCGTCGGGCTGTTCCAGCGTCGCCTCTTCGTCATCTTCGGCCTTGTCTGGGCGGCAGATGCTATGCAGGTGCTGGCAATCGGTTTCAGCGCGCCGTCTATTGCTGCGACGTTCGGCGTCACCATCCCGCAGGCTCTGCAGTCGGGCACGTTCTTCTTTCTCGGCATGCTCGTCGGCGCCTTTGTTTTCGGGCGGCTCGCCGATCGCATCGGCAGGCGACCCGTGCTGTTCATCGCGATCATCATCGACGCAATTTTCGGCATCGCGTCGGCCTTCGCAACCGACCTTACCTGGCTATTCGCGGCCCGTTTCCTCACCGGGCTTGGGGTTGGCGGCACGCTGCCGGTCGATTACGCCATGATGGCTGAATTTCTGCCGGCCAACCGACGGGGGCGCTGGCTGGTGCTGTTGGAGGGGTTCTGGGCCATTGGGACCGTTGCACTGGCGATCCTGGCGCTTGTGGCTGGCAGTCATGGCAGCGAGGCTTGGCGGATCATCTTTTTCATCACCGGCATTCCGGCGTTGATCGGTGTCGTCCTGCGCTTCTACGTCCCGGAATCGCCATTTTACCTGAACCGGCAGGGACATTCGACCGAGGCCCGCAGCGTCTTGCAGCGCATCGCTGATGTGAACGGACGGGATGTCGCCATCCCGCCGATCGTCCCTCAGGCTGCCGAGCGCAAATCGATTACAGCACTTCTATCGCCTGCGCTTCGCCGCCGGACGATCTTTCTGATGTCGGCCTGGCTGCTCATTTCCATCTCCTACTACGGCATCTTCGTTTACTTGCCGGTCAAGCTTGCCGGCGAGGGCTTCGGTTTCATACGCGGCGAAGTCTTTCTCGTCCTTCTGGCACTGGCCCAGTTGCCCGGTTACGCGTTGGCTGCCTATGGCGTGGAACGCTGGGGGCGGAAGGCAACATTGATCGGCTTTCTCCTCCTCAGCGCGGCCGGCTCCTTGGCCTATGCTCTTGGACAGAGCATGGAGCTTGTCGTTGCGGCCACGCTGTTGATGAATTTTGCCCTCTTGGGCACGTGGGGTGCGATCTATGCGTTGACGCCGGAAATCTATCCGACGAGCCTGCGCGCAAGCGGCATGGGCACGGCCGGCGCAATCGCCCGTGTCGGCGGGTTGCTCGCGCCGTCAATGGTTGCCCCGATCATGACGACAAGTTTCACGACCGCGCTCGGCGTCATTTCGGGCCTGCTACTGCTTGCGGCGCTGAGCGTGTCGCTGATCGATGCCGAACCCCGCAACAAGGGTCTCGCGTGAGAGGTGAGATGCAGCCTGTTCCAGTGCTCGCCTTTGATGATTTCGACTACTTGAACTCAATCACGACGACGGTCGCGGCCCGCGCGATATTCTGCAAGGCATCCAACAGGGATACGCCACTGCCGGTCTTGATGTGGTTGAGCGCTGCTGCATTTTTGAACGTCAGTTTGCATCGCCCGGGATAGCCCGGACCGCCGCCCTCGACCGCGTCCCAGAACGCGTCGAGGTTGCAGCCAAAGTCTCGACCAGCCACAGGATTCGTCACGGCAAGGTAGCGGCGCCAAAGATCCGCATCGGTCGCAATCCCCTGACAATCGATGACTAAGTGCTTCATTCATGCTGCTTTCGAGAAACCGTCGTCGGCACCAATAGGGCACCGGCGTGCCCGCTTCAATCGGCCGTGGTGCATCCGATGGCAGATCATTCGCGATGGAGCGTACAAGGGATGTTGCTTGCCGAAGTTGTGTCGAGAGAAGCTGTTAGTAAAGCCCGCCTGCGAGAAGCGGCAGCCACCTGTTAACCAATTGTTAACCATCCGTCGCCTAGATCACGGCAACGAAAAATTAACGAAGATGATCAAAGTGCTAACAGACGCTC
This sequence comes from Ensifer canadensis, assembly GCF_017488845.2. Lineage (NCBI taxonomy): Bacteria > Pseudomonadati > Pseudomonadota > Alphaproteobacteria > Hyphomicrobiales > Rhizobiaceae > Ensifer > Ensifer canadensis. Next base: position 234,415 of record NZ_CP083371.1, read on the forward strand.
GTTCGATCCGTATCAAGGGCCGCTCGTTCCTGAGCCTCGCGCTGTCGCCCGAGCTTCCGCTCGATTCGTGGCTGACACGGCTCGACGATCTGGCCGCTCGCTCGGCGGGTTTTTTTCTCGGCCGACCGGTGGTGCTCGATATCGTCGACCTCGAAATCGACCGGCCGCAGCTGAAGGGCCTGCTCGAAGAACTCGCCAGCAGGAACGTCCGCGTCCTGGGCATCGAGGGCGGACGTCCCTCGCTGTTCGAGCCGGGCATGCCACCCTCAATGAGAGGCGGCCGGCCGGCGCCGGAATTCGAGGCGGCAGCGGGCGAGTTGATCGCCGGTGAGCCGAAGGCACCTGAGGCTGTCTCCGTCATCGGCCAGGAAACGCCGGCGGCCAGAGCGAGCGCGTCGATCATCGTCAGGGAGCCGGTTCGTTCCGGACAATCGGTCATCTTTCCGGAAGGCGATGTCACCGTGATCGGGTCGGTCGCATCCGGCGCCGAAATCATCGCCGGCGGTTCGATCCATATTTACGGAGCGCTCCGGGGGCGGGCGCTGGCGGGTTCCGTAGGCAACACCTCGGCGCGGATCTTCTGCCGCCGGCTGGAGGCAGAACTGCTGGCCATCGACGGTGTCTACAAGACCGCCGACGACATGGCGTCCGAGCTTCGTGGACAATCGGTGCAGCTTTGGCTCGAAGACGACTCGATCATGGCAGAGAGACTTAACTGAGCCGGTGCCGGCCAGGAAACAGGAGCGGAAGATGGCGAAAGTAGTTGTTGTTACATCGGGCAAAGGCGGCGTCGGCAAGACGACGTCGACCGCTGCTCTCGGCGCAGCGCTCGCGCAGCGCAACGAGAAGACCGTCGTCGTGGATTTCGATGTCGGCCTGCGCAATCTCGACCTCGTCATGGGTGCCGAGCGCCGTGTCGTCTATGACATGGTCAACGTCATTCAGGGTGACGCCAAGCTGCCGCAGGCGCTGATCCGCGACAAGCGCCTGGAGACGCTCTTCCTGCTGCCGGCATCGCAGACCCGTGACAAGGACAGCCTGACGCCGGAAGGCGTGGAGCGTGTCATTAACGACCTGAAGAAGCATTTTGACTGGATTATCTGCGACAGCCCTGCCGGGATCGAGCGCGGTGCAACGCTTGCCATGCGCCATGCCGACATGGCCGTGATCGTGACCAATCCGGAAGTTTCCTCGGTTCGCGACTCCGACCGGATCATCGGCCTGCTCGACGCCAAGACAGAGAAGGCCGAGCGGGGAGAACGGGTCGAGAAGCACCTGCTCCTGACCCGCTACGATGCGCTGCGCGCCGAACGTGGCGACATGCTGAAGGTCGACGATGTCCTGGAGATCCTGTCGATTCCGCTGCTCGGCATCGTTCCCGAGAGCATGGATGTGCTCAGGGCATCCAACATCGGTGCCCCGGTGACGCTCGCCGACAGCAAGTCTGCGCCGGCGCTTGCCTATCTCGACGCCGCTCGCCGGCTTGCAGGCGAAACCGTGCCGATGACCATCCCGGGTGAAAAACGCGGTCTGTTTGGCAAGATCTTCGGACGGAGGGCAGCATGAGCATTTTCAGTTTCTTCAAAAAGCAGAGCTCGGCCCCGACAGCGCGCGAGCGCCTGCAGGTCTTGCTGGCGCATGAGCGCGCCTCCGTCGGCCAATCGGATCTCGTTGCGCTGCTGCGGGAAGAGATTCTTGCGGTCATCTCCAAGCACGTTCAGATCGACGACGACAAGGTCACCGTCAAGATGGACCGCGGCGAACACGTGACGACGCTGGAAGTCGACATCGAGATCCCGCTCGCCGCCGGTGCACGGGCGGCCTGAAAGCGGGTCCGCAGCACATGACGTCAGGCAGCAGGGGATGTCGATGGTTCAGATCATCCGTTCCCGTGCTGCCTGACGTATCCCGTCATGCTGTGCTACTGCATCGTCTTGCAGCGCCCTTGGCGTCCCTTTTGACGAGCGACTCTGTTGAGGTCCGCTATGTCCCATGAGCAAGTGGAATGCATTGTCGCGGGAGCCGGCGTCATCGGGCTGGCCGTCGCTCGCGTGCTTGCTCAAGCCGGCCGTGAGGTGATCCTCGTCGAAGCGGCCGATCGCATCGGCAGCGTAACGTCGTCGCGCAACAGTGAAGTGATCCACGCCGGAATCTACTATCCGGCGGGCAGCCTGATGGCGCGCTTGTGCGTCGAAGGCCGGGCCCTGCTCTATGCCTATTGCCGCGAGCGCGGCATCCCCCATCGGCAATGCGGAAAGCTGATCGTGGCGACCTCGGCCTTGGAGCTCGAGCAGCTGCCCGATATCGCGGTGCGCGCGGCGCGAAATGGTGTGCCCGATCTCCGGCAAATCTCGGCCGCGGATGCGCGCGACCTCGAACCGGCGCTTGCCACCACCGGCGCGCTGCTGTCGCCGGTAACCGGCATCATCGACAGCCACGCGTACATGATGTCGCTGCTTGGCGATGCCGAGAATGCCGGCGCGGTCTTGGCGCTCAACAGCCCCGTCGAGCGAGGCAAGGTGACCGATAGCGGTATCGTCGTCGACATCGGCGGCGCCGAGCCGATGAGCCTTGCCTGCCGGCTGTTCGTCAACGCCGCGGGCCTCGGCGCACCGATGCTGGCGCGCCAGCTTGAGGGCATGCCTCTCGGGCTCGTGCCGAAAGAGTACTATGCCAAGGGCGACTATTTCTCCCATGTCGGCAGGGCGCCGTTCTCGCGGCTAATCTATCCCGTACCGGTCAAGGGTGGTCTCGGCATCCATCTAACCATCGATATGGCCGGCCAGGCCCGTTTCGGCCCCGATATCGAGTGGGTCGACACATTGCACTATGACGTAGATCCGGCGAAGGCCGCATCGTTCTACGCCGGTGTCCGCCGCTATTTTCCTGACCTGAAGGACGGCGCGCTCGTGCCGGCCTATTCCGGTATCCGGCCAAAGATCGTGCCGCCGGAGGTGGCAAGCCAGGACTTCGTCGTGCAAGGACCAAGCGTGCACCGCGTGCCCGGACTGATCAATCTGTTCGGCATCGAGTCGCCCGGCCTCACCGCATCCCTAGCGCTGGCGAAGCTTGTGGCAGAAATCTAGGCCTGTGGGCAACTCAACCGTCGTTTGGGCCGCAGGACAGCTCGCCTAATCCGTAAACGACGGATGCCAGCTTTTCCGTTCCCCGGCGCAATTCGTCCGGTGTCAGCGAGGCATAGCCGAGCACCATACCAGCCCGGTCCGGTTTGCGCTCGAGATAGAGCGGCGACACGGGGTAGATGCCAATCCCGGCAGCCCCCGCGGTTTCGATCAGCCGCGTCTCATGCTGTGCGCTGATCTCATGGAACCAGACGACGACATGCAGCCCGGCCGATGTGCCGACGATCTCTATCTGTTCGCCAAAGGATGATGTCAGTGCCGAGACCAGGGCGGCGCGACGCTCGGCATTGGACCGGCGCATCCTACGGACATGCCGTTCGTATGAGCCTGCTTCCAGTAGGATTGCGAGCGCCTCCTGCTCAAGGCTCGGGCTATGCCGGTCGGCGATCTGCTTGCATCGCGTGAAGACCTCGATCAACGGCCGGGGAACCACGAGATAGCCCAGCCTGAGGGCCGGCGAGAGCGTCTTCGAGACTGTGCCGACATAAATGACCCGGTCACGATCCGCTTGAAACAGCGGCGGTATCGGCTTCACGTCATAGCGGTACTCGCCGTCGTAGTCGTCCTCGATGATATAGGCTCCGACCGCATAGGCCCATTGGAGCAACGCGTCCCGCCGGCTCTGCGGCAGGACGCCACCGAGCGGAAACTGGTGGCTCGGCGTCACGTAGGCGAGCGCTGATTTTCCACGGGACGGCAGGTGCCCCACGACAAGGCCGGCATGGTCGCAGGGAGCGGCAACGATTTCAGCGCCGGCGGCGACCATGATGTTGCGCGCCATGGCATAACACGGTTCCTCAACAATGACGCGGTCGCCGCGATCGACGAGAACGCGGGCGCAGAGATCCAGCGCCTGTTGCGAGCCGGAAACGACGACGATCTGATCGGCGTCGCAGCGGATGCCACGCACACGCCAGAGATAGCCCTGAAGTTGTTGTTTCAGGGCGGCGGAGCCGGCCGGATGCTCGTAGGAAAGGCTATCACGGCGGCGCAGCAGCGCCGCATTCATCGCCCGCCGCCACAGCAGCGTCGGAAAGTCGGCGGCGGCAATATCGCCATAGCGAAAATCGAACTCCAGTGCCGGCCGCCTCTCAGCATAGTGGATCGGAAGCTCCATCAGCCGGGCAGCATAGTCCGACATCGGCCATTCCAGGCGAGGCTCAGCCTGTCGGCTGTGTCGCGTTCCTGGCCCGGCCATATCCGAGACGATCGACGCCGAGCCCTGGTGGCTGATCACGTAGCCCTCGGAGACGAGCTGGTCGAAAGCGGCCGTGACCGTCGTGCGCGACACGCCCAGTTCCTCGGCGAGCGCACGGCTCGATGGCAGCCTGTCACCGGGCGCATAGACGCCAGCACCGATCTGCTCTTGCAGCTCAAGGTAAATGCGGCGGGCTGCGCCCGTGCGTTGTGATCTCCCACCGCTCAACTGGCCCAATGAAAATCTCCGAAACTGGACGTTTATTTTGTGCCAGTTAACGCCGATGCTGCGCGAAGTTCAAGGAGAGTTCCATGTACACGCCGCCAGCTTTTGTGGTCGACGACACCAGCGAAATACACGCGATGATGCGGGCATGCCGCATCGCCAATTTTATCACCGCGACGGCGCAAGGTCCCTTGGCGACACCGCTGCCGATGTTGCTCGACGCTGAGGAGGGAGAGATGGGTATGCTTTATGCCCACCTCGCCCGCCCCAATCCGCAGTGGCAAACGCCCATGATTGGCGATGGCCTCGCTGTCTTCATGGGTCCCGACGCCTACATCACCCCGGCCTGGTATGCAGCGAAGGCCGAGCATGGAAAGGTGGTTCCGACATGGAACTACACTGCTGTTCAAGCAAAGGGCCCGGTCGAGTTCTTCGATGATCCGGCCCGGCTGCTCGATGTCGTCAAGCGGCTCACTGATCTCCACGAGGCGGCGGCCGCAAAACCGTGGGCCGTCAGCGATGCGCCTGCGGCTTATATCACAGCGCAATTGCGCGGCATCGTCGGTATTCGAATGTCGATCACGCATCTGACAGGCAAACGCAAGCTGAGCCAGAACCGTCCAGAGCCGGACAGGATGGGCGTCAGGAACGGCCTTTCGGAAAGTCATCGCGATTTCGACCGCGTAATTGCGGACATGATCCCCGTTCCATCATCATCATCATGAGACAAGAGCATGTTCAAGTCTGATTTCGATCCACAACCCGCATTGAGCGGCGACGCCATCCTCCTCAGGCCGCTGCGGCCGGAAGACCTCGAGGGCCTTTACTTCGCAGCAAGCCATCCCGACGTCTGGGCAGGGCATCCAGCAACGGATCGCTACAAGCGGGAGAAGTTCGAGCCCTACTTCGCGTTGTTGCTTGCAAGCGAAACGACGCTCGTGGCGATCGATCGGCAAAACGACAGGATCATCGGATGCTCCCGCTATTACGTCGCTCCTGACATGCCGGACAGCATTTCGATCGGTTTTACTTTCCTCAACAACGCCTATTGGGGCGGCGGCACCAACTTCGACCTGAAGCGGCTGATGCTCGGCCATGCCTTCGGTACTTATCCGGAAGTCTGGTTCCATATCGCGCCGACAAACATTCGTTCGCAAAAGGCGACTGCCAAGCTCGGTGCGGCGCATGTCTATGACGCGATATTGGACCTTTCGGGCACGCCGTCGCCGTGGATGTGCTTCCGGCTGCGGCAGGACGATTGGAACCGTGTCGTCGCCGGCAGGGCCGAGGTCGCTTGATCCGCTTCGTTGCCGCGGTCAGGCTTTTCCCGGCGTCGAAAGTCAGTGCAAACAAGCGCAAACCCCGAGGATGGTCGCGCGAAGAAGGTTGTTTCGACTGACCTGGTTTCGCCGGCTCGTTAATCCATCGTTGCCCGCAAGGCGCGGATGATTTCCTCCGCGAACATCGAGGTGGCGAGGCCGTGGCTGCGTTTTTCGCGCTGGACGAGGGAAAGCACGTTCTTTCCGAATGTACGGTCGCGGATCTGCAGATAGGTGAGCACGCCGTTGCGTTGCTCCTCGGCAATATCGAACTTGCTGAGGAAGGCGATGCCGTCGCCGGCGGCGGCCAGGCACTTCATCGCCTCGATCGAGTTGGTCAGGAACGCCGGCTCGACCGTGAGCCCGGCATTGGCGAAGGCGTCGGCGACGATGCCGTGGATGAGCATCGACCGGTCAGCGAAGATGAGCGGATAGGGCTCGCAATGGGCGAGCGGCAGGGACTCCAGGCCGACGAGCGGATGTTCAGGTGAGACGACCGCGCCCAGCCGCGTATCCATCTTCCAGAGCGTTTCGAGTTGCGGCGACGGCGGCAGGTTGAAGGCGAGGCCGAGATCGGCCTCGCCGTCGACGACCGCCTGGACGATGTCGTGGATGAACATCACCCGGATCGAGATCTTGAGGCGCGGATGGCGGGCGCAGAAGTTGGCTGCCGCCTTGGGCACGATGCCGCCGGCGAGGCCGTTCATGGTGGCGATGATCACCTCGCCGCTCTGAAGCGCCTTGAGGTCGCGGATCTGGGCCTCGACCTGGCTGTATTCCTTGATCGTCCGGCGCACATGCGCGACGAGAATCTCGCCGGCGGGCGTCAGCCGCAGCCCTCTCGGCAAGCGTTCGAACAGCGGCTCGTCGATCATCTCTTCCAGTTGCAGCACGTGCTTGTTGATCGCCGACGCGGCCACGTTCAGCCGTTCGCCGGCGGCGCGGATCGAGCCGGATCTTGCCACTTCGTCGATGTAGCGCAGCACGCGCGAGTGCAACATCTTCCGTTTCCTTTGCTCCGAGTGCTCTCGAAAAGAGAACGATATGTGCAGAAAATACTGCTTTTCGGAAGCGGTGCAATGATTTCTTATGGCCTCCGACACGTGAAGCGTTGGTGCGGGATGCCGCCCGCGACGGACCGGAAGCTCGGCCCTGCCGATGCCGACGAGACTTGAAAGTGGAGGAAATACGCGTGAACAAAACCGAAGCCGTTCACTATGCCAAAGTGCGCGCCATCTTTGATATCCTGAACGGAAAGAAGGTGGCGGATCTCCTTCTGAAGAACCTGAGCATTCTCGATGTGCACGGCGAGACCGTCTATCAGGGATCCATCCTCGTCTATGACAAACGCATCGTCGCGCTCAATCCCGATGAGACAATCCTGAAGGTGAAGGACGTTTTCGATGGCAAGGGGCTCTATGCTATCCCCGGCCTGATTGATGCGCATCTGCATTTCGAATCCCAGCTGGCGCATCCGACGGCACTGGCCGAGGCCTTGGTTCCCTGCGGCACCACGACGATCTATGCCGAATGCCTGGATCTGCTGAGTGCAGCGGGCGACGAAGGGGTTGAGGCGGCCGAAAACCTGTTTAAGGACTACGACAAGCTGCCTTACCGGCTCTATGCGTTTGCGCCGGGTAAGAAGACGGCCGCCTCCATCACCGAGGCGGTCTTGAAGATGGAACCGGTCATCGGTCTCGGTGAATTCGAACACTTCACCTATAGCTCGGGCGATGACGACGATTTCCGCAAGGCCGCCTGGGTGCGCGCCAAGGGCGGCTTCATGAACGGCCACTGGGGCGTGACCGCGCTGTCCGACATGGTCCTGAACTATCTGCCGGCGATCGGCGTGTCGAACAATCACGACGTCTGGAACGAGAAGGACATCGAAAAGAGCATTCGCTACGGTTTTCCGACGCACATCAAGTTCGGAGTCGGCAGCAGCGAGGTGATCAAGGTGCTGCTGCGCGCTATCGTCGACCGCAAGTGGCCGACCGACAATTTCATGCTGTGCACCGACAACATTTCCGTCGAGCGCCTGCTGACGATGGGGCACATGGACTGGATCATCTCTCTCTGCGCCGAGATGGGGTTCAACCCGATCCATGCGATCAAGATGGCAACCTACAACACGGCGAGGTCGTTCCACATGGAAGACCGGATCGGCTCGCTCACCCCCGGCCGGTTTGCCGACATCGTCCTGACCGACAGCCTGTCGAAGATCAACCCGCTCTACGTCTTCAAGGACGGCGAACTGGTGGCAAAGGATCGCAAGCTGCTCACGAACGCCGACATCGACTATTCCGGCATGTGCAAAAAAGGCGTTCCGGGTCTCGATGACCTGACGCCCGATCAGCTCGACATCGTGCCGCTTGAACTCTCCGAGGATGGCAGCCGGGCCAAGGTCTACCTGTTTGATGTCTACGGCCGCGGACATGCGAAATTCTACCAGGAAGTCTGGGTGCCGATGAAGGACGGCAAGGTTGTCGCCGAGCATGAGGGGGTGAAACTGAGCCGGCTGTCGGTGGTCCAGCGCTATGCCGATGGCCAGCGCCACGTCGTCAGCGGCCTGTTCAAGGGGGTTCATGTGGATCGCGGTGCTGTCGCCACCTTCTGGCCGGCGCCAAAACCCTACTTCGTCGTCGTCGGGCAGGACAGCGCAGAAATGTGCCATTGCCTCAAGCAGGTCGACACCCATGCCGGTGCCTGCATCGTCACCGAGGACCAGGTGGAGAAGGCCGTGATGCCGCTGGAGATTTATGGCGTGATGGCGAACCTGACTGTGGATGAACTGACAACCAGCGCCAGCGCCATCGACACCGCGCTTGAGGCCTTGGGCAACCGCAACGAAGGCGAGCCGGTGGTCAACAAGCTCCTGAGCCTGTTCATCTCGTTGCACCGGTTCCGGTTCATGAACTAGGGATGCACTTGCGAGGCGTACGCGATGGAAAATGTCGGTGGGCAGGACGCCCGCCGGCAGGGGGAGACGATGGATGAACCGAAGATCGTGATCGCGGCACGTCCAAATGCACTGAACCGAAGCCCGGACGCCGGAGACCGGCGCGGCCGTGGGTGGTGAGAGGCCCACGTAGAAACCATGGGAGGGACGACCAATGGACCATAATGCGGCGGAAGCCGAAATCGTCGATACCGGCAGCCTGACCAGGCGCTGGATCATGTATGTGGTCGGCATCTACGTGCTGACCTTCGGCGTCAGCCTGGCGATCCGGGCAGGGATCGGCATCTCGCCGCAAAGCAGCCTGACGCGGACGATGACCCTGGTCTACCCGCCGTTGAGCCAAGGGACCTACAACTTCGCCCTTGAACTGATCATGCTGTTCCTGACCTATCTGGTCCTGCCTAAGGACTTCACGTTGAAGAACTTCGCATCCCTGATCCCGGCCTTCGTGCTCGCCGTGTTCCTGGATCTCAACCTTGGCATGACCGAATTCATCAAGCTCGATCTCTACCCGGCGCGCGTGGCGCTTCTGGTCTTTGCCGATGCGGCGCTGGCGTTCGGTCTGTTCCTGATGATCCGTGCCAATCTTGTGCTGATGCCGATCGACATGTTCGTCAACACGATCTTCAAGCGCACGGGCTGGAAGTGGGGGAACATCAAGACCGGCTTTGATTGCACTCTCTTGGTCCTGTCTGCCTGTATCGGTCTGCTCTTCCTCAGCGAGATCAAGTTCATTCGCGAGGGTACGATCCTGAACGCGATTCTGGTGGGTCAATACATCAAGCTGTACTTCTTCCTGTTCAAGAAGTTGGAGGCCAGGAAAGCCGTGCCGTCAGCGAAAAGGCTGGAACCGGCCGCCAAATAGGGCGTACTGACGGACGCAAAAAAGAGCAGGACTCTCCAGATCGGAGAGTCCTGTTTTCACTGTAAGCTAAGGCTTACAATTACACTTCCTTGAAACCCAATGACGTGCCGGGGAGATAAAGCGAAATCGGCCGGATCTCATAGGTGGCCGTCGGGTTGGCGCGACGCAGATCACGGGCTGCCGCAACGGCTGCCTCAAGCGTTGGAAAATCCACGACGTAGAGACCGAGCAATTGTTCCTTGGTTTCGGCAAAGGGGCCGTCGATGACAATGCCCTCGCCTTTGCCTCGCAGCGTCACTGCATGTTGGGTGGGGCCGAGCCGGGCGGCGGGGCCCAAGGATTTTTCCCGCACGAGGCGATCATTGACCTGGAGCAGGTCGGTCATCAGCGCCGTGTCTTCCTCCTCGGTCCAGGATTCGACCACTCCCTTTTCGTGATAGGCGAGGATGGCGTAATACATCAAATCATCTCCCTTGCGCGTTTTCGGTTTTCGCTCAGCCAAGCAACCATCGGGACGTATTTGGGTGAGTGCCGCCGCGAATATATGGCCGGATCGGCGCGCAGACTATGGGCATGCACGTTTCAATTGAAGGAACGGTTCGAGGCGAAAGCGCTCACACTTCAACAAACTGTCGCACAGGAGGGGTATCGGAGACCGCGAAGCAATCTTGACGTCCGCGCCCGCCCATGACGGCGCCGACGTTTGATGGGTATGACATGCGCACGTCTCGCATACTGGCCGGATTGATCGAACGACACGACGAGCTGGAGCTCAAGCTCGATTTTCTCGCGTGCACCAGCACCGCTCTTAGCGATGATGGCACTCTTGCCGAGTTGCGACACACGCTCAAGGAAATCAGGCGAGATATTGCCCGCAACAGAACCCGTTGTCGCTGACGTTCATCAGCGCGGACCTTGATGCTGGCGCAGGCGCCTCGCTGTGTCATCGCCAAACGGCGAGAGCACGCAGCACGTTGTCGGCGCTGCGTACTTTCGACCCATATTGTGCAGGCGGGATACTGCCTTCACCGAGAGCGCATCTGGTTTCGACGAGGTAGCAGAAACGCTCTATCTCTTTGTTTTTGCACATTTCCAGGAAAACCGCCTCGCACTTTTCCTGGCTTTAGTCCGTGTGTTTGACAATGGCCGGGATGATGATACCCCAATCGGCCCTGTGAAGTTCATGCCCGCCGCCGGCGATCGGAAGATATTCGGAGCCGGCCACAACTTCGGCAATGGCCATCCCATGCTCGACCGAGAAGATTGGGTCGGTGGTGCCATGGATTACCAGCAGCGGCGCTTCGAGCGATTTGAGCTTGCCTTTGACAGTTTCGCCGCCCTGAAGCATGAAGTGGTTCGTGGCGGAGAGTAGCCCGCCCGAGCGATCATGATCCCGCTCGATGAAGGCACGGATCCGGTTCGCGTCATGGGGGTGGGCTGTGCTCGCGACCATGCGGGCGTCCTTCGTCATGAAATCGATCACTTGTGTCCGATCCGACCAGTCAACGCTTTCGTCGGCAGCGACGTGTTCCATATAGTCAGCGCTTATCGGTGGAAGCTCAAGCTCGAGTCCGGAGCGGACAACGCCAGGATCTGAGCGATCATGCCGCCGAGCGACATGCCGACGAGGTGAGCCGATGCAATGCCATAGGCGTCGAGCACGGCAACTGCATCACCGGCCATGTCCTCCATCGAATAGGGAGGATTGCCGGGGGCATATTTGGTGGAAAGCCCCGTATCGCGGTTGTCGTAGCGGATGACATAGCGCCCGCTTGCCGCCAGCTTGCGGCAGAATTCGTCGGGCCACCACATCATCGAGGCCATCGCACCCATGATCAAAAGCACCGGCGGCGCTAAGGGATCGCCAAAGGTCCCCGTGGCGATGGTGACGCCGTTGCCGCCTACGACATTCTTGGACGTTTCATCGGCCATGGCCCTGCTCCTCGCTGTTCCACCAGTGGCGGCCAGGGCTGCTGCCGCGAGCAGGAACTGGCGTCGGCGATGTAGGTATCTACAGCGCCGCGCGGCATATTAGACGCGCAAAGGTCGCTGTAGCACTTTGAATGGCTGCATGCTTTCATCCTTAAATCGAATGGGATTTAAGGAAACAGCGTGCTTTTCATCGTCGGCTCCCTCGCGACATCTAACGTCGGCATGGGCAGACACTACGGCTCCCGACCTTCTCGCTCGAGAGAGGAACTGGCCAAAATAGGGGCATTCGTGCCAGAGCGCTGTAAGTCGCGCAGCTTTTGTTAGGTCGCGTCTAGACCGGCGGGTCCACGAGGCTCTGATGGCGGAAGGCACGGGCGTCGCAGACGCCGCGTAACGGGGCGCTTGGCCGACAACCGGCTGGCGGCCACGTCGATCACTGCGTTGTTGAAACGGTCGGGCAGTTATCGCCGTAAAACGACCGGGTGGGGAACCCGGTCGTGTTTGGTCCGCGCCTTTTGATCGAGCAGGCTAGTCGACCAGGGCGCAGCCCAGCCGCTCGAGTTCCCGGTCCACCCAGGACCTGTCCATCGTTCCAGAAAGCGTCGCCGCCATCTGCTTGGCCTCGGCATCCTGTTTGGCCCGGGTTGCCTTGAGGACCGCTTCGGCATCCGCCTTCGGCACGCAGACGATACCATCGATGTCGCCGAGCATCAGGTCGCCCGGATTGATGACCATTCCGGCGATGGAAATCTGGAAGCCGATCTCGCCCGGTCCCGTACGATAAGGGCCGCGATGGGTGACGCCAAGCGCATAGAGCGGCAAGGGCTGGGCGCGGATGGCTTCGGCGTCGCGGATCGCGCCGTTGAGGACGAAGCCGGCGACGCCCCGCTTGACCGCATGCGCCAGCATCAGTTCACCCATCAGCGCATTGGTCGTGTCGCCGCCGGCATCGACGACGATCACGTCGCCCGGTGCCGCCATGTCGATCGCCTTGTGCAGCATCAGGTTGTCGCCCGGGCAGGTCTTGACCGTCAGCGCCGGGCCGGCGAGCACGCCGCCGCTATGCATCGGGCGTAGCCGATCACCGCCGGCGACAAGCCGCGACATGCTGTCGGACACGTTGGCGACGGGCAGGACGCGGAAGGCCTCGACATAGGAAGCGTCGATACGCTTCATGCTGTTCTTTACTCTGAAACCGATGGGCATGTGGTCTTCCTTCTGGAACTCTCGAGCGTTTCCGGTTTAGGCGGGTCGTAGAAACGCTCTATCTCGTTGTTTTCATGCATTTCCCGGCGGAAATCCGCCTCGCGTTTCCCGGGAAAGCTTCAGGCGGTCGCCTTGCGCAGGCCGAGGCTCTGCGGAGTCGCAAGGCTGAAGGCATCAGGCGCTTGGCCGTTGAGGACGCTGATGATGTGGCGCGCGGCAATTTCGGCCATCGCTTTCGATGAGCCGTGGGTGACGCCACCGATGTGGGGCGTCGCCAGCACCAGCGGCGAGGCCCAGAGCGGGTTGTCGGCAGCCGGCGGTTCGGCTGCGAAGCTGTCGAGCGCGGCACCCGCTATACGCCTGTCGCGCAGGGCGACGGCGAGCGCCGCCTCGTCGATGATGCCGCCGCGGGCGGTGTTGACGATGAAGGACGTCGGCTTCATCAGCGCCAGGCGACGGGCATCGATCAGGTGGCGAGTCTCCGCCGTCAAAGGGCAATGCAGGCTGACGATGTCGGCGCGGGCGACAAGCTCGTCGACGTCGTCGATGGCGGTTATGTTCCCCTGAGCGAGTGTCGCTGCGGCATGCGGATCGTAGACGATGACGTCCATGCCGAGTGCGTGCGCCATGGCCGCTGTCTCGCGGCCGATCGAGCCATAGCCGATGAGGCCCATGAGGGTGCCGGCGATGTCGCGCCCCATGAAGGTCGGTTTCGGCCATTGGCCGCCTTTGACCGCCGCGGTCAGCGGTGCGATCTCCTTGATCAGCGCCAGCGAAAGCGCGATCGTGTGTTCGGCGACTGCGCGCGCGTTCGAGCCCATCGAGCGCAACACGGGTATGCCGCGATCGGCGGCGGCCTGGATATCGACATTGTCGACGCCGACGCCATGTTTGACGATGACTTTCAGCTTCGGGGACGCGGCTATGACGGCCTCGTTGATCTGGCCCTGGCGGACCATGATTGCGTCGACGCCGAGATCGGCGGCGCGTGCGGCAACGACATCGGGGGCGTCGTAGGGTGGAGAAAAGAAGACGTCGCAGTCATGGGCGTTGAGCAGCGCGACGGCGCTCTCGGCAATCCTGTTGTGGGTTACAAGGACGCGCCATTTGCGGTTTGTATGGCTCTCGGCAGTCGGGAAATCGGACACTCTGTTCTCCAGGATAGATGGGGGTGCCGGACAATCGGATCAGCCGGAGGAGCGGGCGATCAATGCGCGAGCGCGCGTGACGATCGGCAGGTCGACGAATTTGCCTTCGAAGGTGAAGGCGCCGATCCCGGCCTGCGCGGCGGCATCAGCAGCGGCGATCAGGCGGCGGGCGCGGTCGAGTTCTTCCGCGGAAGGCGCGAAGCCGTCGTTCAGCAGCGAGACCACGCTCGGGTGAATGCAGGTGGCGCCGTCGAAACCGAAGTCCTTGGCTTCACTGATGGCTGCGGCCAATGCCGTCTTGTCGGCATAGTCGGCCGTGCTGCGCAGCAGGCCGAAGGAGAGGACGCCGGCGGCCTTCGCGGCGTAGTGGATCATCAGCTTCGGTATGCGCAAAACCTCAGGCGTCGGCTGGGCGCCCATGGATGTCGCAAGGTCCTCGCCACCAGCCGACAAGGCGAAGACCCGCGGGCCTGTGGCGATCGACGTGGCGTTGAGCAATCCCGCGGGATCTTCGATCAGCGGCGCAAACCGCATCGGCGGCCGGTTCGCGGCCGATTCCAGCGGCTCCAGGTGCCGATCGAGTTGATGCAGGACTTCAGGCGAAGACACCTTGGGAATGTAGAGCGCCAGTGCGCCGGCCTCGCAGGCCGCACTGGCGTCGGCCAGCATCGTCGTTTCGTCATGGGTGTTGATCCGCACGATCACCGCAGCGCCCCTCTGGCCAACCATCGGCACGGTTCGGGCAAGGGCCGCCCTTGCCGCGTCCTTCTCGTTGGCGGCGACCGCGTCCTCGAGGTCGATGATAATGGCATCGGCGCCGCGTTCGTGGGCCTTTTCCAGAAAGCGGGGCGAACTGCCGGGAACATAAAGTAGCGAGCGCAGCATCATTCGGTTCTTCCCCCCATGATCAGGTCGATTTCGTCGGTCGACAGGCCGACTTCGTTGAGGACGTCGCGGGTGTTTTCGCCAAGCGCCGGTGCCGGGTTGCGCCAGACGCCGGGGGTCGCCGACATCCGCGGCAGGATGTTGTGCATGGGCAGGGACCCGTGCTCACGATCCTCCACTTCGGTAAAAACCTCGCGCTCGATGAAATGCGCGTCGCTGAAGGCATCGGCGATGTTGTAGACCGGCCCGACCGTTGCACCGGCCCGGCGCATGACGTCGAGTGCATCGTCGCGCTCCCTCGTCGCAAACCAGGCACTGACGGCCTCGTCGACCAGCGGCCGGTTGCGGACCCGGTCGGTATTGGTGGCAAAGCGCGGATCGGTGATCATTTCGGGACGGCCGATGATCTCGAAGATACGTTTGGCAACCGCCTGGGTGGAGCCGGACAGCGCGACGTATTTGCCGTCGGCGCATCGATAGACGTTGCGTGGCGATGTCGTGTTGGAGCCACTGCCGACCCGTTCCTTGATCTTGCCGGTCGTCTTGTAGATCGCGGCCTCCGGTCCGAGCACCGAGAACATCGGCTCCAGCAGCGACAGGTCGATGACCTGCCCGCGCGCCGTGCCGCGCTGGCGCGCCAGCAGCGCCATGCTGACAGCCGAAGATCCGTAGATGCCGGCGATCATGTCGGCGAGTGCCAACGGCGGCAGTACCGGTTCCCGATCGGGAAAGCCGGTGCGGGCGGCAAATCCGCTCATCGCTTCCACCAGCGTGCCGAACCCCGGCAGGGTGGCGTAAGGACCGGTCTGACCGAAGCCGGAAATGCGCACGACGATCAGGTCGGGATTGCTGGCAAGCAGCGTCTCCGGCGCCATGCCCATCTCCTCGAGCGTGCCCGGGCGGAAGTTCTCGATGAACACATCCGCCGTGTCGAGCAGCTTGAGCATGGCACCCATCGCAGCCGGTTCGCGAAGGTTGAGCATGACCGAGCGCTTGTTGCGGCCATAGGTCTTCCAATAGAGCGAGCTTCCGCCGTCGCGCCAGTCGCGCAAGGGGTCGCCGACCGGCGGCTCCACCTTGATGACGTCGGCACCGAAATCGCCGAGCTGCAGCGACAGCATGTTGCCCGCGACCAGCCGCGACAGATCGACGACGCGAATGCCGTCAAGCGGGCCTTTGGCGGCGGCGTCGAAGCTTTTGGGTTCCTTGGTCATGAGGTGCTCCGCGTTTAAGGGCTCAGGCCTGCGGCCGGGATTGCGCGGCAAACAGCGTCGAGGCTTCCGGCGGCACATAGACGAAGACATGCTTGTCGGCGACCTCGCGCGCGGTCTGGACGCGGAAGGTGCTGCCGGCGCCTGTCAGCTCGTACTGATAGACGGAGCCGAGATAGGAGCCGCCCTGAACGGTTGCCTGTACGACGTTTTCACCGGCGCTGCCGACGATCTGCAGCCGCTCCGGACGCACGGCAATCACGACTTTTTCGTCAGCACCGTTCCGGCCGGTGTTCGCCTTGATCATCGTTCCGTCTTCGAGGCGAACATTGGCGATGCCGGCGGCGCGATCGACCACGGTACCTGTCAGGAAGTTCGAGGAGCCGATGAAGTCGGCGACGAAGGCATCGGCCGGCGTCTCGTAGATTTCCTTCGGGGTGCCGAGTTGGCGGATACGCCCCGTGTCCATCACCGCGATGCGGTCGGAAACCGCAAGCGCTTCCGCCTGATCGTGGGTCACGTAGACGGTCGTGACGCCGAGACGTTCCTGAAGCTCGCGCAACCAGACACGGGCGCGCTCGCGCAGCTTCGCATCGAGGTTGGACAACGGTTCGTCAAGCAAAAGCAGGCCCGGTCGATAGACGAGTGCGCGCGCGAGCGCCACGCGCTGCTGCTGGCCGCCGGAAAGCTCGAAGGGGTAACGCTCGGCGAATTTGGCCATCTCGACCAGTTCAAGCGCTTCCTTTATGCGCTTGTCCTGCTCGGCGCGGCCGATCTTGCGCAGTTTCAGCGGGAAGGCGAGGTTTTCCGCCACCGACATATGCGGCCAAAGCGCGTAGCTTTGAAAGACGAGCCCGATGTTGCGCTGTTCCGGCGGCACCACCGTTTTGGTCTTGCCGTCGAAGAGCACGCGATTGCCCATGCGGATTGCGCCCGATGTCGCGTGGTTCAGTCCGGAAATTGCAAAAAGCGTCGTCGACTTGCCGCAGCCGGAGGGGCCGAGCAGCGTCAGGAACTCGCCCTTCGGAATGGTCAGCGAGACTTCGCTGACGGCATTGTAGGAGCCGTAGTTGATGGAGAGGTTGTCGAGGATGAGATCAGCCATAGATCTTGGCTCCCAGCAGACGGCGCGCCATGAAGACGAACAAGGCCGTGATGATGACTTGGATGGTGGCAAGGGCGGAGACGGGTCCGTTGTCGCCCTGGGCATAGAGCTGCAGCATGGTCGAGCCGATGATTTCGGAGCCCGGCTGATAGAGGAAGACCGCCGTCACATACTCCTTGAAGAAGTGGATGAAGAGCAGCGCGAAGCTGGAAAACAGCGCCGGCTTCAACAGCGGCAGGACGATGCGCGTCACCGTCGTCCACCAGTCGGCGCCGGAAATGCGCGAGGCGCGGTCAAGCTCCTCACCGATCTGCGACAGCGCCGGTGCGATCGCACCGAAGCCGATCGGAATGTAGCGCACGACAAAGGCGGCGATCAGGATCCAGATCGTGCCGCGGATCATGTCGAGGCCCGGGACCCAGACCACGGCATAGAAGAAGCCGAGGCCGGCGATGATGCCGGGCAGCGAGCGCGGGAACAGCGCGACATATTCCAGCGCGCGGCGGAAGCGGAATTCGGAACGCTTGGCGACAAGCGCGATGAGCACGACGCAGGCGGTGCCGATGATGCCGCCGAGGAAGGAGATGACGACGGAATTGAGGATCGCCCTGACATATCCCGGCTGATTGAAGATCAGCTCGAAGTTGGCAAGGGTCAGTAGCTTCCAGAACGGGACCAGCGGCGTCAGGAAGCTGACGCTGGCGCGCATGAAGATGCCCGCAAAGACGGCGACGATGGTGAAGAGCACATAGGCCGCGACGGCGGCGAATGCGACCCAGCGCCAGTGTCCGAGGTCGACGAGCGAGGGGCGGGAGGCCTTGCCGCGCACGGTGACGAAGCGACCGCTGTCCTTCATCAACCGGCCCTGCAGCCAGACGAGCAGACCGACGATCACAAGCAGCATGACCGCGCCGGCGCCGACGATGCCGTAGTCGGATTGCACCGCGGCGTTGATGCCCTGGTCATAGAGGAAGGTCGTGACGGTATGAATGCCGCTCGGGCCGCCGAAAACCAACGGGATTGCCAGCATCTCGATGCCGATGACGAAGTTCAGAACAGCGGAATAGACCATGGCCGGCCGCATCATCGGTACGGTGATGCTGATTAGCGCTCGCATCGGGCTGGCGCCGGCCGAGCGGGCAGCATCTTCCAGCTGGGCATCGGCCTTGGTGACGGCGCCGATGCACATGAGATAGGCGAGCGGCGCCTGGCTCAAGCCCGCAACGATGCTCATGCCGGTCAGGCTGTAGAGGTTCCACGGGCTGAGTCCGGTGCTCGCCTTGAAGGCGAGGGTGATATAGCCCGACGGTCCGTACATGGTGAACCAGCCGAAGGCCATGACGAGGTTGCTCACGAAAAGCGGCCAGATCAGGATCTCGCCGATCCATTTGCGTCCGGGCAGATTGGTGCGGCCGACGATGACGGCCATAACCGAGCCGAACAGCTGGGCAACGACCATCGTGACGACGGCGAAGAACAGCGTGTTGAGCACGATCTTGCCCATGCCCGCCTCGGTGAACAGGCGAACGAAGTTGCCGGCGGTGACGACGGCGTCGGGCTTGTAGAGCGGCCGGTCGAGAAAGGCCTGGAGAATAATGGGCGCAATCGGCCCGATCACCAGGATCGTGGTCAAGATGCTTACGGCCCAGAAGGTGATGGTCGACCGGTCACGCGTGGCGCTCGGTGCCGACCCTGCTGTGAGCTCGGTCATGGCAATAGTCCTCGAAAGCCGTCCGCGAACGCGAAAGACGGTCGTCAGGCTTCGTAGAGTTGAAAATGAGGGCAGAGGAACCGCCGGCCGACCGTATCGCGGCCGACGGTTGCTGAGTCGAGGCCCGTTAGTTGCCGGCCATCGCGGCGGTCCACTTGGTGGCAAAGCCCGCAGCGTCATCGATGATCGCCTTGTCGAAGCCGACGGCGATCAGGTTTTCCATGCCTACCTTGGCAGCGATCGCCTGATAGGTGTAGCGAACCTCGGCTTCTTCGACGTCCTCGCGATAAGGCGTCAGTCCGCCCTTGCCGACCTGCGTCTGGCCCTTCTGGCTGAGCAGATAGTCGACGAACAGTTTTGCCGAGTTCGGGTTGGCCGCCTCGCTCGGGATGCCGAGGCCGCGAAGCATGACCGGCGTTCCGTCATCGGGGAAGGCAAAGCCGAGGATCTCGCCGCCGGGCTGCTCCAGGCGGGGGAAGATGGTGATGCCGGAGACGGCGATGCCGACGAGATATTCGCCGGTGGCGATCTTCTCGTTCATCGGGCCGCCTGAGACTTCACCGCGGATCATCGGGCCGATTTCGCGCAAGCCCTTCCAGCCGTCGTCGCCCTTGACCTGCAGCGTCTTCCACCAGGCAGCAAGCCCAAAGGAGTTGCGGGCGGCGTCATAGGTGGTGATCTTGCCGTCGAACGTCGCCTTGTCGGCGGCTGCCGCCTTGACGAGCGAGGCGAAACCGGTCGGGCGCTGGCCCTCCGGCAGCAGGGCGGCATTGTAGGTGATGACGAGCGGGTCCGCTGACATCACGTAGATGCCCGGGTAAGGATTGGCGAAGCCCGGCAGGCGTTCGGTTTCCGGGCTGGCATAATCGAGCATGCGGCCCTCGCTGCCATAGCGTGCCCAGCGGTCGTTTGCGCCCGAGACCAGGATGTCGGCGGTGCGCGCACCGCTGCCAGCTTCGGCTTCCCAGCGGGTGTGCACGGTGCCGGAGCCGAGGTCGAGCGTCTCGATCTTGATCCAGGGATAGAGTTCGTTGAAGCCCTTGATGACAGGCTGCCAGTTGTTGTCGGCCATGTTGGAATAGACGACGAGGCCAGCTTCCTTGCGCGATGCTTCGACGATCTGGCCGTAATCGGCCGGATAGTACTCAGGCAGCTTCGGCTCCTGGGCAAAGGCGCTGGTCGAGACCATCGCCGATGCGGCCAGCAGCCAACCGGCGAGCTCTCTCTTCAAATAGGACATCAATTCCTCCCGTGGGTTTTCCCATTTTTGAAAATGCGTCGCGAGAGCTCCTCACTTGCGCGACGCGCGGCTTCGACCGTCGCCTCGGTGACGCGATCGAGATTGTTGGCGATCCGCTCGCGTGGACCGGAAATATTGACGACAGCGACGATGCGGCCATCAGGATCGCGAATGGGCGCCGCGACGCCGGCGGCACCCTCGACCCGGCCGTAGAGGTTGGCGACATAGCCTTCGAGGCGGCCGGCGCTCACGCGCTCGGCGATGGCATCCGGATCGTCTTCGGTCGGGATGGATCGGCCGAGATAGGTTTCGAGCTCCTGGTCCGTCAGGCCGGACAGTAGCATCAGTCCGCTTGCGACGTAGTGGGCGACACGCTGTGTGGCGATATCGCGGTCATAGCGGATCTCGCGCATGGGCAGGATCTTGTTGAGATAGCGGACCTGCCGGTCGTCCGTCAACACGGCGATGAAACCGGTCTCCTCGATCGCCGCCACCGTTTCGCGAAGGATCGGCTCAGCCACCCGCAGGATCGTGCCCCAGCCGCTGTTTGCCTCCGATGGCTCACCCGGCAGCCGGATCAACAGGTAGCGTCCGTCGGTCTGGCGGGTGACGTACCGGGCTTCAACAAGGGTGCGCAGCAGAAGCAGCGTGCTGCTCTTCGGCAGGGCAAGGGCCTGGACGACCTCGGCGAGCGAGACGGCTTCGCTGCGCGACGCCAGCCACTCGATCAGGTCCAAAATTCTTTCCGCGCCCCGGCCGCTCATCGTGATTTTTTCCTTGTTCAATATATTGAACGCGTGCTATATAATGAACTTACCGAGCGTGGCCGCCCTTGTCAAGGTGCGACCAGTGCTGTCGTTTCCTGTGCGCCTTGTCGTTCGCCAACGAGTGCCAGCAGGCAAAGGATAAGTTCCGGCTCTCGAAACGTCATTTCAGACCGCAACAAATCTTGAATCGTCTGATCAAACGCTCGCCTCCATTGGCGGGCACGCTCCCGTCGTGTCCGGTCTCAGATCGCGCCTCGTCAAGGTGCATGAACGACCTGGGCAGTGTTCGACTGAGGAGTGAACTATGCGTAAGCCAAAGCTTAATTCCACGGCCCATCCCGTAATCGAGCCCGGCTACAAGCCGGTGGCGCTGCCGGCGGTGCGTGCCGCTCACCTGATGCTGAAGAGCAAGCGCGATGCCGACGTGCGCCACGCACAGCGCAAGACCGCCATGCGCATCGTCAATCAGTTCGATCGTGACACCGACTGACGAACAGGCGCCCGCTTCGCACGGACGTTTCCCGAAGGCTGGATGCGCATCGTCGCAGGAGTGGTAACTTATCCGGCGATATCTGAGCGTGGGGCCGACGGCCGTCGAGCGACGGCAGTCGCTCAGTTCGCGGATACGGGCGAGACCACCTGCCAGTTTCCAAACAGCGTCAAGCCAGCGGCCTTGGCAAGAGCCACGGAGGCTCATTGTCGAGCTGGCATCTGCGGGGGAATGGACACCCGGAAAGCGCTTTGCGCCGCGTAGGGCGGGCCGTCTTGCCGCGTCTTTGCTGCGACGGCGATCAAACCTGCCGGGCGCACCATCGCGCCCGGCAGAGCCTTGGGAGGCTATCTCGTAGCCGAACCGTCGTACGCTCAGCGTGCAACCGCTTCGACGATCCGGCGGCTGGCCGAAACGATGTCCGTGTCCTGAAGCAACGCGCCGCCGATCAGATACATCACGTCTTGGCCGTAGGCTTCGCGCATCTCCGGCACACGGCTAAGATTCATGCCGCCACCTGGCGCCGGCACGATCGCCTTCGGGCCACCCATGTCGTCGGCGCAAGCCTTGGCGATCGACTGGCATTCCTCGCGAGTGAAACCGAAACGGCCGCCGAAATTGGGGTAGATTGCCGCGTCGGCGCCCATCAGGCGCTGCAAGGCGCCGTAGAAGCAACGATGGGAAAAGCCGAGATCCGGCGAGACGACGTTGGCGCCCGAAAATGCCGGGTGCGAAACGATCGGCAGGGTGAAGTTAGGATCGGACGCCAGCGTGTGGATGACGTCGTAGCCGGCCAGTGCCGGAGATATCATGACGGCGCCGGCGCCGGCTTCTTCCGCCATCTTCGCCCGTTCGAACAGCTCTTTTGACGGCGCGGTGATGTTCGGCACGAAACTCGCCTGCCCGCCACTCTTGGCATTGGCTTCGCCGACAGCGTCGACGCAGGCCGCCAGTCGCTCGGCGAATGGTGACGTCCTTTGATCGACCAATCCGTGGTCGTCCTTGACGAAATGCATGCCGCCGAGCGCGAAGTCGTGCGCGCGGCGCGCCAGTTCGGACGTAGACAATCCGACCGGCTTGATGGCCGACATCAACAGCGGTTGCGCGCCGATGCCGGCTTTTTGCCGCAGCCCGGCAATGCCATGTCGCGGACCATGGCAGAGAGCAAGGATGCCCTTGGACAGGCCGATGCCCTCGACCTTCAATCCCGGTTTGATCGAACTGTTGCCGAAGACGATGTTGAGGAATTGTAGGAAGTCGCCGCCGACATCGTCCTCGCTATAGGAAATGGTGGCGAGGTAGCCGGGGCGCCCGACCGGGTCCTGCGCGAGGGCTTCGAGCTTGCCGAGGATTTCATCCTCGACATAACCTTTGGGCACGACATCGCGCGGGATTTCGACCGTCTGTTCCAGGGCGATATCCAGCGCCCGTGCGCGCGCCTCGGCTTCATCTGCGGCCCTGACGTAATAGCTGACGGTAAACCGGGGCGCCATCAGAGCGCCTCCGCCTTCTGTGCCGAATGCACGTGGTCGAGACGAACCTCGGTCAGTTCGTCCTCGCCGATTTCGAGCGATCTGCCGGTAAGCTCCTCGATTGCCGACACCAGCGCGCCGGCATCAAGGCCGTACTTCTTCATCAGGTAAGGCTTCGAGGCGCCATGGGCAAAAGTGTCCTTCAGACCGAGGCGCTTCAGACGGACGCCAAGCCCCTCTTCGGCGAGGATCTCGGCCACCAACGATCCGAGCCCGCCGACGATGGTGTGGTTCTCGAGCGTGACGATGCCCTTCTTGCCGCGCGCAGCCTTGATCAACCCGTCGCGGTCGAACGGCTTGAGCGTCGAGGCGTGCAGGTGATGCAGCCCGATCCCGCGGGCTTCGATCGGCCGTGTCGCCCGCAGGGCCTCTTCGGTGCAGACGCCCGAGCTGACGACGAGGATGTCGTCGCCTTCCGAGAGCGTGCGCAGTTTGTTGAAGGCGAACGGCGTAGAAAAAAGCCGTGGAACTTCGCCGCGAAGGACGCGGACATAAACAGGACCGTCGATCGCATCGGCAACCTCGAGCACGGTCTCGACCTCGGTCGCGTCGCCGGTCTCGAAGATCGTCATGTTCGGCACGGCGCGCAGGACGGCGATGTCTTCGATGGCCTGGTGGGTGATACCGCCCGGCGTGGTGATGCCCGGCAGGAAGCCCATCAGCCGGACCTTGCGATTGGAATAGGCGATCGAATTGATCAACTGATCGTACGGGCGGCGGTAGAGAAAGACCGAGAAGGTGTGGATGAACGGCCGATAACCCTGCATGGCAAGCCCGCCGGCGAAGGAGAGCATGTTCTGCTCAGCCATCCCCAGCGACAGGAACTGCTCCGGATGCCGATCACGGAAACCGTCGACCTCGCAGGAAGAGGTGAGGTCAGCCGAAAGGCAAAGCACTTCCGGGCGCGCTGTCGCGAAAGCCTCGAATGCTCTCGCATAAGGGCGGTTGACGATTTCGACCATGGTCAGGCCCCTTCCATTTCATTCGGGCTCACGCCCAGTTCGACAGCCAATGCCGCCTGCATCTCAAGCCGCTCCTCGGCGCTCTTGAAGCGCACGTAATGAAGGCGGGGAAAGCGCTTCTGCAGGAAGTTCATTCCCTGGAACGGCGACGTATTGGCGAGGATGATCAGCGGCTTGCCGGGCTCGGCGCTGTTGGCCGCGTCGCGCAGGGCTTGGAGATCGTGGCCGTCGATCGAGCGGCAGGTGGCCCCGAAGGGCTCGACCCGGCCGGCGAGATCGCCGAGATCGAGAACCGAAGACATGGCGCCGTCGCATTGCTGGCGGTTGACGTCGACGACGACGCGGATGTTGTCGATCCGGTGGTGGGCCATGGCGGCAAGGCACTCCCAGGTTTGCCCCTCCTGGAATTCCCCGTCGGACATATAGACCCAGACCTTGCCTGGCTCGTTCCGTTTCTTGCGGGCAAAGGCGACGCCGGAGGCCATGGAAAGCCCCTGTGCCAGCGAGCCGGTTGTAACCTCCATGCCCGGGCTGTGTTCGGCGCCGATCATTTCGACCGAGCTTCCGTCCTTGTTGAAATGGTCGAGCGCGCTATCGTCCATACGGCCGACTTCGATGAGCGCGCTATAAATCACCAGCGCATAGTGCGCCGGCGAGATGAAGAAGCGGTCGTACTCGGGTGCTGCCGGGCCGTGATAGCCCGCGCCGGTGAAGGCCTCCGGGTTATCGGCAGAGGGCACGCCGCGAAACGGCAGCGGTACTTTGGGCAAGGTCGGCTCGCCGAGCGTCAGGATCTCGTTGTAGAGCAAGGCAAGGCTTTCGGCGGCCGAGCAGGCCTGGCTCAGATAGCCGCCGTTGTTCTTCATCGTGTGGAAGAAGACGCGGCGGCGAATGCCGAGCGCGATTTCTTCGGTGGTCTTCTGGTTTGTAAGGCTCATCGGTCAGCTCCTTTCCGGAAACAGCGCTTTGAGGCCTTCGGGCGAGGGCACGGCGACGCCGCGCTCGGTGATGAGGCCAGTGATGAGCCGGGCCGGCGTCACGTCGAAGGCCGGGTTTGCCGAAGGGCTGCCTTCTGGCGAAACGCGAACCGAGATGATCGAACCGTCGGGGCCGCGGCCCTGGACGAAGCTCACCTCGTCGCCGGTGCGCTCCTCGATCGGAATCTCCTTCACGCCGTCCTTGACCGTCCAGTCGATGGTCGGCGAAGGCAGCGCGACATAGAAGGGGACGTCGTTGTCGCTGGCGGCAAGCGCCTTCAGATAGGTGCCGATCTTGTTGCAGACATCGCCATTGGCGGTGGTGCGGTCGGTGCCGACGATCACCATGTCGACTTCGCCGTGCTGCATCAGGTGGCCGCCGGCATTGTCGACGATCAGCGTGTGCGGGACACCATGGCCGTTCAATTCCCAGGCTGTCAGCTGCGCACCCTGGTTTCGCGGCCGGGTCTCGTCGACATAGACGTGGACGGGGATGCCCGCCTCCGTCGCCATATAGATCGGCGCGGTCGCCGTTCCGTAGTCGACCGTTGCGAGCCAGCCGGCATTGCAGTGGGTGAGGATGTTGACCGGCTCGCCCGACTTCTTGGTTGCGGCGATCTCGCGGATGATCTTGAGGCCGTTGGCGCCGATCGCACGATTGAGTTCAACATCCTCCTCGGCGATTTCGGCGGCGCGCTGGTAGGCGGCCACGGCACGCTCTTCCACCGGCAGCGGACGGAGGAACTGGCGCATGGCGTCGAGCGCCCAGCGCAGGTTGATCGCCGTCGGCCGGGTTTCGTTGAGTTCCTCCCAGACCGCGTCGAGATGGCGGTCAGACGGGTCGTCGGCCATTGCGATGGCGATGCCGTAGGCGGCGGTGACGCCGATCAGCGGTGCGCCGCGCACCCACATGTCGCGGATGGCAACGGCGACGTCGGCGACGGTTTTCAGCGTGACGATCCGGAACTCATGCGGCAGCCAGCGTTGGTCGATGATGTCGACCGACCGGCCGTCGGCGTTGAGCCAAATCGTATGGTAGTGCTTTTCTCCGACTTTCACGAAAGTGTCTCCTGCTGAAGCCGTTCCGCAGTGGCGCGAATATCCCTGAGGCTCGCAATGCGATCCCGGTTGACGGCAAGATGGCGCCCGAGCTTCAGCGCCTTGCTTTCGCATTTGGCGCGGCGGCTGAGGTCGGCGATGGTTTCGAAATCGGCATTGTGGGCAAGGCCGAGGATGCGGCGCAGGATCTCCACCCCGGCAAAGCCGAGCATCTCGCGGTAGATCTCATCAAGAACGATGGTCAGCGCCTGTTCGGCGCCGAACGGGTCGTCGCGGTCTTCGAAAAGGCTCGCCTGATAGAGGATACCCTTGCGCTCGCTGCGCCACAGTGCCGAAAACTCGTCGCAGAAGGTTTGCCAGATCGTCTCTGCCGTATCCAGCAGGTAGGCGCGCATCTGATCGCGTTCGCCGGCAGCGCTCTCGTGGCCTTCCTGCGAAAAGTAGCTCATCCAGAAATTGGCGAGCAGCATACCGACATCGAAGCCGATCGGTCCGTAGAAGGCGAATTCCGGATCAATGACGCGCGTCTCGTCGTCGGTGACCATGACCGAGCCGGTATGCAGGTCGCCGTGGCAAAGGGTCTCGGCCTTGGCGGAAAAGATATGTTTTAGGCGCTGCGCTTCGACCTTCAAGTCACGGTCGCGGCGCAGCTCTTCGACCAGGCTGTCGAGATGCGGGGTCGTGTGCCGGTTCATCTCCGCCTCGAAGTAAGGATCTGAGAAAACCAGGTTCTCGGTGATATCGCAGAGTTCGACATTGTCGGCGAAAAGCGCGAGATCGGCCTTCTTGTCGCGCGTCGGCATCGAAAGATCCGAGCCGCGGAAAAGCGTGCGTGCCGCGAAGAGCCCGAGATCGCGGCCGATCTTCGGCAGCTTGCGCCCTGCAATCAGAGCGCGCCGAAGGATCACGTGCGGCGTCAGATATTCCATGATGATCATCGCCTGTTCGGCGTCGAAGAACAGGATTTCCGGCACCATGCCCGGGTCGCGCGCCGCCTGGCGGGTGAGGGCGTGGTATTCGAAGTACGAGCGCTTCAGCGGCAGGGGCCAGCGCTCACCGACGAGCCGGACATAGGGCAGCGCCTGCTTGACGATCGCCGCGCCCTTCTCGCCCGTGACGATGAAGACGAGATTGAGGTTGCCGTCGCCGACCTCCTTGACCTGCCAGCGGCCATGCTCGCCGCCGATCCTGTCGCAAAGTGCTGCGTTGCCGCTCAGTCTCAATGGCAGCGTTTCGGCGCTCAGTGCCTCGAAAACGTACTTGTCCATAGGCTCCTCCTTGTCCGCATGACCGGCCTTCGCCGCTCCTCGTCATGCTGTCGTGCCATAGGTAAGTCGGCATTCTGTCAAATGTCAATCGCCTTGACATTTGATGGATAGCCATCCTAACCTGACTTCATTGGGAGGAGAGCATGAGCGAACAAGCAGTGTTTCGCGTCGAGGGCGTGCGCAAATCCTTCGGGCCGATACCGGTTCTGAAGGGCGTCGATCTCGAATTGCGCAAGGGTGCCGTGACGGTGCTGATGGGCGCCAACGGCGCTGGAAAGTCGACACTGGTGCGCATCCTCTGCGGCGTCTACGTCGGAGACGCCGGAGCCATGCAGCTGGATGATCTCCCTTTTTCGCCGACAACACCGGCGGAGGCGATCCGTGCTGGTGTGGTGACGGTTCACCAGAACATCAATGATGGCGTCGTTGCCGACCTCGACGTCGCGACCAACCTCACGCTCGACCGGCTGAACGGCCGCGGTGCGCGCCTGTTCTTCAACCCGCGCCGGGTAAGGCGCGAGGCAGCCGTCGTTGCCGCCCGCATGGGCCTCGCCATAGATCTTTCCGCTGATATCAACGATCTGACGCTCGCCGACCGGCAGATGGTGGCGATCGCCCGCGCCATGGCGCACGAGCCGCAGGTGCTGATCCTCGACGAGCCGACGTCGTCGCTCTCGAGTGCCGAGGCCGATCGGCTGTTCGAGCTTCTCGACCGGCTGAAAGCCCGTGGGGTCGCGATCCTTTATATCTCGCACCGGATGTCCGACATCCGCAGGCTCGCCGACAGCATCGTCACCCTGCGCGACGGGCGCATAACCGGCCGCTTCGAAGGCGCGGATCTGGACTATGAGGGTGCCGTCAATGCGATGCTCGGACAGAAAGTCTCGGCAGGCGACGTGACCGTGCGCGAAGGGCTCGGTTGCGTCTTTTCTGCCCAGGGACTGAAACTTACCGACACGTCGCGTCCGTTCGATCTCAAACTGGGCGATGGAGAAATCGTCGCGGTCACGGGCCTCGTAGGCGTCGGCAAGACGGCGCTGGCCGAGACGCTCTTCGGAGCCCGCCCGCCCGCCGCCGGCCAGATGACGCTCGACGGCGCTTCCTATCGCCCGCAATCGACCGGCCAGGCGATTGCCAAGGGCGTGTTTCTGGTGGCGAAGGATCGATCCGACAGCGGCATCGTTCCCGATTTCAACATCTACGAGAATATCAGCCTGCCGTTCCTCAAGCGGCTGTCGCGCTTCGGCATAGCGAACCGCCGGTCCGAACGGGCGAAATCGCGGGCGCAGATCGCCGCCCTCGGCGTCGTCTGCCGCAGCGAGCGCGACGAAATGCAGACGCTTTCCGGCGGCAATCAGCAGAAGGTGATGGTCGGGCGGTGGCTTTCCGAGCCGTCGCGTCTCCTGATCCTCGACGAGCCTTTCCAGGGCGTCGACATCGCCGCACGCCGCGATATCGGCGCCAAACTGCGCGCCTCGGCGGCGGGTCGCGCCACTATCGTCTTCCTGACCGAACTCGACGAAGCTTTCGAGGTCGCCGACCGCATTCTGGTGATGTCGGAACACACTGTGGTCGGCGAGCATCGCAACGCTTCGGTCGACGTCGAGCGCCTCCTGCAGGAGATCGCCGGTCAACATCATCAGCAGGGACAGCCCCATGAGCAGTGAACAGATGAAACCCGCGGTGCCCGCCGCTTCCGCGTTGCCGGTGCTGCCGCCCACGGCCACGGTTGGCCTGCGCGATATCGCCATCAAATACGGTTTCCTTGTCCTTCTGGGCGGACTGGTCGTCTACTTCTCGCTGGTGACGAACGGGTTTTCCTCGCCGCAGAGCGCCGTCTTCATCCTGCAATCCGTGTCGATCACCGGCATCCTGGCGCTCGGCGTCACGGCGACGCTGGTTGTCGGCGGCTTCGACCTGTCGATCGGCTCGGTCGCGACCACGGCGATGATGGCGTCGTCCTATGTGATGGTGGTGATGGGCGGAGATGCGCTGACGGCGACGCTCGTCTGTCTGGCGATCGGCGTTCTCGTCGGGCTGATCAACGGTATCATCATCGTCTACATGCGTGTGCCGGACCTGCTCGCGACGCTCGGCATGATGTTCCTGCTGCTCGGCCTGCAGCGCATACCGACCGAGGGACGCTCTATCGCCGCCGGCATGACGCTTCCTGACGGCTCGGTCGCAACAGGCACTTTCAGCCCCGCTTTCCTGGCGCTTGGCCGCCATCGCTTCGACCTCATCCTGCCGAACCTCGTACCCGTCGCCGTCGTGGTGCTGATCGTGCTGGCGGTGCTGATCTGGTTCTTCCTCGAATACACCCGCTTCGGACGCATGATGTATGCGGTCGGCTCCAACGAGCGCGCCGCCGGCCTGGCTGGCGCTCCGGTCAACGCCTATAAGATCTCGGCCTATGTCATTTCAGGCGTCTTCGCGTCGATCGGCGGCATCCTGCTCGCCGCGCGCCTCGGCCGCGGCGACATCGCCTCGGGCAACAATCTCTTGCTCGATGCCGTCGCTGCCGCGCTGATCGGCTTTGCCGTCTTGGGGGCGGCCAAGCCGAATGCGTTCGGCACAGCGATCGGCGCGCTCTTCGTCGGCATCCTGCTCCAGGGCCTGACGATGATGAATGCACCCTATTACACGCAGGATTTCATCAAGGGCGCGGTTCTCGTCATCGCCCTGATCTTCACCTTTGCGCTCTCGAAAAGAGGCAAACGCTGACGGGAAAGCCCCGCCCGCGGACAACAAACGTTCACCAGTGGAGGAGACTGAAATGAACATGACACGCAGAGCATTGGGCAAGCTGGCGCTTGGCCTTGCCGGAACCGTGGCTTTCGCCACCGCTTCCTTTGCCGCCGATATGCCGAAGCCCTTCGACAAGCCGGCTGACGTCAAGATCGCGCTGGTGCGCTATCTCTCGACCGGCGATTTCTTCCAGTCCTACCTTGCCGGCGTGGAGGCGCAGGCAAAGGCCCTCGGCGTTCAGTTGCAGGTTCTCGACAGCCGCCAGGATGCAGCGCTGCAGGCCGACATGGTCGACCAGGCGATCGCGCTCGGCGTGCAGGGGATCATCATCCAGCACGGCCTGACCGAATCGATGAAGGAAGCGGCACAGCGCGCCGTCGAGGCCGGTATCAAGGTCGTGGCCTTCGACGTGAACGTCGAAAACGAGAAAATCCCGCAGGTCGAACAGTCCGACCGGGATCTTGCCCGCCTTGCTCTGGAACAGGCGATCAAGGACAATGGCGAGAGCTTCAAGGCGGGCTACGTCTATGTCGCCGGCATCGCTCCGCTCGACCGTCGCGACGAGACCTGGAAGGAATTCAAGGGCAAGTATTCCGGGATCAACGAGGTCTCGCAATTCGGCACCATGGACAACCCGATTGCCAACTCGGTTGCCAACCAGGCGCGCTCGGTCATCTCCGCCAATCCCGATATCACCGTGATGTTCGCGCCCTATGACGAGTTCGCCAAGGGCGTCAAGATTGCGGTCGACGAAGCCGGTCTTTCGTCCAACGTGAAGATCTATTCCGCCGATATCTCGACCTCCGATATCGCGGCAATGCGCGAGCCGGATTCCGCCTGGGCTGCGACTGCCGCCACCAACCCGGCCGTGGTCGGACAAGTCTCGGTTCGCACACTCGCCATGCTGCTTGCCGGCGAGGATCCGGGCCGCAGCGTCATCGTGCCCCCGACGTTGATCACCCAGAAGGACCTGAACGATCAGGACATCAAGAACATGGAAGAACTCGGCACCAAGCTGCCGCAGTTCGCCCACGCGGATGTCGCCATGCCGGCGTGGATGCCGAAGCCCTGATCACGCGGTTTGTTGATGAAAGTGGGGCGGTCGAAAGACCGCCCCGTTTGCGTACTGCCAGCCCTACGCATCACAACGCGCTTTAAGTCGTCGTTGCGCCTGCCTTGCCGAGACCGTCCCGGCTCCAGCGCTCCATGACGCGGCGCGCCATTGATGTCGTGACCACCAGATGCGAGGCGAAGCCGCCCTTCAGCGCCGCCATCAGCGGTTCGAATTTGCTCTCTTCCTGGACGACCAGCATGCGCTTCTCGATGGCGCGGATCGACGAGAGATCGGCGGAGATGCAGCGCCGATTGTGGGCGCAGTTCACCCATTGGCCGTCACCATCGATCAGCTGTCCGGCGATGACACCGACAGCGCCTTCCTCGCCCATGCGGTGCATCTCGCTGGCGCTGAGCGCGCCGCACTTGACGAGGTGGCTGTCGTCCTCGATGCCGCCGACGGAATAGAGCGCCAGATGACAGTCGGCGATCGTCGACAGCTGCTCGCGGATCACCGGCTCGCCGCGAAGCTCCTCGGCCAGCCGCTCGGACGACAGCACGAGCGGCGCGTAGAAATTGATGCCTTCGGCATTGAGCCGGCGGGCGATCTCCGTCGTGCACTGGTCCGGCCGATAGGAATAGGGCGCGCCGAGATTGCCGCAGAGCTGGACCACAGTGACGCCACGCAGGTCGGCGAAGGGCATCACGTCGGCGATATGATAGACCGTTCGCCCCCAGGCGACGCCGACGCGATCGCCCTTGTTGATCAGTTCGAGAAAGACGGATGCAGCCAGCACCGGCATCTCAGCCGTCGGGTCCATGGCCTGCCGGTCCTCCGGCACGATCCAGGCCGCCGTGACCCCGGTTGCATCCTCGAGCTCGCGCGCCAGCACGTCGTCGGTGAAAAGCTCGGTCGAAGTGGTGATGTTGACGATCCCGGTCTCGCGTGCTCGCCTGAGATAGGTCGCGACAGAGGCGCGGGAGATCCCCAGTTTCTGCGCAACTTCGTCCTGCCGTAACCCATGGCTATAGTAGAGCCACGCGGCTTTGTGCATGATCTGATCGGTGTTGCGGATAGGCATGGGGATCCTTCAGTTGTCGATTGCTGACATTATTCATCGGTCGTGACATAAGTCAAATTGCCATTCAGGCAAAGTTGGAGGGCGGGCGTTGCCTCAGGCGTTGGAGCCGCGAAAGTGTCGCGCTTGCGCCTCTTCCATCAGCCAGTCGACGAAATGCGCAATTGCCGGCCGTTCGGTCGCCGCAGGCAACGTCACGATATAATAGGCGAATTCGCTCGGCCATGGTCGATCGAGAGCGACGGCTAGGCGGCCGTCGGCGATTTCTTCCCGCGCATAGATACCGCGGACAAGTGCAACGCCCTGACCAATGACAGCAGTTCGGTCCAGACGGAACGGAAGACCGTCTGCCGTTGGTAACGAACGTTTCACCGGCCGGGGTCGCTTGAGAGCGGGGCTGATCCTTAGGGGTAAAGGTGGCGTGCCGGCGGGCAGGTTTTGCCGGCTGAAGGCGAAGGCCCGCCTTCAGTTCTACAGCGCCACGCGTCTTAATGGACGCGCAAAGGTCGCCGTAGCACTTTGAATTGCTGCATGTTTTTATCCTTAGATCGGATAGGACTTAAGGAAACATGCAGTGGGCTCCGGTTGGGCCACACGGCCATCGCGTAGCACGGGCGGCGATGTCGTTGTGACGCATCCGTGCGTCACACGCCCGATCAGGTCTGGCAGCAGCGGGCATCGACCGGCAGTGTCGTCGCCCCGCCATCGGCGTGATGCAGCGTGAAATGATCGAAGTTGGCGATCGATGCGCAGGAGTGGTTGGGAAAGACCCGCACACGGCTTCCGAGGGTCAAGGGGCGTCCCGAGAAGGGAACGAAGCCATGTTCTTCAGACAGCCGCTCGAGCGTCCAAACACCTGTTTCGCCATCGCCTTCGGCGCTGACGACGGTGCCGAAGCCGGCGCCGCCCATGCCGTGTGCGCCGCGATCGGAGCTCATCGACTTGGAGCCGGCGTCGATGATGAAGTGCGTGTCATTGGAGGCAACGACGCGCGCAACCACCGAGAGCGCCAGGTCGTCGGCCGTGCAGATGCCGAGCCTGAGCGCGGTTCCGTCGAGGAACACGTAATTGCCGGGCCGGACGCAGTCGACCTCCTGGGACAGAGGCGCGCCGGCACAGGTCGGCGTTGCGCCGACGGAAATGCAGTCGACGGCGATGCCGCGGTCCCGAAGCCGGCCGGCGAGACCGGCAAGGTCTGCGGCCTCATCGCGGGCGACCTTGGCCAGGCCCTGCGGGCCAGTGGCCGCGTAGGAATGGCCGGCGTGCGAAAGCAGGCCGGCAAAGTGCAGGCCGTCGGAAGCGGCGATCTGGGCGCACAATTTGAGCGCAGCCGGATCGTTCGGCTTGAGGCCGACGCGGCCGAGGCCGACATCGACCTTGAGGAAGACGCCGATTTCGACACCGTGACTTGTGGCGGCCGCCGACAACGCTTCGACGCCCGTCGCGCTTGCCGCAATCGTGCGCAGCTGCGTGCCGCGCGCCTTGACCACGGGCAGCAAACGGTCGAGCGACTGCGGCTTGACGATGGGATAGGCAAGGATGATCGACGGTATCCCGGCTTCCGCAAAGACCAGCGCCTCGCTTGGCTTGGACGCGGTGATGCCGCGGGCGCCAAGTGCCAGCTGCCGTCGCGCGACATAAAGGCTCTTGTGCGTTTTCACGTGCGGAAACATCGAGACGCCGGCTTGATCGGCACGCTGCTGCATGGCCTCAATGTTGCGGGCAAGGCGCAATTCGTCGACTTCGATATAGGGCGTCGGTCGCTCTGCGGCCGCAGGGCGCAGGAAGCCGTTGGCTTTCGGTTGCGCCGGGGCGCTGTCGATGTCTGCGGTCACGTTGCCGGTAGCGTTCGCAGCCGCCAGCATCACTTCGGAAGTGTTCATCTCGGAATGCTCTGATCTGAAGAGGGGATTGGTTGTCGTCGTCAGCCCGTTGCGACCTGTCGCACGAAATGGCTGGATGAGACCTGTTGCATCGGCAGTTCGCGCGGCACGAAGTCCGGCGGGCGCACGGCGCTTGGGATCTCGTCGGACATCGGCTGGCGGCCTTCCGGGCGGCGTGTCGGGTCGGCGATCGGAACGGTCGACAGGAGCTTGCGGGTATAGGGATGCTGCGGATTGCCGAAGACCGAACGGCGGTCGCCGATCTCGACGATTTCGCCGAGATACATCACCGCGACACGGTGGGCGATGCGCTCGACCACGGCCATGTCGTGGCTGATGAACAGGAGGGCGATCTGCATCTCGCGCTGCAAGTCCATCAGGAGGTTGATGACCTGCGCCTGGATCGTCACGTCGAGCGAGGCGACGGCTTCGTCGGCGACGATCAGGCGCGGGTTGAGCGCAAGCGCGCGGGCGATGCAGATGCGCTGGCGCTGGCCGCCGGAAAACGCGTGCGGATAGCGCTCGAGATGCTCAGGCGACAGCTCTACTTTGGAGAGAAGCTCGGCGGCGCGGGCGCGCATGACCGCGGTCGAGCCCAGCTTGTGAACGCGCATAGGGTCCATCAGCGACTGCTCGATCGTCATGCGCGGGTTGAGCGACGAGAACGGATCCTGGAAGACCATCTGGGCGTCGCGTCGAAACCGCGCGAGCATAGTGCGCGGCGCGCCGATCAACTCGGTTCCGTCGAACCGGATCGAGCCCGAACGCGGTCGGTCGAGCTGCATGATCGAACGGGCAACCGTCGACTTGCCACAGCCGGATTCACCGACCAGCGCCAGGGTCTCTCCCGGAAAGATGTCGAAGGAGACGTTCTCCACCGCGTGCACCCGACCCGAGACATGGCCGAACAATCCGGCCTTCAAATCGAAGCGCGTCACCAGGTTGCGCACCTCGACGAGCGGCTTTCGGGTTTCCTTCATCGGCGCGGACGCGTTCATTCTGTCACCTCGGCAAGCAGACGCTCGGGTTCGAACACAAGCAATGGAAATTTCTCCGGCGCGTCCTTGTCCGCCATGCTGCCGAGGCGGGGCACGGCGGAAATCAGCGCGCGCGTGTAGGCATGTTTCGGCTTGGCGAAGATGTCGTAGACCGAGCCTTCCTCGACGATCTCGCCCTTGAGCATGACGCAGACCCGGTCGGCGACTTCGGCAACCACGCCCATGTCGTGGGTGATGAACAGCACCGACATGCCGATCTCGCGCTGCAAGGCGCGAACCAGATCGAGGATCTGCGCCTGGATGGTCACGTCGAGCGCGGTTGTCGGCTCGTCGAGGATCATCAGCGAGGGGCGGCAGGCAAGGGCTATGGCGATCATGACGCGCTGGCGCATACCGCCGGAAAGCTGGTGGGGATACTGGTCGAGCCGGCGCTCGGCATCGGGCACACGGACCAGCTTCAGGGTATTGAGCGCGATCTGGCGCGCCTGTTCCGGCGTCTTATCCTGATGATGGATCACCGCCTCGGCGATCTGATCGCCAACAGTGAAGACCGGGTTCAGGCTCGACATCGGATCCTGGAAGACGATCGAGATTTCCGCGCCGCGCAGCGCCTCGACCCGCTTTTCCGAGAGCTTGGCGAGGTCGGCGACCTTGCCGTCCTTCAAACGCATCAACACCCGTCCGCCGGTGATGGCTGCGCCGTCATATTCGGTCAGCCGCATGATTGTCATCGCCGTGACCGATTTGCCCGATCCGGATTCTCCGACCAGCGCGACGGTCTCGCCGCGCGCGATGCTGAAGGAGACGCCACGCACCGCGCGCAGCTGCGCCCGGGTGCCGGCAGCGAAGGAAACTTCGAGGTCTTCCACGGAAAGGATGACATCCTCGGGCAGCTCAGGCTTTGCGGATTTGGACAGGATCATCAGCACATGCACCCGATTTCGAAGGGACGTTGCGCTTTCAGGTCTCGCAACGAGGTCGCATCCTGTCAATACGGAAGGGAGGTGCGATCAGCCCTGTCCGCCGGGGCGCTGGAGCAGACATCGGCCTCGCTCCCAATCCGCTGCCGCCGCAAAATCCAGTGAAATCAATGTGTCACGATTGTGGCAGGCAAAACTATGTGCTTTGCGCATTGTATCGCCTGTCTTCGCATATCGCGCCGGTCGTGCGATTTCGGGCGGATTGACGCCTCAGGCCGCGTCGGTCGTTGCCTCGAAGCCGCTCTTGTACTGGGGCAGTGCGGCACATTGCTTGAGATGCTGCCATAGCGCATCGCTGTCATGGCTACCGGGGCCGGCGCGCCTGAAGATCCGGATCTCCATTTCCAGCGACATCTGCTGGCCGCCGATCTGGGCCAGGCGTCCCTGCCGCATGGCCTCGGCGACGCAAATCTGCGGCAGCCAGGCGACGCCCCGCCCGGCAACGGCCATGTGCTTCAAGCCATCGGCAAGGCCGGACTGGTAGACGGTGCTGAGGTTGAGCGGGCGGCGCCAGCGCGATTGGATCAGCGTTGCCAGCTTGCCGATATAACCGTCGCTCCAGGAATAGGCGAGATAGGGGATCTCGGTGGTTTCGGGCACGTCGATGTCGAACAGCGGCCGGCCGTTGTCGTCGGTTCCCGATACGAGAATGAGCCGGTCCTTGCCGATCTGCAGGGATTCGAACGGGCCGCCCTCCAGCACCGGAGGGCCGTCGGGATGGACATAGGTGATGGCGAAATCGCACTGGCCGGAGCACAGGTGATCGATGCTTTCGAGGAAGTCGGCCGCATGCATGCTGGTGCGAAGCGGCATGCGCGAGATCAGCGGCGAGCCGATCCACTTTGGAAAGAAATACATCGCCAGCGTATGCAGCGAGGTGAAGGTGAGCATGGCCGAGCTTTCGCCGGCGACATTGCGGCAGTCGGTGCGCAGGCGGTACGCTTCGCGGACGAGCCGTTGGCAGCCGGGCAGGAACATCGTGCCGGCCCGGGTCAGCTGCACGGGGTAAGTGCTGCGGTCGATCAGGTCGGCGCCAATCCAGTTCTCCAGCGATTTGATGCGTCGGCTGAAGGCCGGTTGGGAAATATTGCGCGCGGTCGCCGCCGTCGAGAAATTCCGCGTCGCGGCGATTTCCAGAAAATCTTCAAGCCATTGCAGTTCCATGCCGGCCCTCATGCGTGTTTTGCATAGTCTATCCTAACTACACATTGGACAGACCTGCAAGCGCTCTTCTAGCCTCCCTTATAACGAGAAGAAAACTTCCGCCTCCACCAAATGGGAACAACGATGAAACGCACCTTAGCCCTAGCCCTCAGCCTGGGGCTCGGCATCGCGGCTGCGCCCGCTATGGCCGAGACCAAGAACCCCGGCACTTTCGTCTTCATGTGGACCGACGACATCCAGTCGTTCGATCCGGCCTATATCGCCAACACGCCAAGCTCCTACGGCGCGCTCAACATCTACAGCCGGCTGTTGAACTTCAACGGCTCGAAGATCTCCGAGTTCGTGCCGTCGCTTTCGACCGAGGTGCCGTCGCTTGAAAACGGCCTCATCAAGCAGGGCGACGACGGCTCGGTGAGCTATACCTTCCCGATCCGCAAGGGCGTTTTCGCCCACAAGGTCGGCGTCAAGGGCGCCGACGGCAAGGTCACCTGGGAATATTACGACAAGCTGACCGACGCCCAGAAGGCGACGATCGAGCCGGGCTACGGCCAGATCACGCCCGAGGACGTGCGCTATTCGCTGCTGCGCGCCATTCTTCAGGGTCAGTCGTGGATGTCGAACGCGATCACCGAGGTGATCACCGCCGGCAAATATACCGACATCGCCAAGTGGGTAGAGACCGAAGGCGAGGTCAAGTCCATCAACGACGCCAGCCCCGAGATCCTGCGCAAGGTCTATGACCAGCTCGCCTCGCAGATTATCGTCGATGGCGACAATCTCACGCTGAAGCTGCCGAAGTCGTTTCCGGCCACCCTTGGCGTGATCGCGCTGCCGTTCGGTACCTCGGTTCTCGACAAGGAATGGGTTGCCTCGGTCGGCGGCTGGGATGGCTCGGGCGATACCTGGAAGGCCCACTATCGTCCGGAACTCGGCGCCAATCCGCTGTTTGCCGAGGAGAACGGCACAGGGCCATTCATGCTCGAGGAATGGGACCGCACCGACCGGCGCATCACTCTGAAGCGCTTCGACAATTATTTCATGGGGCCGGCCAAGCTCGAGCGGGTGGTCATGCGCACCGTTCCGGAATGGACGACGCGACGCCTGCAGCTTCTGTCCGGCGACGCCGATTTTGTCACCGCGCCGGTCGAGTTCATCGACGAACTCAGCAAGACCGAGGGCGTCAAGGTCATCGACGGCCTGCAGAAGGTGTTTTCGCGCGGCGTCTTCTTCGCCTGGCCGCTCGACGACAACGACAACCCGGCCATCGGCAGCGGCAAGCTCGACGGTGCCGGCATTCCGCCGGACTTCTTCGCCGACATCGATGTGCGCAAGGGCTTCAACTACGCCCAGAACTACGATGCGCTCCTGAACCAGGTGCTGCTCGGAAAGACCGTGCAGTCGCGCGGGCCGACCGTGCGCGGCATCATGGGCTATCGCCCGGATTCGCCTGTTTACAGCTACGATCCCGCCAAGGCCGAGGAACACTTCAAGAAGGCGTTCGGCGGCAAGCTCTGGGAGACCGGCTTTGCGTTTACGGCCTATGTCACCGAAGGCAACCCGCAGCTGACCGCCGCACTTTCGGCGCTGCAGCAGGGCCTGTCGCGCATCAACCCGAAGTTCAAGATGCAGATCCAGGCGCTGCCATGGGCATCCGTTTCGGACAAGCTCAACAACCGCGAAAAGCCGGCCGCACCCTTGACGGTGATGGGCTGGGGGCCCGACTATTCCGACCCGGGCGGTCCGCTCGGTGCCGCCAGCTACTATCTCTCGCCCACGGGTCTCGTCGGCGGCATGGTTGGCCAGGGTTATCGCGACCTGATGGCGGAGAAGTTCAAGCCGTTGCTCGATGAGGCCTGGGCCTCGGTCGATCCCGCCGTGCGCGAGCCGATCTACGCCAAGCTGCAGGAAATGTCGTACGAATACGCCACCACCCAGTTCCTGTGGGAGGACTTCGGCTACGTCGTCACCCGCAGCAACATCGATGGTTATGTCGACAACATGATCCTCTACGGTGCCTGGGACTTCTATCCGGTCACCAAGGCCAACGACTGATTGGCTACTGCGCCGCGCGTCTTATTAGACGCGCAAAGGTCGCTGTAGCACTTTGAATTGCTGCATGTCGGGCGGCATCCCCGCCCGACATGCCTTTGTTTCATTTTCCCTGAAATCGGAACGTGTGAACCGTGCTGAACTATGCACTCAGACGACTGATGATGTTGCCGATCGTCCTCTTCGCTCTGTCGTTGATGATCTTTGCGCTGCAGATGTCGCTTTCGCCGACGCAGAGACTGGCGGCCTATGCGCCGTCGCCTGATTATCTCAAGGGTGGTCAGGAAAGCATCCGCAGGATGATCGAACAGTACGGGCTTAACGATCCCTTCTACATTCAGTACGGCCGCTGGATCGGCGGCATCCTGACCGGCAATCTCGGCTGGTCGGAGACGGCCCGCCAGCCGGTTTCGACCGCGCTGATGTCGCTGTTTCCGGCGACCCTGGAACTGGTGGTGCTGGCCTTCGTTCCATGCCTGCTGCTCGCGGTCTTCCTTGGCTCGCGCGCGGGCATCTATCTCAATCGTTGGCCGGATCACCTCATCCGCATCTTCACCATTCTCGGCTGGTCTTTCCCGGTCTACGTCTTCGGCCTCTTGATGCTGTTGATCTTCTATTCGGCGCTCGACTGGTTTCCACCGGGCCGACTCAGCCAGTGGGCCCAGACCGTGGTCAGCTCCAGCGACTTCGTGCGCTACACCGGCGCAAACACCGTCGATGCGCTGCTGAACGGCAATCTGGCGATCTTCGGCGATGCGCTTCGCCATCTGGCAGCGCCGGTGATCACGCTGACCTATGTTAACGTTGCCAGCATGACCCGGGTGATGCGCACCTCGATGCTGGAGACGCTGCGCCAGGACTATGTGCGCACCGCCCGCGCCAAGGGTCTGCCGCGCCGTGTCGTCGAACTGCGTCATGCCCGGCGCAACGCGCTTCTGCCGGTTGCGACCATCGCCGGCATGGAGCTCGCCGTGATGATGGGCGGTGTCGTCATCACCGAGACGATCTTCGACTATGCCGGCCTCGGCCAGTTCGCAGCCAAGACCGCCGCCAATCTGGATTTCCCGGCGGTTCTCGGTTTCGGCCTCTATTTCGCGGTCGTTCTGGTGCTGATGAACCTGATCGTCGACCTTATCTATCCGCTGCTCGATCCGAGGGTGAAGACGCAATGAAGGTTCTTCGTTACCTCGCAAGAAATCCGGTGTCCCTCTTTGGCGTCGTGGTGCTTCTGGCCTTCGTGCTGATCGCCGTCTTCGCGCCGGTTCTGGCGCCGCCGCAGAGCTTCCAGCTTTCACCCTACGACACGCCGCGTGCCGGCTTCCTGGCGACGCCGCAACCGCCTTCGCCGGAAGCCGTTTTCGGCACCACGCAAGGCCAGTACGACATCTTCTACGGTGTCGTCTGGGGGACGCGCACGGCGTTCAAGATCGGTCTCGGGGTCGTGGCGATCTCCGTGCTGATCGGCACGGTGGTCGGCGCGGTCGCCGCCTATTATGGCGGGCTTGCCGAAGAAATCCTGATGCGCATCGTCGACGTCTTCATGGCGGTGCCGTTCCTGATCGCGGCCATGGTGCTGACGGCGCTGCTTGGCAAGGGCATCGTGCCGATCACCATTGCCCTGACGACGTTCGGGTGGATGAGCTATGCCCGTATCGTGCGCAGCGAGATCCTGAGGATCCGCGAGATGGACTATATCCATGCGGCACGCAGCTACGGCGCCAGCGATCTCAGGCTGATCGTGCTGCATATCCTGCCCAACGCCATGTTCCCGGTGCTGGTGCTGGCGACGATGGCGACTGGTTCGATGGTGCTGTCCGCCTCGGCGCTCAGCTTCCTCGGGGTCGGCACCGAAGAAGGCTATGCCGACTGGGGCCAGTTCATCGCCTACTCGCGCAACTGGATCGTCGGCCAGCCCGGCAACCCTTTCCAGTTCTGGTACACGCTGGCCTTTCCGGGCGCTGCCGTCTTCCTTTTCGTGCTGTCGTGGAACCTTGTCGGCGATGCGTTGCGCGACATGCTGGACCCTCGCCATTCCCATTGAGACCCATTCCTATCGAGACCCAAGGAGCGTACCGATGCCCTCTCTGTCTGCCGCCTCGATCGAGCTTTTCGAGGATCTGATCCGTTACGAGGTCGAGGACAAGGCGATCCCGTCGATCTCCTATGCCCTTGTCGACCGTGACGGCGTGCTCGCCGAAGGCCATGTCCAGCGTCATGACCGGCATTTCGACATGGGCAGGGACACCTGCTTCCGCATCGGCTCCATCACCAAGACCTTCACCTCACTGGCGATCATGCAATTGGTCGAGAAGGGGCTTGTCGATATCGATGTCGACGTGTCGACCTATCTCCCCGGCTTCAAGCCGATAAACCCGTTCGCCGGCGCCGAAGGCGGGCCCTACGGCTCGGTCATCAGCCTGCGCAAGCTGATGACCCATACGGCCGGCCTTGTACGCGAGCCGAAGAGCGGGCACTATCTCGATGCCACCCGTCCGCCGCTCGAAGACACGGTCAACGAGCTGGCAAGCTCGACCTTGAAGCAGGACCCGAGCCTCGGGGTGATGCATTACTCCAACGCCGGCATCGCCGTCGTCGGCCGGGTGATCGAGACGGTCAGCGGCCAGAGCTACTCCGATTATGTCGCCGCCAACATCCTAAAGCCGCTCGGCATGGACAGCTCCTCGTGCGGCATGGCACCCGGCATTCGTGAAAGGCTTGCACCAGCTGACATGTGGACGCTCGACGGCGACACGCCGGCGCCGGTGTTCAGCCTCGGCGGATCGCCGGCCGGCAATATCTTCTCCACCACCGGCGACATGGCGCGTTACGCCCAGTGCCTGCTGCGCGGCGGGTTCGACGTGCAAGGCAATTCCATCATCTCGCCGGCGGCGCTGCGCGAAATGTGGACGCCGTTCGGCAAGCGCCCGGCCGGTCACGACAAGACGCTTGCCGGCTACGGCCTGTGCTTCGGGTCCGGTGATGTCGACGGCTGGACCTCTGTCGGCCATGGCGGCGCCGTCTATGGCTATGCTTCGCAAATGATGCTGCTGCCGGCCGCCGGCGTCGGTGTGCTGATCTTCGCGACGCTTGACTTCTCCAACCAGATCGCCTCGCGGCTGGGCGTCGACGGCGTGCGCATCGTCCTTGCCGAACGCAGGATGGGCAAGATGCCGGAGCGCGTGCAGCGCCCGCCTGCAATCTCCGAGGCGCAGTTCAAGACGCTGCCGGGCTATTACCGCGACGACGCCACGCAGGAGATCGTCGAGGTCAAGTCCAAGGACGGCAAGATCTACCTGATGGGCGAGGGCGTGCCACACCAGATTCGTCCGGTCGCCGGCAACGACTTCGTCATAGACGGCCGCATCTACGGGCGCGGCGCTGATTATGCCCATATGAACCTCTCCTTCCCGGAAGCCGGCAAGCTCCTCTGGAAGGATGCGAACTGGACGCGCATCGAGGCACCTCTCGACGAGACCGTGCCCGACGCGATCAAGCCGCATCTCGGCGAATACGGGCCGGATTTCAACATCACATACCTGACCTACAGCCATGGTGGGCTGAAGTGCCTGATCGAGTATTTCTGCACGCACACGTGCGAGCCGGTCGAGGAAGGGCGCTTCCGCATGCACGGCCGGCTCTACGAGGACGAGATCCTCGAACTCGACGCCGT
Organism: Ensifer canadensis; assembly: GCF_017488845.2. NCBI lineage: Bacteria > Pseudomonadati > Pseudomonadota > Alphaproteobacteria > Hyphomicrobiales > Rhizobiaceae > Ensifer > Ensifer canadensis. The sequence continues at coordinate 277,241 of NZ_CP083371.1, forward strand.
CGATGACAACGGCAAGCGCGGCATCCGCGTCGGCCCGATGTTCCTGGAACGGCGCAGCCCGTCCCAGGCGGAAGCGGCGTGATCCGGACCATGGTTGCTCCGATCAAGATGGAATCGCCGCTCGGCGCCCGTATGTTCATCGGCGGGCGCGAGGTCGACTATTACTGCGGCACGTCCTACTTCTGCCTGCACGGCCACCCCGAAGTGATCGAGGCGGCCTGCGACGCCACCCGGCAGTACGGCATGGGGCCGGGAACGCTCGCCCACATGCAGGTCTATGCCGACCTGCAGGAGCGGCTGCGCGACTGGTTCGGCACCGAGGAGGTCGTCTACATGATCTCCGGCTACACCAGCCCGATGGTGCTGCTGCAGGGGCTACGCGACGATTTCGACGTCATCCTCATCGACTCGGCCACCCATTACAGCACCCGTGACGCGATCCCGACGCTCGGCAAGCCGATCCACGAGTTTCGCCATGCCGACCCGGAAGATCTCGCAGCGCAACTGTCGCTGCATGTGAAGGCAGGCGAGCGGCCGGCTGTTCTGACGGACGGCGTTTTCCCGTCGTCAGGCAAGCTTGCACCGCTTGCCGACTACCGCCAGGCGATGGCGGCCTACGAGGGCGCGCTGCTCTGCATCGACGATTCCCACGGCGTCGGCGTTCTCGGCGAAACCGGGCGTGGCTCGCTGCAGCATGCCGGGCTCGAGGGCGAGGGCAATTTTCTGGCCGGCACCATGAGCAAGGCATTCGGCGCACTCGGCGGCGTCGTTCCGGGCGACGCAGCGCTTGCCGAAAAGATTGCCCGCAACGCAATGATCATGCGCGGCGCCTCGCCGGCGCCGCCCGGTCTTGCGGCGGCGGCGGCCGCATCGCTCCGGGTCCTGCAAACGACGCCGGAAAAGCGCGCGAACCTCACCCGCAACATCAAGCATGTGCGCAGCGGCCTGCGAACGCTGGGCTTCGAGGTCGCCGACACGCCAGTGCCGATCGTCACCGTCAAGGGCGTGACCGATCTCGAGCAGCTTCGCGACCGTCTCGCCGAACGCGACATCATCGTCCGTGTGCAGCCGGCGGGCGGCTATTCCGACGCACCCGACGTGCCGACCCTGCGGCTCGCGGTGTTTTCCGAACATTCCCCAGCTCAGATCGATCGGCTGCTGCAGTCGATGGCCGAGCTTCTTTGAAATACGAGGCAACGATCATGAAGGTTTTCATCAGCGCAGATATCGAGGGCACGGCGGGGATCACCGCCTGGGACGAGGCCAAGAAGGGGCATCCGGAATACGAGGAATTCCGCGAATACATGACCGACGAGCTGGTGGCGGCCTGCGAAGGGGCGAAGGCGGCCGGTGCCAAGGAGGTGGTAGTCAAGGATGCGCATTCGACCGCGCGCAATCTGATCCTGTCGAAGCTGCCGGCCTATGTCAGCATCGTCAGGGGCTGGAGCGGTCATCCCGATCTGATGATGTTCGGCATCGACAAGAGTTTTTCGGCAGCCCTCTACACTGGCTATCACAACAAGGCCGGCACCGACACCAATCCGCTCGCCCATACGCTGACCGGCACGGTGTCGCGGCTTTTGATCAATGGCGACGTGGCGTCGGAATTCACGCTGAACGCATTTTGCGCCGCACGCTACGGCGTTCCGTCGGCGTTTCTCTCCGGCGACGCCGGCATGTGCGCTGAGGCCAGGGCGATTGTTTCCGGCATCGGCACCGTTGCCACCAGCGAAGGTTTCGGCCCCGCGACCCGATCGCTGACGCCGAAGGCTTCGGTTGCAGCCATTAGCGAGGGCGTGGAGAGGGCGCTGTCGGGCGATCTGAGGGCCTGCCTACCGAAGCTCGCCGACCGCTTCGAGCTTGTTGTCGAATACACGACCCCGATCGAGGCCTATCGCGGCAGCTGGTATCCCGGCGTTGAACATGTCGCCGCCCGCACGCTGCGCTTCGAGGCCAAGGACTTCTTCGAAATCCAGCGCGCCATCCGCTTCATCGTGTGAGCGAGGCGATTTGCGGCAGGTCCGAAATCGCCTCCTGGCCTGCCCAACCCTTCATCGACGGGCCGCGGGCCCCCGCTAGAACGATCATCGACTGGTGGTGTCGAACTGAGACAGCCGCGGACCGCGTCAGCTCAGCTGCTTGTTGAACCAGTCCACGTGCAGACCCGCTGATCGTGATGATAGGTTAGTGCCGCCCGCAGGCAGAGCGCCAGCGGTTCTCGCGGCAAATCGCCGATGGCGGGGATGAGGAGGGCGCGATTGCCCTCGAAGGTGAAATCATCGGCAAAGTGAATGCCGAAGGTTTCGACGAGCGTCGTCCTGCAATTGAAGAACACAGCGCAACGTTCGGGCGCTGATTTGGCGACGCCGAGCCGGATGGTCGTTCCGCTTCCGCTTGCCTCCGTCAAATAGGCCGGCTCTCCCCATTTGAGTGTCTCGGTCAACGGACCGACCCCATCGGTCTCGCCTGCCAGGGCATAGATGAGATCGCGAACCTGCAGGAGGCGCGCCTGTATTGGCTCGGCGTGGCGCGCGAGAACCTCGGCAACGTCGCGCGGAACGGGCGGGCTCGTTACGGTGCGTCCGTCGGCGCCGGGATAGGTCCGTAATTCCCGCTGCGGCAGATCTTTACGCATGTTCGTGTCCTTTCCGCTCTCACAGCGAAAAGATTTGCACGAACGGGCAGACAAATCTTGCGGAGTTGAAAACATTTCGATGCAATCAGCTCTCCTGATCGTCACGGGGTCTGCCACAGCGAACAGCGACCGGTTCCAGTCGTTCTAACTCGGTCTGGTGTCGATCGTCAGTAGCTGAGCTTCGGATACCAGTCTGTGCCGCGACCCTCCGGCGTCAGGTCCAGGATCGACCAGAGCGAGGCGATGTCGGGTGCATCCCTTGGGTCCTGACCGGGGTCGGCCATCTCCATCGTCATCTCGCTTGCCCAGAAGAGCCTGACGGCATTGCCTTCACGCTTGAAGACGCCAAGCGCCGGGTTTTCGCTTCCGTCCGCATTGATGAGGCCGAGATCCCGAGCATAGTCGTCGCCGACGGTCTGGACGAAATCGAGGTCTCGCCAGCCGCGCTCCTGGGCGAACGCCAGTTGGCGCTCGACGGGGCTGCGGCCGAGGATCTTCAACGCCACCCGCTGTTTGATATCGGCGGCGTTGCCGTTCACTGCGCCGAGCCAGTTCGTGCACATCGGGCAGGGGCGCGCGCGCTGCGGCCCGTACATCCAGAAATAGGTGACAAGCGTCTGCTTGTCGCCGAAGAGGTCGAGCAGGCCGATGTCGTTGCCGTTGGCATCCTTGAAGCGATAATTCTTTTCAATCACCGGCCCATCCGGCAGCAACCGCCGCAGCTCGACCAGCCGCGTCATCTGCCGCCGGAACTCGATTTCTTCGCGCAGCAAAGCCTGCCGCGCCTTTCTGTACTCAGCCGTTTCGCCGGGAAAGGGCGATTTGCCCTTGGCTGCGAGATCCGGCGCCGGAACGAGTTGATCGAAGCTCATGTCCTTGCCCTCGTTTTATCGATCCCAACTAACGGCTTCGAGCCGTCCAGGTTCCCGAACGAGTGAAGGAATGCTCGGCCGGGCGCTGCAACGCCCGGACCAATTGCGATAAACGCTGCAGCCAGATGTTTGCACGTCAGTTGCCGTGCATCGACTTACTGGCCGAGCTGTTTGGCTGCCTTTTCGATGACATCAGCAACCATCTCCGGCTGAGAGGCAAAGACGGCATGGCTCGCCGTGATCTCCGTCACCTCGCTGTTCGCCCGCTTGGCCATGTCGCGTTCGAGATCGGGATTGATCGCGCGATCCTGCGTCGCCACGATCGACCAGCTCTTCTTGGTTCGCCAGGCCGGATCGTCGACCTTGGCCGAAAACGCCGCCTTGGCGGCAAAGACCTGAGATTTTGCAAGGAATGCCGCTTCGTCCTTCGGAAGGTCCGCAGCGAAATCGGCGGCGAAGGCGCTTGGGTCGAGATAGAGGTATTTTCCGTCCTTGGTCTCCCTGATGTTCATGCCGCCGGCCGGTTTGGAGCTGGCGAGGGCGAGCAGACTTTCGCCCTTGTCGGGCTGGAAGGCGGCGACATAGACGAGGCCTGCGACGTCGGCACGGTTGCCGGCTTCGGTGATGACGATGCCGCCATAACTGTGCCCGACGAGTAAGGTCGGACCATGCTGCAGATCGAGCACGCGGTTGGTGGCGGCAACGTCATCCGCCAGCGACGTGATGGGTTGTTGAACGATCGTCACGGCATAGCCCCGCCTCTCGAGAATTTCGGTTGCCTGGCGCCAGCCGGAGCCATCGGCCAATGCGCCGTGAACGATGACGATATTCTTGACCTCGGCTGCCTGGGCCGCCAAGGCAATCGCGCTGGTGAAGAGGGCGAGCGCGAGGGTGGAAAGATGACGGTTCATGGATTTCACTCCTTGTCGGGTTGATGGCGATTGGCAGGTTTGAACATGTCTCGAGGTCTCAGCCGAAGGTGAAGGCGTAGGCCTGAACGCCTGGGTCAAGGAACCGGATGCTGAAGCTGCGCGCCGAGACGTCACCGGACTGGCGCACCAGTTGGTAGAGTCTGGTTGCCGTGACCGTGCCGTTTCCATTGGCGTCGATATCGGCGCCGTGGTCCTTGCCCGGCGTCTTGCCGTCGATGCTCACCTGAAAGCGGACCGGCTTTCCGGCCGCTCCCGGCCCAAGAACCAGATGCAGGTCGCGCGCACTGAAGCGCGAGGCGATGCCGCCTCCCGGCTCGTCGAGCGTTGCCTGTTCCGGGCCGACGGTCCAGGTGCCGGTGAGGCCCCATTCGTTGAGACCCGGTTCGGCGACCGTGTATTTGCGTGCCGCATCGGCGCTCAGGCTCTCGTTGGAGGCGAAGTTCGAAGCGCGCTGGTAACCGAGATAGGTTTCGCTGGAGCCGATGTTGTTGAGGTCGGCACCGAGTTCAGCACCCTTGGTTTCGGGCGCTACCGGCCCGCTCGCCGCCATGTCGCTGCCGGCTTCCCTGAGCAGGTCCTGGATGGCCTTCTCCGTCTGCGGGTAATTGCCCTCGCCGAAATGATGATGGCGGATCTGCCCCTTGGCATCGATCAGGTAATGGGCTGGCCAATAACTGTTCTCGAATGCGCGCCAGATGCGGTAGTCGTTGTCGATGGCGACGGGATAGCCGATGTTGAAATCGCTGACCGCCTTGCGGACATTGTCGATCTTCTTCTCGAAGGCGAATTCAGGCGCATGCACGCCGATGACGACGAGGCCTTGATCCCGGTATTTTTCCGCCCACTCGCGGACATAGGGGACGGTGCGAATGCAGTTGATACAGGAATAGGTCCAGAAATCGACGAGCACCACCTTCCCCCGCAAGGCTTCCGCGGTGAGCGGCGGCGAGTTCAGCCACTCCACCGCTCCATCAAGCGATGGTGCAGCGCCTTCGACGGGCAGGTCGCTTTGAAAGGGGCGGGTCGTATCGGCCGATGCGACGTCCACGCCCTTGTCGGCAGCCGCGGAGAACGGTCCGCCAGCGGCTTTGGTATCGAGCTTTTCGAGCACGGTCTGTTCCAGGGATGCCGTGCTGGCGTAGGAAAGTTGGGCCAGCAGGCCGGTATCGAGGCCGAGCGCGATTGCCGCAACGCCGGCGAGCACCGCGGCACCCAGGACCTGGCGAACGCGCTCGCTGATCCCCAGCGACCGCTTCATGGCGGCGAAAACCTTTCCGCCGACAAACATGGCTGTGGCAAGCGAGGTGGCCGCACCGGCAGCATAGGCAAGCAGCAGGAATGTCGTCGCAAGATTGGCACCCTGCAGTGCCGCGCCGGTCAGGACCAGACCAAGGATGGGCCCGGCGCAAGGGGCCCAGAGCAGGCCGGTCGCGATGCCGAGAACAAACGACCCGGCCACATCGGGCGTCGCGCGCCCATTGCCGGTGGCCCTCATCAGGCGGTTGCCGAAATCGACGACGGGCTGTGAAAGCGCGCTGGCGATCCGCGGTGACAGCAGGCTTGCGCCAAACGCCGCAAGCAAGGCAATCGCGGCAATGCGGCCATATTCGTTGGCATGGATGGCCCAGCTGCCGCCGATGGCTGCCAGGGTGGCGACAAGCGCAAAGGTGATGGCCATGCCGGCAAGCATCGGCAGCGTGCTTCGGAGGAAGGACTGTTCGGCGCGTGCGAAAACGAAAGGCAGGATAGGCAGGATGCACGGACTGAAGATCGTCAGCGCGCCTCCGAGATAGGCTATGATGAGAAGCGTCATCATCGTTTCCTTTGAACCGATTGATCGGGCTCTGGACGGCGATGTGCCTTGACCAGCAACGGATACGCATCTGGTCTTTGCGACGTATCCCGCATGTGTCCGCTCAGGTATGAAAATGTACCGGGATGTAGGCGTAGCCCGGCCTGCTACAGAGCGATACAAATCGGCTGCCGATGATCAGCCATCAGACACGCGCCGGCGGATCGAGTTGGCTGGTCGCAAGGCGTCTTTGTATCAGACTGTATCCGGGCGGGTCGGCGCTACATTGGTATTCAAGATCGGGCGGGCGCGACACACGCAGGATACAAGCGGCCCGTCTTTCTCCCATTGTGCTTGGGTTCAAAAAGGAGAGGCCGATGTCTGACGAAATCAACCATGAACGCCGCAAGTTTTTCGGGGTGGCTGCCATGACCATTGCTGCGGTCGAGCTTGGCATGGCGGGTGCCGCGATGGCGCAGTCGGGGCAAGCGTCCGCCGCACGGCTGCCTGACATCAAGCCCGGCACACACACCTCCTTTGCCGCACTCAAGCAGATCCGGGCCGGCGTGCTCGAAGTCGGCTACGCGGAGGCAGGTCCCGCCGATGGGCCGGCTGTTCTGCTGCTGCACGGCTGGCCCTATGACATTCATACCTATGTCGACGTCGCGCCCTTGCTTGCTCAAGCCGGCTACCGCGTGATCGTGCCTTACCTGCGCGGTTACGGAACGACGCACTTCCTTTCGCCGGATACGCCGCGCAACGGCCAGCAATCGGCGATCGCTGCGGATATGATCGCCTTGATGGATGCGCTGGGCATCGAAAAGGCGGTGCTTGGCGGTTGCGACTGGGGCGCACGCACGGTCAATATCATGGCAGCACTTTGGCCGGAGCGCTGCAAGGCGATGGTCTCTGTGAGCGGCTATCTCATCGGAAGCCAGGAAATCAACAGGAAGCCATTGTCGCCCAGCGCCGAGCTTGCCTGGTGGTACCAGTTCTATTTCGCCACCGAGCGCGGGCGGCTGGGCTATGAGGAGAATCGGCGCGCCTTTGCCAAGCTGATCTGGCAGACCGCCTCGCCCACCTGGAAATTCGATGATGCGACCTTCGAGCGTTCGGCTGAAGCCTTCGACAATCCCGACCATGTCGCCGTCGTCGTCGACAATTATCGCTGGCGATTGAGCCTGGCGGAAGGCGAACGCAAATACGACGCTTACGAAAAGCGGCTTGCCGCGGGACCGAAGATCTCGGTTCCCACCATCACGCTGGAAGGTGATGCCAACGGCGCGCCGCATCCGCAGCCTGCCGCCTATGCCGGCAAATTTTCGGGAAAGTACGAACATCGCACCGTCAGCGGCGGCATCGGGCATAACCTGCCGCAGGAAGCGCCGCAGGCGTTCGCACAGGCGGTTATGGACGTGGATCGTTTTTAGACCGACGATAGTCGGCAACAGGGCGCGCGACCTTGTGGATGCCTGCCTCGCGCAAGCCGCCTTGGGTCTAAAGGCATCAGGCGCTGTGGCCGAGTGCATAGGGGAGTGGGAAGTCGGATATGGAGCACGTCGATCACATTCTGATCGTCGACGACGATCGCGAAATTCGCGAGCTGGTGTCGAGCTATCTAAGGAAGAACGGGCTGCGCACGGCCGTTGCCGCGGATGGCCGCCAGATGCGCGCCTTTCTGGAAGCCAACACCGTCGATCTGATCGTGCTCGATGTGATGATGCCCGGCGACGACGGACTCGTCCTCTGCCGGGAGCTGCGCGCCGGCAAGCACAAGGCGACGCCGATCCTGATGCTGACGGCTCGCAGCGATGAGATGGACAGGATCATCGGCCTGGAAATGGGAGCGGACGACTATCTGCCCAAGCCATTTGCTGCGCGCGAGCTCTTGGCACGCATCAAGGCGGTGCTGCGCCGAACCCGAATGCTGCCTCCGAACCTGCAGATCACTGAGGCGGGTCAATTGCTGACCTTCGGCGACTGGCAGCTCGACACGGTCGGCCGCCGCCTTCTCGACAGGCAGGGCACGGAGATCGCCTTGAGTGGTGCCGAATACCGGCTGCTGCGTGTCTTCATCGATCATCCGCAGCGCGTGCTCAACCGTGATCAGCTTCTCAATCTGACCCAGGGGCGCGACGCCGAGCTGTTCGATCGCTCGATCGATCTTCTCGTCAGCCGTCTGCGCCAGCGGCTCGGTGACGATGCGCGTGAGCCGACCTACATCAAGACGCTGCGCAGCGAAGGTTACGTCTTTTCCGTTCCGGTCGAGATCTCGGAGCCCAGGCAATGAGCTTGGGCGTCACATCGACTGTCAGCTGGTATTGGCCGAGCACCTTACGCGCTCGGCTTTTTCTCGTTCTTCTCCTCGGTCTCGCAATCGCCTATGGCCTTTCTTTCAGCGTCCTGTTTCTCGAACGCTATATGTCGGCGAAGGCGGTCATGCTCGGCACGCTGGAAACCGATGTTGCCACATCGATCGCCATTCTCGATCGACTGCCGGCGAGCGAGAGAGCGGGTTGGCTCGATCGTCTCAGCCGCGGCAGCTATCGTTTCGTGCTGGGGCCCGGCCTTCCCGGCGTGCCGGATCTCACCACCCGTGGTGCGGAGATCGCTACCAAGATCGAGGAGGCGGCCGGGCATCGCTTTCCCCTGCACGTGGAGGCGATTCCGGGTGACGACAAAAGATTGCAGGCCCACCTGACGCTCAGCGACGGCGCGCCCCTGACGATAGACGTGACGCCACGGGGCGTGATGCCGATCGCCGAATGGCTGCCTTACGTGCTGGCGACCCAGATGGCGCTTCTGCTCCTTTGCGTCTGGTTTGCCGTGCATCAAGTCATCCGCCCTTTGAGCGATCTTGCCGCTGCCGCCGATGCGCTGGACCCGAACAGGAAGGCCGCGCCGTTGAGCGAGACCGGCCCACGCGAAGTCGCGCATGCCGCCCGGGCCTTCAATGCCATGCGCGACAGGATCGCCCACTATCTCGAAGAGCGCGTGCAGATCCTTGCCGCCATTTCCCACGATCTCCAGACGCCGATCACGCGCATGCGGCTTCGCGCCGACATGGCGGATGAAACGCCTGAAAGGGACAAGTTGGTGCAGGATCTCCGCGAGATCGAACGACTGGTTCAGGACGGTATTGCTTACGCCCGAAGTGCGCACGGCAATGTCGAGAAGACTTCCCGCATCGACCTCGCATCCTTTATCGACAGCCTGGCCTATGATTATCAGGACACCGGAAAGTCCGTGGCCGTCGTCAGTGCCGTTGACGGGACCATACCCGTCAAGCCGCATGCGTTGCGCCGGATCCTCTCCAACTTCATCGACAACGCGCTGAAATTTGCCGGCGCTGCCGAGATCAGTGTCGAGCGACGGGAAAATGGCGAGGTCGCCATCACGGTGTTGGATCGGGGGCCGGGCATTCCGGACGACATGCTTGAGGCTGCCATGCAGCCGTTCTTCAGGCTCGAGCAATCCCGCAATCGGGAGACGGGCGGCACCGGGCTCGGACTTGCGATCGCCCAGCAACTGGCAGGGGCCATCGGCGGCTCGGTGCGGCTCTACAATCGCGCCGGCGGCGGTTTGGCGGCGGAGGTCGTCATCCGCTGATATTACGGTCAAAGTTCGTCGAAGCGGTTTTTAGCTCTACAGCGCCGCGCGTCTTATCAGACGCGCAGAGGTCGCTGTAGCACTGTGAATTGCTGCATGTTTTTATCCTCAAATCGAATAGGATTTAAGGAGCCATGCAGCAGGTGTCCGGAGCGACCACCGCTACGCTTTGGTACATTTCCGGCGTTTTCGGAAACATGCCGGATACCCCAGCCGGTCAAATCTCCCTCCGTCAACGCAGTCGCCACAAGCGACACAACAACGGAGTGTTCCATGACACAGGTCGACAAGGTTCTCTACACCGGCAGGACGCATACCAGCGGCGGTCGCGACGGCGCCGCACGCAGTGATGATGGGCGGCTGGATGTCAAGCTCTCGCCACCGGGAAGCGCCCATGCCGGGACCAATCCCGAGCAACTCTTTGCGGCCGCATGGTCGGCCTGTTTCATCGGCGCCATCGGTAAAGCGGCGGGAAAGCGCGACGTCAAGCTTCCTGGAGATCTCTCCGTGGCTGCCGAGATTGATCTCGGATCGACCGACGGCGCCTATCTGCTGCAGGCCCGGCTGAAGGTGAACATTCCGGGTATCGAGCGGGAGCTGGCGACAGCTCTTGTCGAAGAGGCGCATCAGACCTGCCCCTATTCGAAGGCGACGCGCGGCAACATCAACGTCGAGCTGACGGTCGCCTAAAACGATGAATGGAAAGGAATGGGCGATGCTTGCGCATCGCCATCGGAGGATCCAATGAAGCTGATGATCATCATCGCACTTGGAGCGGCGGTTTTTGCAGCACCGTGTATCTATGATGTGAGCTCGCAAGAACCTTCGCCCTTGATAGGCCTGTTTGCTGCGGCTTCCACGATTGAGGGTGCCACCGTCAATTTCGCGCCGAGCAGGCACTGACCTCTCGAAGGTGACCCCAACCGGCCCCGCTCGTGCGAGCGGGGCCGGTTGGGGTGGCGATCCCCTTGTTGTCAGTCGATGATTTCTTCCTGGCGCTCGGGCAGAAGCCAGTTGAGGAAGACCGCGCAGATGCCGCCGGTTGCCACGCCCGATTCCAGTACGTCCGCGAGCGCCCGGGGCATATGCGTGACGAACTCGGGAACCTGAGAGACGCCGAGCCCGAGGGCAAGCGAGATGGCGATGATCAGAAGCGCGCGGCGGTCCAGATGAACGCCGGCGAGGATGTTGATGCCGGAGGCGGCAACCGCGCCGAACATGACGATGACGGCACCGCCGAGGACCGGTTCCGGCACGGCCTGGATGACGCCGGCAACCGTCGGGAACAGCCCTAGCAGGACCAGCACGGCAGCGATGTAGATGCCGACGTGACGGCTGGCGACTCCGGTCAATTGGATGATGCCGTTGTTCTGCGCAAACACAGAGCTTGGGAAGGTGTTGAAGATGCCCGCCAGCAGCGAGTTCACGCCGTTGACGAGAACGCCGCCCTTGATCCTCTCCATCCAAAGCGGACCTTCGATCGGCTGGCGCGAGATCTTGCTGGTGGCGGTGATGTCGCCGATCGCCTCAAGCGACGTGACGAGATAGATGACCACCATCGGCGCAAACAGCGACCACGAGAAGTCGACGCCGAAATGAAACGGCACCGGCGCCTGGAACCAGGCTGCCTGATGCACGCCGGCAAAGTCGAGGCGACCCATCCATGCCGCCAGCAGACAACCGGCGGCGAGCGCCAGCATGATGGCGCTACTGCGGACCCAGACGACCGGAATGCGGTTGAGCGCAATGATAAGCCCAAGCACGACGCCTGACAGCAGCAAGTTTTCGCCGTTGGCAAAGGTGCCCTGCGACATCGCGGCAAAGCCTCCGCCCATGCTGATCAGGCCGACCTTGATCAAGGTAAGGCCGATCATCAGGACGACGATGCCGGTGACGAGAGGGGTGATCAGGCGCTTGACGAAGGGCAGCACGCGCGAAAGGCCCATTTCGATGAAGGATCCGGCGATGACGACGCCGAATATGCACGCCATCACGGTTTCGACCGGCGTCCCCTGCTTCACCATCAACACGCCGCCGGCAATCAACGGGCCGACGAAGTTGAAGCTTGTTCCCTGAACGATCAGCAGGCCCGCGCCGAGCGGGCCGAAACGGCGACATTGAACGAAGGTTGCGATCCCCGAGATGACCAAGGACATCGACACGATCATGTTCGTGTCGCGAAGAGAGACACCGAGTGCCTGGCAGATCAGCAGGCCTGGCGTGACGATCGGCACGATGATTGCCAGCAAATGCTGCAGCGCTGCAAGAAAGGCGATCGGCGGCGAGGGGCGATCGTCGAGGCCGAGCACGAGTTCGGTCGGCCGCGTTGGCGCGGCGGTGGGATTGTGTATGTTCATGCGCGTCGACCCATGGTCAGGGTCCCGAGCAGGTTCGGCGTGCGCGATTTCGAAGTCCGTCGGTCGGCTGAAAGTTTCGACATTGTTCCTCCCTTGTCGATCGCCGAATGTCTCGAAACATTCGGTGGGGCGCCCGCCGTCCTCCAACGTTGGGTGCGCGGCGAAAGCTAGCTGAATTCGACGGTTCTCATTCACAAGAAATACGTGAAGCTGTTTCGCTGGTGCTCAGCGCAATCATGCGGCGTGCCGCCGGCCCGCCCTGCAAGACCAAAGTCTGATGCAAGATCTTGCCGTCGACAGATCGCGCCCATTGACCTCAACTATGCTTGAGTTTCTATAAGGCACTCCGTACAGCGCTATGGAGAAACATGATGACCGACCAATTGCTCTTTCGAAATGTCATGAAGATCAAAGCCGGGCATCTGCAGCCCTTCCGTGAAGCGGTGCGGGCAGCGGTCGACTTCGTGGAAGAGAACGCTCCACAATTGATGGTCCGCACGCTCATCGACGAGACAGAAATGCGGGCGGTCAGCTACCAGCTCTACCGAAATTCCGCCGATGTCCTGCGCCACTGGCAGATGTCGGATGCGCATATTCAGAGCGTGTCTGCGCATTGCACCGTCGAAAAATTCGAAGTCTACGGCGATCCGAGCGAGGAGGTGGCGAGAGGCGTGTCCCAGTTCATGGGTGACGGACGTGGCATGATCATGCCACCGCTGAAAGGCTTCTCGCGCTTCTAGGCGCACGCGTATCCGGCCATGCGGCGTGTGTGCCAATCGCCCCCTCTGACAGCGCGCGCGCACTCGGCCATGCCATCATCGGACTGGCTGATGCGTCCTGTAGCTGCCGATCCGCTCGGTCTGAGAAATTGCGCCAGATGCCGCCCTTTGACTCCACTCGCGAATGTCGCCTGTCCGTCTGTCTGGAGCCCCGTATCGGGTCGGCTGCGGCTGAGCTTCTCTCTTCCTAAAACCGATCGTCCGTGCTGACGCTGCGCTGCCTCGGGGCTCTCTCTTTGGCTTTTGGCCTCGCCGTTCGAAATCAACAGGCTAAAAAACAAATTCTGATTTACGTACCTCAGAAAATGGGTTAGCAGTACTTCCGGAGGAGTTCTTATGACATTGTTTCGTTGCGTTCGTGCCCGAGCACGGGGCGTGGCGGCCGACCCTGTGGGGCGTGGCTTGACGATTGCGGTCGCCACATGACGGCTGCGGCATCCCAGAGTGCGCCACCCGTCCTCGAGGCGAGGGGCATTTCCAAGACGTTTGGCATCGTCGAGGTGCTGCGCGACATCGATGTGTCCGTGCGGCCCGGCGAAGTCCACGCCATCATCGGCGAAAACGGTGCCGGCAAATCCACGCTGATGAAGATCCTGGCCGGCAATCATTTGCCGACACGCGGCGAGCTGGCGATCGGTGGAAGGCCGGTGAGCTTTTCCGGCCCCGTCGATGCCGAGCAAGCCGGCATCGTCCTTGTCCACCAGGAAATCCTGCTCGCGCCGGATCTGACGGTGGCGCAGAACATCTATCTCGGCCGCGAACTGCGCAAAGGTCTTTCCGTCGACGACCGGGCCATGAACGATGGCGCGGCCAGAGCGATCCGTGATCTCGGTGCCGATCTCGACCCAAGGACCATTGTGCGCCGTCTGTCGATCGCCCAGCGCCAGCTGGTCCAGATCGCGCGGGTGCTGCTGGTGCCGCACCGGGTGGTGATCTTCGACGAGCCGACGGCGTCCCTGACGCCGCATGAAACTGAAGCGCTGCTCAAAGTGATCAAGGATATCCGCGCCAAGGGCGTCGGCGTTCTCTATATTTCGCACCGACTGCCGGAGGTGAAGGAGATCGCCGACCGGGTGACGGTGCTGCGCGACGGCCGGGTCGTTGCTGGGCACGCTGCCGCCGAGCTGCAGCCGGCCGACATGGCGCGGCTGATGGTCGGGCGCGATGTCGCAAAACTTTACCCCGAACGCCACGGTGGGCCTGCACGCGACGTCGTGCTCGAGATCGAAGACTTTTCGGTGCCGGGCTTCGCGCGCAACGCCACCTTTCAATTGCGCAAGGGCGAGATCCTCGGCTTTGCCGGGCTTGTCGGCGCCGGCCGAACCGAGTTGATGGAGGGCATTGCCGGGCTTCGTCCGGGTCATGGCCGGATCAGGCATCACGGCCAGACGGTGAATTTCTCGAGCGTTGAGGCGAGCCTCAAGGCCGGATTGGTCTATCTAAGCGAGGACCGAAAGGGCAAGGGCCTGTTGCTGACCAAGGATCTGAGGGTCAACCTGACGCTTGCGTCGCTGTCCCGCTTCGTCAAAACCCTGCAGATCGACCGCAAGAAGGAAGCCGACGCGCTCGACGGGGCGATCCGCGAGTTCGACATCCGAACCGGCCGCAAGGATATTCTTGCCGGGCAGCTGTCCGGCGGCAACCAGCAGAAGCTGCTGCTTGCCAAAATGATGATGCTCGATCCGGAGATCGTCATCATCGACGAGCCGACGCGCGGCATCGACATCGGCAACAAGGAGCAGATCTACAAATTCATCGCCAAGCTCGCAGAGGAGGGGCGGTCGATCATCGTCGTTTCTTCTGAAATGCCGGAGTTGATCGGTATTTCCGACCGCATCCTGGTCATGCGGGCGGGCCATATCGTCGGCGAAGTTACGGGAGACAAGATGAACGAAAACGAGATCGTCGTTCTTGCGACAGGCGCCAATACCGGGGAGGCCGCGTAAGCGCGGGACACGATGATGACGAATGTTGCAACCGAAACGCAGAGCGCTCCGCGAACGTCGCGAGATTGGGATATGGCGGCCATCGCGCCCTTTGTCGCGCTGGCACTGCTGCTCATCCTTGGCTATTTCGCCAATCCGAACTTCATTTCTGTCGCCAATCTTTTGAACGTCATCACGCGCAGCGCCTTCATCGCCATCATCGCGCTGGGTGCAACCTATGTGATTTCGTCCGGTGGGCTCGATCTTTCCGTTGGCTCGATGGTCGCCTTCGTCGCCAGCCTGATGATCCTGTTTATCAACAGCGGCGTTATTGCTGATCCCGTGTTGATGCTGATCTGCGCCGCGATCCTGGCGCTGGTGCTGGGTGCGGCGTGCGGGCTCGTCAACGGGCTGATCACCACCGTCGGCCGGATCGAGCCCTTCATCGCCACGCTCGGCACCATGGGCATCTACCGCGGGTTGACGACCTGGCTGTCGCAAGGCGGCGCGATCACGTTGCAGGACCGCGAACTCCAGCAGATCTATCGGCCGGTCTATTTCGGCTCGGTCGCCGGCGTGCCCGTGCCGATCATCGTGATCTTTGTGACCGCAGCGATCGCCGCCTTCGTGCTCTATCGCACGCGTTACGGCCGTCACGTCATTGCGGTCGGCTCCAACGAGGACGTCGCGCGCTATTCCGGCATCTCGGTCAACCGCGTGAGGACGATCGCCTATGTGATCCAGGGCCTCTGCGTCGCCGTCGCCGTCCTGCTCTACGTGCCGCGTCTCGGCTCCACATCGGCGACCACCGGCATCCTCTGGGAGTTGCAGGCAATCACGGCCGTCGTCGTCGGCGGAACGGCTCTGAGGGGCGGCGTCGGACGTGTCTGGGGCACGGTCTGCGGCGCCTTCATCCTGGAGATCGTCGGCAACATCATGCTGCTTTCGAACTTCGTCAGCGAATATCTGATCGGCGCCATCCAGGGCGCGATCATCATCATCGCCATGCTGGTGCAGCGGTCGCTCATGCGCCGCACCTGAGATTGGCCGGGCCGTTGGGGCGAGCCCGGCTTCATTGCAATCGAGGCCCCGTGGAACTCTTGGGAGGGAGACTATGCGTAAACAAATTATCGGCCTGGCCGTTGCCGCCGTGGCGGCTTTTGCGGGTGCTGCACCGGGCGCGTGGGCGCAGGACAAGAAAGTCACTATCGGCGTATCGATCCCGGCAGCCGACCATGGCTGGACGGCCGGCGTCGTGTTCCATGCGGAACGCGTCGCCAAACTTCTGATGCAGGAGCATCCGGGCCTCAACGTCATCGTCAAGACGTCGCCGGACGCGGCCACTCAGGCAAATGCGGTGCAGGACCTTGCGGTGCAGGGGCTCGACGCGCTGGTCATCCTGCCGTCGGACCCGGATCCGCTGGTCAACGCCATCCAGCAGGTCAAGGATTCCGGGGCCTTCGTTGCGCTCGTCGACCGCGCGCCGTCGGTCAACGACAGCTCGATCCGCGATCTCTATGTCGCCGGCAACAACCCGGCGCTCGGCCAGGTCGCGGGCGAATATATCAAGAAGACGACGCCGGATGCCGAAGTCGTCGTTATCCGCGGTCTGCCGATCCCGATCGACCAGCAGCGCCAGGATGGTTTCGACAAGGGCATTGCCGGTTCCAACGTCAAGGTTCTCGACCGCCAGTACGGCAACTGGAACCGCGACGACGCCTTCCGCGTCATGCAGGACTACCTGACCAAATACCCGAAGATCGACGTGGTCTGGTGCCAGGACGACGACATGGCGGTCGGCGTTCTCGAAGCCATCGGCCAGGCAAAGCGCACGGATATCCAGTACATCGTTGCCGGTGCCGGCTCGAAGGACATGATCAAGAAGGTCATGGACGGCGACAAGATGGTCCCGGTCGACGTGCTCTATCCGCCGGCGATGGTCGCAACCGCAATGCAGCTCACGGCTGCCAAGTTCTACGACCAGGTCCCGGTCAGCGGCGAATACATCCTCGACGCCACGCTGGTGACCAAGGACAATGCCGAGCAGTTCTACTTCCCGGATTCTCCGTTCTGATAAGCCAGGCGCGCCCGTCGGTCGGGCGCGCCTTTTCCTTTCGCACCCATTTTTCAGGTCACAATCGCGCTTGGCCAACCCTGTGTCCGGCGCCTCTTCAGCGTGACATCGATCCGGTCACGGCAGCTTAGACGAGGAAAAATCATGAAAACGATCAAGGGCCCTGGGCTGTTTCTTGCGCAGTTTGCCGGGGATGCGGCGCCGTTCAACTCGTTTGCGGCGATCACCAAGTGGGCTGCCGATTGCGGCTACAAGGGCGTGCAGGTGCCGACCTGGGATACCAGGCTGATCGACTTGCGGAAGGCGGCGACGTCGAAGGCCTATTGCGACGAGCTGTCCGGCATTGCCCGCGACAACGGCGTCGAGATCACCGAGCTGTCGACCCATCTGCAGGGCCAGCTGGTCGCCACCCATCCGGCCTATGACGAGGTGTTCGACGGTTTTGCCGTGCCGGAAGTGCGCGGCAATCCTGGGGCACGGCAGCAATGGGCGGTCGAGCAGGTGAAGATGGCGCTGACGGCGTCGAAGAACCTCGGGCTTAATGCGATGGCGAGCTTCTCCGGCGCGCTTGCCTGGCCGTTCGTCTATCCCTGGCCGCAGCGGCCGGCCGGCCTGGTCGAGACCGCCTTCGACGAACTGGCGCGGCGCTGGAAACCGATCCTCGACCATGCCGAGGATTGCGGCGTCGACATCTGCTACGAGATCCATCCGGGCGAGGACCTGCACGACGGCATCACCTTCGAGATGTTTTTAGAGCGCACCGGCAACCATGGCCGCGCCAACATGCTCTACGACCCCTCGCACTATGTGCTGCAGTGCCTCGACTATCTCGACAACATCGACATCTACAAGGATCGCATCCGGATGTTCCACGTCAAGGATGCCGAGTTCAACCCGACCGGGCGGCAGGGCGTCTATGGCGGCTACCAGGGCTGGGTCAACCGGGCCGGGCGTTTCCGCTCGCTCGGCGACGGCCAGGTCGATTTCGGCGCGGTGTTTTCCAAGATGGCGGCCAATGATTTTTCCGGCTGGGCGGTGGTGGAATGGGAGTGCTGTCTGAAGCATCCCGAAGACGGCGCGCGCGAAGGCGCCGAGTTCGTCAGGCACCACATCATCCGGGTTACCGAAAAGGCCTTCGATGACTTTGCCGACGGCGGCACCGACGAGGCCGCCAACCGGCGCCTGCTGGGGATCTGAGGCGAAGCACAGCTTCGGCGGCAGCCCGCCGCAGCCGCAGTGCGCGCCCCGGCCGCAGCCCCTCACCCTAACCCTCTCCCCGCAAGCGGGGAGAGGGGACGTGCCACCCGGTGCTGCAGAGCGAGAGGAAACGCCGTCGCGATCGCCCTTCTGCCAGCTGCTGGAGGAGGGGATGTGAGCTGACGCTGGCGCTGCTGCCTTGGCTGGCGGTGCGAGCGGGTGCCGCATATTCCTTCTCCCCGCCTGGCGGGGAGAAGGTGCCGGCAGGCGGATGAGGGGCAGCCGCACGACGATGACAACGAGACGATAGAGCAGGTTCAGAACAGGGAGACAAAACGATGGCAATCGAGGGAACGAGCGAGAAGCGCGAGCGGCGGATCAGGCTCGGCATGGTCGGCGGCGGTTCGGGCGCCTTCATCGGCGCGGTGCACCGCATCGCCGCCCGGCTCGACGATCACTACGAACTGGTGGCCGGCGCCCTGTCGTCGACGCCGGACAAGGCCGAAAGCTCCGGCCGCGAGCTCGGGCTTGATCCGTCGCGGGTCTATTCCGACTTCAAGCAAATGGCGATCCGCGAGGCCAAGCTGAAGGACGGCATCGAGGCGGTGGCGATCGTCACCCCCAACCATGTGCACTATGCCGCCGCCAAGGAATTCCTGAAGCGCGGTATCCATGTGATCTGCGACAAGCCGCTGACCTCGACGCTTTCGGATGCGAAGAAACTGAAGAAGGCGGCCGACGACAGCGATGCGCTGTTCGTGCTCACCCACAACTACACCGGCTATCCGATGGTGCGCCAGGCGCGCGCGATGGTTCAAAATGGCGACATCGGCGCTATCAGGCTGGTGCAGATGGAATATCCGCAGGACTGGCTGACGGAGAACATCGAGCAGTCGGGCCAGAAACAGGCGGCCTGGCGCACCGATCCGGCCCGCTCCGGCGCCGGCGGCTCGACCGGCGACATCGGCACCCATGCCTATAATCTCGGCGCCTTCGTCTCCGGGCTGGAACTGGAAGAACTTGCCGCCGATCTCGACAGCTTCGTCGAAGGCCGTCAGCTCGACGACAATGCCCATGTGATGATGCGCTTCAAGGCCAAGGACGGTGAGCGCGCCAAGGGGCTCTTATGGTGCAGCCAGGTGGCGCCCGGCCACGAGAACGGCCTGATGGTGCGGGTCTACGGCACCAAGGGTGGGCTCGAATGGACGCAGAAGGACCCGAACTATCTCTGGTACACGCCGTTCGGCGAGCCGAAGCGGCTGCTCACCCGGGCTGGTGCCGGCTCCGGCCCGGCCGCCGCTCGCGTCAGCCGCATTCCTTCTGGCCACCCCGAAGGCTATCTCGAAGGGTTTGCCAATATCTACACCGAAGCGGCCCGGGCGATCTTCGCCAAACGAAAGGGCGAGGCGATCGATGCCGCCGTCACCTATCCGACAATCGACGACGGTATGAAGGGCATGGCCTTCGTCGATGCCTGCGTGCAGTCGTCAAAACGAAACGGCGCCTGGGTAAAGGTGTAGCCGGAAAGCATGCCGGGGGGCTAGAGCGTTTCCGGTTTGGGCGGAGTCACAGAAACGCTCTATCTCCTTGTTTTTACGCATTTCCTGACGGAAAACTGCTTCGCACTTTTCCTGGAAATGCTCTAAGTACTTCCGGATGGCGGAAGGCAATCGGCCGCGCTCGACCTTTGCGCGCATACCCTTTCCGGGTTGATGCCGAAGCACCCCGCAGCAGGTTTGCCTCAAGCTGCGGGGCCGGTTCCAAGCCTACTTTTATCTGTTGCATCCCGGCGTGGTCGGTCGCGTCGGGTCGCATCCGCTCGCCGTCGCAGCACGGTTGGTTCTCGCAGCCGAACTGCCGAGGTGATCGGCGTAGTTGTCGCGGGTGTTCTGATCGACGACGGCGACGGGTGCTGCAAGAACCAGACCGGCCGCGTTGCCGACGGCCGCGGCCGTTCCGGTCGTTGCCACCAGGATCTGGTCGCCGAGACCGACCCGGCTGTCTGTCAGCGTCTGGCCGTCGGAGATGCGCGAACCGATGAGGCGAACGATTTCGGGCGATTCCGCGAACTTGCCGTGATTGAGGCTGTCGCCGGCCTTGATCTTCGTCAGGTCGATCACCGTGATCTTGTTGTCCGCGAGCTCCTTCTTGAACGGCGCCTGCTCCGGATCGATCGCCCCGAGCCGGGAAACGTCGCCCCAGACCCGGCGCGAGACTGCCAGAGCTCGATCGTCGCGGGATACGAACAGCGTGAAGTTCGGGTGCTTCTCGCCCATGTCGGCGATCTGCTGGCGGAAGACATCGACGTCGACATCGGGTGCCGCCAGCATGACGTTCTTGAACTTTGCGGGCAGTTCGCCATTGCGGATTGCCATCTGGCGCAACGCCTCAAGCGCCAGCCAGTTGCCCATCGAGTGCGCGAGGATCGAGACCTCCTTCACTTCCGGGTCGCGGTAGAGGTACTGGAACAGGTTTTCGAGCGCATTGCGCGTGTAGTTGGTGCTTTCGCGATCGTAGCCGTAGGCAAGCAGGCTGCCGCGAGACGGCCACGTGATCAGAATGGGGGCGCTGTGGACGCCGGAATCATGGACGATCTGGGCAAAACGATAGACAGAGTCTTCGAAGCGGTTGTTGAAGCCGTGAACGAAGACGAAAACGCTCTTGTCAGGACTTTTGCGCACACTCGCGCTCAGCCATGATTTGGCGCCGGCCATGTCCAGATCGTCCGCCTTCAGCGTCGCAAAATCCGTTGCCGGATTGGGCGGCAGCTTTTTCGGCCAGGCGACCTCGCCAGCCTTGCGCACGGTGTCTGACGGAATGGAAACGGTCATGTCGACGAAGGTGGGCGCCAGGGCGCGCTCGCCGCTATACATTTCTCCGGGATTTTCCGACCGGCTGCGCGTCGTCGTGATCAGCATGTTGACCCGGCTTGAATCCGGGGCTGTATCTGCGACCGGCGTCAGCACGCCCTTCGGATGCCCGCCGCATGCGGCCAGCACAAACACAAGCATGGCAACCATTGCGCCGCTGCGAATTCGCTCGAGAGGCGAATTGAACCTCACGCCGCCAGTATTCCTGCTCATCCATCCCCCTGTCAAAGCGCAGTGCAAGCAGTCCCCAGCCGGCTTCCTGTCTTATGCCGGGGATGCTAGTGCACGGAGCAGTTACAATGCAATAGCGCGCGCTGACTTTCGGGCGAACCTTGTCCGGTATCGACGACGGGCTTTCGATCTTTTGGCAGGGCCTGACCAGGGCATCGGGGCCGTTCGTCGCGCTCGTCAGGTGGATCTATGGTCGCATTCCGGCGATCCTGCTGATCACCTCAGTAAAGCCCCAATCACCGGCTACCCATCAATCGTCATTCTCAGGCTCATCTGGCTTCTCACTGCGGCGGTGACCGCAGATTCGCCGACGCGCCCGTTTATCGATCCCTCAATAGCAATTCGGTCCCTGCTCGCGGGCAGGACGGCGCGAATACGGAGCGAGGTTCTTATGCGCGGAATTCCCGACGAGATGCTTGCTGCATTGAGCAAGGAGGAAATCGGCATGCTTTGGCGCGTTTTTGAGACTGTCTGTATCGAGTACGACATTCCGAGAGATGGCGAGCAGATCCAGCATCTCGCCCGATTTCTCATGCGCGAGTTTCGCCGTCCGCTGGACGAAGAAGCGCTGCTTGTCGCAGCCAAGACTTTCTACCGTCACCACGACGGTGGATTCGCAAAGTCGGCCTGAGGCCGCAAGCCTATAGGCGTCGTCTCGACGTTCCATCCGCTAACCCGGGTACCCGGGACGCAGTCGCTCAGAAGACAACCACGGGAGAAAACCATGAAGCCATCTGTTGGAAGCTTTGGATATCAGTTCAGGCTGCTCGATTTCACGATCCGATCATCCCTGGCGATCGTGCTCGGTGTCGTCGGCTGTGTCACCTTCTACGGTGCCTTCTGGTAACGGACTGTCCCCGAGGGCGGCGCTCAGAGCAGCAGCCCGAGGACAATGGCGGCGATGGCTGAGGTCAATATGCCGTTGAGCGCCATCGCAAGGCCCGAGAACGTCCCGGCAATTTCGTTGACCTGGAAAGCCCGTGCCGTGCCGATGCCGTGCGACGTCAGGCCGGCCGCAAACCCGCGCGCGGCATAATTCCGGATCCGCAGAAGGTTCATCAGCGGCGTGACGATGATTGCCCCGAACACTCCGGTGAAGATGACGAGAAGCGCTGTCAGGGCCGGGTCGCCGCCGAGTTGCTGCGAGATGCCGACGGCGATGCCGGCCGTTGCCGACTTCGGCGCCAGAGATATCGCCACACTGTCAGGTGCGCCGAGCAGGATGGCGACACCCGTGGCGCAAACGATCGCCGTCAGGCTGCCCGCGACAAGCGCAACGACGACGGGCACGAGGTTCTGCCGGATCAGTGTCCGGTTCCGGTAAAGGGGAACAGCAAGCGCCACCGTCGCAGGTCCCAGTGCAAAATGCACGAACTGCGCCCCGTCGAAATAGGTTGAATAGGATGTCCCGGTGGCAGCCAGTATCGAGATCACCAGGACGACGGCGATCAGCACAGGATTGACGATGGGGTTGAAACCGCTGAGCGCCGCAAGCCGCTGAGCGGCGATATAGGCGCCGATCGTCACGGTCAGCCACGTGAGCGGGCTGGTCGAGAGATAGACCCAAAGCTCGAACACGCGACCGCTAGTGTCCATCGCCAGCCCCTCCTGCGCCCGACATCCTGCTCGCGAACAGGAAAGCTCCCACCGTCACCATCAAAGTCACAAGGGTCGACACCACGACGGCGACGACGATCGTGCCGGCATATTCGTAGATCAGCCGGTAGTTCTGCATCACCCCAACGCCAAGGGGCACGAACAGCACACCGAGGTTCTTGAGCAGAGCGTCGGCCACGCCGCTGACCCGGGTGTGGGCGGTGCCATCTTCCAACCCGGCTCTCCTGTCGGCAAACCAGAGATAGACAAGCAGGAGCACGATACCGAGTGCGGGTGCTGGCATGCTCAGGTCGAGCGTCCTGACAACGATCTCGCCGACCAGTTGACAGAGCAGTATGACAAACAGTCCTTCCATCGCCGTCTCCCGCATGATCAGTGGTGATGTCCCCACGGCGTATTCCGCAACACAGCCGCATCCATGGATGCTTCGTAGCCGAAATCCTTCGGCCACGCCTACTGCATATTTTGCGCGATGGCTCAAAGCGCGTTGCTGCTCTAAGCCCTTGTTCTTTCGCATGTCGGGGGCGCAAAACCGCGGCCACTTTTGCGCGACATGCGTTAGTGGTGGGGCACCGCCATCGGGACCTCGTTGCCATCGCGGTCATAGAGCTTCCCATCGCGATAGTGATCACCGTCGCGCAGAGCGGAAATATCCTGATACCGGATGATGCGTTCCGTGCCGGCCACGAAGACGGACTGCTGATCGGAGTTGCCGGTTTTGAAATGATTGAACAGCAGGTTCAGCGAGATCGCCATGATCGCGGAAGAACTGATGCCCGAGTGGAAGATGGTTTCGAACCAGGCCGGGAAGTGGTCGTAGAAATGCGGCGCGGCGATCGGGATCATGCCGAAGCCGATCGAGGTGGCGACGATGACCAGGTTCATGTTGTTGTGATAATCGACCTTGGAGAGCGAGCGGATGCCGCTCGCCGCCACCGTGCCGAACAGCACGATACCGGCGCCACCGAGCACGGCCGGCGGAACAGCTGCGATCACCCGCCCCATGACAGGAAGAATGCCGAGCGTCACCAGAATGAGGCCGCCGGTTGCGACGGCATAGCGGCTCTTGATGCCGGTCACGGCCACAAGACCGACGTTCTGGGCAAAGGCGCTCTGCGTGAACGAGCCGAAGATCGGGGCGAACAGGCTCGAGATCATGTCGGCGCGCAGGCCATCGCCCAGTCGCTTGGAATCGACCTTGGTGCCGATGATTTCGCCGACGGCCAGGATGTCTGCCGACGTCTCGACCAGGATGACCAGGAGAACGATGAACATCGAGACGATCGCCGCGGCCGTGAAGACCGGCGCCCCGAAATGGAAGGGCGAGGGGAAGGCCAGGATCGGACCTTCGGCGACCTTGGAAAAATCGGTCATCCCGAAAGCCAAGGCGATCAGCGTGCCGATGACCATGGCAAGCAGGATCGACAGGCGCGATATACTGGAGCTGCCAACCTTGCTGAGGAGCAGGACGGTGAGCAAAGTCACCGCCGCCAGGCCGATGTTGCTGACGCTGCCGAAGTCGGGCGCGTTGGGATTACCACCCATGGCCCAGCGGGCCGCGACCGGCATCAGTGTCAGGCCGATCGTGGTAATGACGATGCCGGTAACCAGCGGCGGGAAGAACCGCGTGATGCGCGAGAAGATCGGCGTGATCGCCAGGCCGACGAGTGACGCCACCATCACGGCGCCCATCACCGCCGGCAATCCGCCACCTTCGCGGCTGGTGACGATCGCCACCATGGTAGCGACGCCGGCAAACGAAACGCCCTGAACCAGCGGCAGCTGACAGCCGAAGAACGGAATGCCGATCGTCTGCAGGATAGTCGCCAGGCCGCCGGCAAACAGCGACGCGGTGATCAGCAGGCCGATGTCGGCTGGAGACAAGCCGGCCGCCTGGCCGATGATCAGCGGGACGGCGACGATGCCGCCATACATGGTGAGCACGTGCTGAAG